>JADKHS010000015.1 GCA_016721605.1 Nitrosomonadales bacterium
TTTTTTCGGCATGAAATTTGCATATTTGTGGTATTTCAGTGGTATTTGGTTTTTAGTGGTGCAGCGCCGCAGACGTACGGCGGTGATATTTGATATTGACAAATACCCGAGTTTCGTAATGGGGATGTTCCTTGCTTTTGGTACTACTTTTGAAGTGCCGGTGGCAGTAGTGGTATTGAGGATTAAAATGGATATGGTAAGTATCGCCAAGCTTAAATCCGACCTTATGTAATTGTCCGGTGCATTTATTCTCGGTGCTCTCCTCACCCCGCCGGACGTAGTATCGCGAGTTCATGCTTGCTATACCATTGTGGTTGTTGTACGAAGTTGGCGTCGTAGTAGCGGGGTGGATGATAAAACCTTCGAAGAGGCGGAAATGAAAAGTGGATTGACTAATTCTTGTGTTTGAGTCGCAAAATTACGCGCTATGGATATTTAAAATCTTGTAATTTTCAACCCTCTCGGCCTGAGTTCAAACCCAATTCATGTCTTCAATGGTTGTATATTTTACATAAACCTCTCTTTTTTACCATAAGTGCTTATTTTTTAGTAATTCCAGTCTATTGATGAACGTCAATAGGTTCTTAATTTTTAGTCTCACTTGAGGTTGTAGCTGGCTTTGAACTTGAATCCGCCTTACAAGGGTCTGCTTCAAAAGTGAATTAACCTCATGATTAAGTTACGACTCAATATTTTTTAAAATATGCGCTTCGTTGTTGAAATCTCGGCACGAATTCGTATAGATCGAGCTTAATAGATTAAAATGGGGAGCGAGCCCAAGAAGGGAAAATGAAGAAGCCGCCACTATCGGTAATAGCGGTAAGCATTACACTGGAACCGATAGCCGGATCCCATACGTTGCATGGATAAAGGTATCAGTAAACCAGCCAATGCGCCAGATTAAATTGAGCACCATTGCAACAGTTAAAATACGCCCAGCAGCACGCTTTTACATAGGAAATAAGCAAACAATCCGGCTACACACCCCAAATCAAACCGTACAGTCCACCGATTGCCCGGGTTCGCTGCCAATTAACTGTCTTGCATTGGCTTGGTTGGTGCCTAGTACCAGTGAACGGATGATAATGTTGGCGGTCAGATTTGCCGGTTGCCAACTATTCCCACGTACGATAGACATTAATACTGCAGAGCGACCAGTTTTTCGATGGTATTTTCGAATTCGCCTATCGCGTATTGAGGCAAGAATGCGGTACATAAATTAGGCGCTAGCCACGCCCAACGGTTTTTACGCTTTTTCCACACCGGAAGCAAAGATGTCTACTTCACCGCGCAAACCAGTAAGTATTTAATATATCGCTCTCTGATTCAGAACGGATATAGGTCGTTACTGTGTTCCGTAACGCGACCAACCAACTTCCGTCTTCTTCTACCACGGGCGCTAAAGCTAAATCATAGCGCTCAAATGCTTCAGGCTGCTTGTTACGCCTTGTCATCGAATGCAATTTAATGGTATCGGTCAACATCAGCTACGCACCGGTACTTCCGGTTCGTTCACCAATAAAGGATTAAGTGGCAATACGCCCTTAAAATATCATCTCTGTCACTACGAATAGCTGGTCAGTATGATCGGGCATTTCATCAAACGGCGCAGATAACATGACACTACTTCCCGGCGTGACGTCTTGGCGTATGGTCACCATATCGAAATCAATCAGCGCACCACCGCATCTTCCGGATAGGACATCGCCGCGCGCAATTGCTCACGCTCCTCAATGGTGAGAGATTTAAATACATCGCGCATTACCGCCTGAGGCAAATCATGCGCCAGATCGGCAATCTCGTCAGTATCAAGTTGCTCCGCCGCTTCGCGCAGTTCCTCGCGACTCATGGTGGCAATCAACGATTCACACTGAATCGAAACTTCGATTAAAATTTCGCCCGTCACGATCGTCTGGACCAGATCCCATACCACCAAACGCTGCCCGATGACGCGCCACTCAAGATAAAACCGACCTCAGAAGAGATGCGGTTTGCCCGCTTATCTTGGCTCGGCTAGATTCTGCTTGTGCAGTATGCTTCCCCGGCAGTTCATGACGTTCTTGGCGTGGCATTTCCTGCTTGCGCTCAGCATTTCGACCAGAACGTGCTTAGCATCAGAAACTGCACCTGCTGTAGATGCTCTTGCACGTTTTTCGAGTGTAATGAGGTTCGTGGATTTTGGTCGTGATATGCTACCTGAAAGACTGCGGCTATTATAAGGAGGCTTGGATCTCAGTCGTGTGGAATAATATCGACAACGTTGTGTTGATACTATCAGTTTGACTTGGTGAGTACGGCGACAGCAGTGAGTCTTATCTGTGCACGCTGAAATAGGCAAGAAAAGTATTCCTGACACTCGATAACTTGCAGGTACGTGTAGCAATCTGTCAAAAAACAGAGAGAGGCATAGAAAAAATCTAGTTGCTCTGCCTGATCCAGTGAATCACCGGAATAAAACCGGTAGAGTGGATGGTATTAATTTGATGAGGAGAACTCACCTGGGCCGGTCAAAAATAATTTACGGGATTATCTTGCTGAGGCATTCAGCATGAGAAATTTCAATAAACCAAACCAATCGTTTGGGATTAGCCTTATTCTTGGCTATTTTGGTATGGTATTGCCCGCTCAACGTGTTGACAATTTTTACCAAGTGACTGTTTACGGTGAACCAATTACATCATCGGATTTATCCGAGGACCTACAAAATTTGCCATCTCAAGAATCAGCACATCTGCGCTATAGTACGCTCGCTTTCCAACTCAGATCACGTTCCGCCAACGTAGTGTCTGCGTAACATGTTCCAATATCCCCAGGCGACGCTCTACTATTTGGTAGGGTATGACACTCCACTGGCTTGCTCAAATGCGCTCCATCTCCAAAACGCTATTACTCCCACGTACCCAAATTGTAAGTAGCCACTCTGTTTGATCAACCAACTTTCAAGTCCCGGCGCGACCAATAGCAAGATCGCGACGTGAATATAATCTCTCATACCCGTGCCATCAATGGTTGGATAATCATCAGCATAAATCGACAACACCTCGCCGACCTTGTGCTACCTGGGCAATATAAGAATCAAATTAACTCGGAATATCAGTAGGATCTTCGCCAATCAGTCCCGCTTTCATGCGCGCCCACAGGGTTAAAATAACGAAGCAACGCAATTCCCATGAAGGATCAGCTATCGCAAGATCACGGAGCACCTCCTCGATCATCAGCTTGCTCTACCATATAGATTGGTCGCACCAAGTGGAAAATTCTCCAGATTGGAACGGTAGCAGGATCACCGTAAGCTGTAGCAGAAGAAAAAAACTGGCGTTTTTACCTGCGCTTCGGTCATCATCTCAAACAACCCAAACTACCATAGACATTATTGTCATAGTAGCGTAACGGTTGCTACCGCAGATTAACCTACCGCTTTCAAACCAGCAAAATGGATTCCGCATCAAAATGATGCCCTGCAAAAGGCCTGCATTGCTTGTCGATCACGAATATCAGCCTCTACAAATCCCGGTCGGCGTGCAACAATACGCTCAATACGATCAAGAACCTGCCTTGCTGTTACAAAAATTGTCAACTAATCAGAGTCTCGAATCCAGCCAACATCAGCTCAACAACCGTATGCGAAGCAAATATAACCTCCTATTACTAAAATCATTCTTCTTCCTTTTTATCGGTGGCAGATTTCAGCTTAAAGAGCAAATTTTGTGAGATTATTTGTACGGCGAGCTACATGGATATCAGCTTCTTAAACTAGTACAAATAGACGAGTAACAAATCAAGGAGCGATGATTTTTCTTGACAGCCTAGATTACAAAGTGAAAGAAACTTAACTATCAGGATGTTTATCATACAAAATAACATGCTTCCCACTTTACCCATTTCAACCGGGTTGCGCGTGATCTGGATGCCACATTCTTCCATCACTGCCAATTTGTCCTCGGAACAGACCTGACCCCCCCGGAAATAATTGCCTAGCATGTCCCCGACACGCACCACAACGGCGCGGTAATCCCAGCAATAAAGCCGACCCGGGTTTTTATGTTGCTCTTAATCCAGCGCGCATTCTTCTTCATCACTGCACCAATTTCGCCCACCATCACAGCATCGGTCTCCGGATCATCGTTGAATAATTTCATTACAGACCAAAATGCTTCATGCCATAGTCGGATCACCGCCTATTCCGACTCAGGAAGATTGTCCGAACCAGTTCAGTCGGCTGCCCAGACTGCCTCATAAGTCAACGTTCCCGAAACGTGACACTACGCCAATACGTCCCTTACGGTGGATGTCCGGGCATGATGCCAATTTTAATTTCGTCCGGTGTAATCAGTCCTAGACAGTTCGGGCCAATCAGCAGCGTCTTCTTGCCCTGCATTTTGTAACGTGCGTAGCATGTCATGTACGGGTATGCCTTCTGTGATGCAGATCACCAGCTCCAGCCCTGCTTCCACCGCCTCGTCAATCGCCGCAGCAGCAAAGGGAGGGGGGTACATAAATCACTGAGACCGTTGCCCCGGTTTGCGCGCTAGCTTCCATTACGCTGTTGAATATTGGAATGCCCTCATAGCTTTGTCCGGCCTTGCCGGGAGTCACCCCAGCGACAAAACAATTCGCTCCATTTGCATAATTTTTACAATGTAATGTAGCGAAATTGGCCGACTTTACCAGTCATGCCTTGCGTCATTACTTTAGTATCTTTGTTGATAAGAATGGACATTACGCCCCTTTGCCGCAGTAACAACCTTCGCTGCCGCATCTGCCATATCACCGGCAGAAATAATTGGCAAGCCAGATTCAGCCAGAATTTTTTTCCGAGATCAACGTTAGTGCCTTCCAGACGCACCACTAATGGTACTTTCAAATGCACTTCGCGCGCCGCTGCCACCACTCCTTCGGCAATCACATCGCACTTCATGATTCCGCCGAAGATATTTACCAAAATTGCGCGCAAATTCGGATTTCTCAACATTAATTTGAATGCTTCAGTTACTTTTCCCTTGCTGGCCCCCCCCCCTACATCAAGAAAATTCGCTGGCATGCCACCATACAATTTAATGATATCCATGGTCGCCATGGCTAGCCCGCACCATTCACCAAGCAGCCAATGTTGCCATTCAGTGAGATATAGCTAAGGCCGAATTGAAGCTTCAACTTCGGCTGGGTCTTCTTTCAGATCGCGCAACGCTACAATTTCTGAATGACGAAATAACGCATTACTATCGAAATTAATTTTTGCATCCAGCGCCAATAAATTCTGATCCGCAGTTAGCACAAGCGGATTGATTTCCCGCCAACATCGCATCCTTTTCCACGAAAGCCTGGTACAAGCCTTGAAAACAGGCACGTGCCTGAGCAAGTGCTGCACTCGGGATGCCAATCTGCCGCGCCACATCATCTACCTCAGCATCAATCAGTCCCGACAAAGGATTTATCCAGACCTTGTGAATTTTTTCAGGTGTATGCGCAGCGACTGCCTCAATTTCCATTCCGCCCTCGCTACTGGCCATCAGCACGACACGCTGCTTGCTTCGATCGATTATCATTCCTACGTAATATTCTTTTTGCCATCTGCCCTCCTCAATTAGCAGGCGTCTGACCAATTGCCCATTAGCATTAGTCTGGTGTGTAACCAATTGCATGCCAAGAATCTCTCCAGCATACGTACCTACATCCTGCACCGAATTCACCACCTTCACCCCGCCACCCTGACCACGCCCACCGGCATGAATCTGCGCTTTCACCACCCACACCGGGCCACCCAACTGCTGTGCGACGGCAATGGCCTCATCCACGCTGAAACACACCGATCCGCGTGGAGTCGGCACGCCATACTGGCGGAGGAGTTCTTTGGCCTGATATTCGTGAATTTTCATATTTGATGCAGTTCCCTATTTCGTGCGCAACTAGGCGATGCGCTGCAGACACAATATTAACCAATCAGCCCTTGTTTATGTTTATAATGCATTGATTTTATTAATAATTGTTATTTAATATAAAACTTCAATTGAAATGTGTGTTTTTAAATTCAACATACTTTCTTGCAACAATATACAGGCATCGAATGATCTAAAATGCACATAGAAAACATACGCCAGACAAGTATATACGAGACATTTGCAGAACACGAAATCGAACAAAAATTTAAATCGATTTCCGGGTGAATGGGTCGCATATCAACAATATTGGTACCAATCCAGCTCAGGGCGTTATAGGTGTAATCGGCTGATACTTCTTCTTCTTCTTGTTGTTGCAGCGCCCACATTTGCGCATATACCCCTTGTTTTCCTAGTAACTCACGGTGCGTACCACGTTCAACAATACGCCCACTGTCCATTACCAATATCTGATTTGCGTCCACGACGGTAGATAGGCGATGAGCGATAACCAGCGTGGTTCGATTATAATGCAACGTTGCGCAATTCATGCTGAATTACCTTTTCGGATGTTGAATCCAGAGCTCAAGTCGCCTCGTCAAAAATCAGGATAGCTGGATTTTTGAGGATAGCGCGCGCAATCGCCACACGCTGTTTCTCTCCACCAGACAACTTCAATCCACGCTCCCCCACCATGGTGTCGTAGCCATCCGGCTAGCGATGTTATAAAATCGTGAATATAGGCCGATTGCGCCGCATGCATATTTCCTCACGCGAGGCTTCGGGGCGGCCATAAGCTATATTGTAATAAATGCTGTCGTTAAACAGCACGGCATCTTGCGGCACAATGCCAATCGCGGCGCGCAAACTGGCCTGTGGCCACCTTGCGAATGTCCTGATTGTCTATAAGGATGCGTCCTGAATTTACATCATAAAACGGAACAGCAACCGTGACAAGGTAGATTTGCCGCTCCGCTCGAGCCCACCACAGCGACCGTATGTCCAGACGGAATATCAAAACTAAGATCGAATAAAATCTGCCGTTTTGGTGCATAAGAAAAACACACCTGCTCAAAATGAACTGCTGCTTGATCAACCTTCAGCGCAACCGCATCTGGCGCATCTTGTATCTCACGGTTTTCATCGAGCAGGCGGAACATTTTTTCCATATCCACCAGAGAGTGCTTTTGATCTCGCGATAGAACAAAGCTCAAGAAAATGCAGTGGCATATAAAGCTGCAACATGAAGACATTGATTAGAACCAAGTCGCCTATGGTCACCTCCTCTTTACCACGCCGTTCGATGCCAGCAGCATCAACGCGGTCATGCCGATGGCAACTAATAGCGCTCTGCCCGGAATTCAACGCTGCCAGCGAAGTTTGATTCTGCACCGCCGATGTTTCCCACTTGCTCATGTGTTCATCGTAGCGTCGCGCTTCATAGTCCTCGTTACCAAAATATTTTACCGTTTCATAGTTAAGCAGGCTGTCTATGGCGCGCGTGTTTGCCTTTGAATCCATATCATTCATGGTACGGCGAAATATCATGCCACTCGGTAATGAATAAGGTAAAGATGATATACACAATCAGCGTGATGAAAGTAACCGCAAACCACGCGTTGTATTTATAAAGCAAAATTCCTGCAACCAGGCCAATTTCAGCAGCGTCGGCAAAATGCTGAATAGCATAAAGTTGAGTAAGCTGATCCCTTTCGTACCACGCTCAATATCGTGATACGCCACCAGTCTGTCGCTCCAGATGGAAGCGCAGACTTAAGCTATGCAGATGAACGAATAGTTTGAGTGCTACGCGCCGTATGGCACGCTGGGTTACTTTGGCAAATACCGCGTCGCGCAACTCGCCAAATAGTGTGCTAAAGAGCCGCAACAAACCATAGCCAACCACGAGAGACACCGGAACCAACAACATTGCCTTTGGCTGACCCAGAGCATCCACGATTTCCTTGAGCAACAGCGGCACCGTCACGTTAGCCAGTTTGGCCAGCACCAGCAGCAACAATGCCAGCACAACACGACCCTTGAATTCCATCAGGTAAGGCAGAAGGGTGCGAATGATATTCCAATCGCCATGAGGCGCAGGGGTAGAGGAAGCAGGACGGGGGCGCATGATGATGTGAGGAAAATTAATAGACGTAATATAGTCGCGTCACGTAATGTACGTGCTACAGGGCAGTGCCCGCTTATTTCATTGGCTATTTACGCCCGCAGGCAACATTTTGCGGCACAATTCAGATGATTTGTCCGTCAGTTAAATTTGACTCCGTTTAATTCATAGGCGCAAGAAATTTTTTCGCACCCTGCTGTGACCGGAAGGTATCCAATTGCAATCCATATCATTCGCTGTACGGGTTCGCTTGGAGCAGACGGTGCGGTTGTTGGCTTTAATCGTAGATTTCACTATTGCCTATGTGATCACAAATGAAATTAAAATTAAGCCGAATAAATCGCCCCGAGTATGCAGGGGTGACGTGCGCCAGTAACCGCGACCAAATTGACGCTATAACCATATAAACGTTGCTGTGCCAGCCAGGCAAAAGCGATGGCCTCCAGCCAATCAGCTCCCATGCCTAATGTGTCAGTGGTTTGAATACGGCAATCTGGCAAGGAGATACCCAAGCTTCGCACTAAAGCTTGATTGCGCGCACCACCACCACACAAATAAATTTCTTGTGCGCCATCACAAAAACGATGGATCGCGTCTGAAATAACGCGGCTGCTAAATGCGAGCAAAGTGGCCTGTACGTCGACAGGTAATTCGTCACCGCGTAGCTTACTGTTTAGCCAGGCTGGGTTAAACAAATCACGCCCACTGCTTTTCGGTGGTATGGCATGCAAAAGGTTCGTCCAGCAACTTATGTAGCAGCGCTGGAATACTCTGTCCGCTGGCGGCCCATGCACCGTCTCGATCGTAAGGTTCTCCGCACTGTAGAGCAATCCATGCATCCATCAACATGTTGCCCGGGCCGCAATCGAAGCCTGCTGTATGACGCTTGGGTGGTAGGTTAGTAAGGTTGCTGATGCCACCGATGTTGACAATAACGCGATGAATGCTTGGGTGGCGTAATACTTTGTCGTGGAAAGCAGGAACAGGCGGAGCGCCCTGTCCCTCCTGCGGCGATGTCACGGCTGCGGAAGTCACTAACTACAGTAATGCCGCTCAATTCGGCCAGTAAGGCCGCATTACCGAGTTGTAGAGTATAACCTTCGCTAGGGCGGTGACGTATAGTCTGTCCGTGGCAGCCAATAGCGCGTATTTGACCGAGCGTGATATTGGTTGTGCGCAGTAAGGTTGCCGTTGCTGCGGCATACAAGCTCGCCAATTCATTACTGATTAACTGCATCTGATGCAGCTCGTCATTTGTAGGGTGATGCAAGGTTAGCAGCGCGTCCTTCAGCCTCCTTCCGTAAGCTTGGAAGGAGGTAGCGAGCAATTTGGGGTAGCTGGTGGAGAAATCAAACAAGACAACATCAATGCTGTCCAAGCTAGGGCCGGACATGATGCATATATAAAATTTAGAATGGTTCTGAACTATGTGAGTCTGCTTAGCGCGATTTTGTTCAGTCAAGTTTAGCCAAGTTAGTATCGCGCAACACGCCCAAGCGGGCGGTCAGGCTGCGGTAGCTTCTTGAAGGCAAGCTTCTGCGTATTGTCTAATGGGGCGGCATCTGGCAATGCGGCACGCAAGGGGTCGCGATGTTGAGCATTAACCATGAATTCATAATGCAAGTGTGGGCCCGTGGCTAAACCAGTCATACCGACAAAGCCAATAATGTCCCCTTGCCCCACACGCTGGCCGCGGCGCAAGCCGCTAGCAAAACGTGATAGATGCCCATATACGGTGGTGTGGCGGCTTTGATGCTCTACTATCACAACATTGCCATAACCGCCTTGTTTGCCGACAAAGGATACTGTCCCATCGGCAGTGACTTTAACCTTGGTACCTAGCGCTGCGGCATAGTCCACACCTTTATGCGCACGCAATGTATTCAGTACTGGGTGAAAGCGCGATAGACTGAAACCGGAGCTAATGCGTGAAAATTCAAGTGGTGAGCGCAAAAAAGCCTTTCGTATGCTCTTACCATCCGGTGTGTAATAATCGCCGTGACTGTTGTCAGTTTTGAAGTACACGACACGATAGCTCTTGCCTTGATTGACGAACTCGGCTGCCCGAATGCGTCCGGTACGAACCGGTTCGCCATTGTTATAATCCATTTCGTAAACTACGCTGAATTTGTCTCCTTTGCGTAGGTCACGATGGAAGTCGATATTACTACCAAAAATTTCAGCTAATTGGTTAGCGGTAGATTCCGGCAGGCCAATTGCATCAGTCGCGGCAAAGAGTGTGCTGCTAATCTCTCCAGTACGCATGAGCAAACGTTGTTCAAGCAGGGGGGGGTGTATGCTGGTCTTGAAGTCGCCAACCCTTTTCTCAATAAAAATCTGGTTACCGTTGTTATCCAGGTAACGCAACGCTAGAAGATTACCATCTGCATTGGTTTCAGCTTGCACGAATTTACCTGTGGCAAGTTGACGGAAGGATGCTGCAGCTTGGTTGCGACGCAGATATTCGCTTGCGGAGGGGTCGTCTACCTGCATACGGCGCAGCAGTTCAGTTACCGTATCTCCCGCTGTACGCGTTCATTACGCCAGTATGTGGCGGCCTTGGAATTGGTGACGTCAGTAATGGTTGGCGTATTGTGGGGCAGGACGATTTCTTCCGCGACCATTGTAAGGGATGTATAGGGAGTGTCAGGCTGCGGTACAATTCCAAACGCAGTCACCACGCCAAGCAATGGTAGGCTGGATAAAGCAACAAACCAACGTAGTTTTATTTTTTTTTCTTGTGTCAGGGTGTTTGGGTTTAGCATTTATTTACATCTCCTAGCTACTACCTTCGCCATCTCAAAGTTGCGAGCACTATTTTTTTGAATAGCGTGCAACTTTACCAGAAGTCGGTCATTCTTCAAAACCTATCGGCCAGATACTGACCAATGGTTAATATGTGAGTATAGACGGTTAAAAAATTTATCCTGGTGTACTCAAACTAATCGCAAACCATGGGGAGGTTGGCGGCGTATTTCTTTGGCGTGAATTGTATAGCTGGCAGTGGGAGGAGATTGGAGTTGTTATGGGGTAAAATTGGTAACAGGTGAGTTTAGGCGGTTATTTTATAGGAAGGATGATTTTATGGTGGCACTGACACCTCAGGATGTTGCAAAAAACTTTGAGGATGGGATGAAACTTATTGACCGCAAGGACTATACAAAAGCTGCTGAATCATTAAAAAAAGCTGCGGAGCATGGGCATGTGGAAGCGCAGTTTTATTTGGCAGGTATGTATGCCGATGGTCAAGGGATTAAAAAAGACTACCAACAGGCTATGCATTGGTATCGTAAGGTCGCAGATCAGGGTTTTGCGGAGGCTCAATTCAATTTGGGAGTCATGTATTACAAGGGTCAGGGCGTTACACAAGACTACGAGCAGGCTTTGCACTGGTATAACAAGGCGGTGGAGAAAGGAGACGCATTGGCGCAATACACGCTAGGTCTTATGTATGAAAAAGGCCAAGGTGTTACGCAAGACTATAAGCAGGCTGTATCTTGGTATGGCAAGGCCGCAGAGCAGGGGGTTGCGCAGGCTCAATACAAGCTGGGCGTTATGTATGAAGAGGGCAACGGCGTTGTTCAGGACGATGAGCAGGCTGTGTTCTGGTATGGTAAGGCCGCAGAGCAGGGAGTTGTACACGCGCAATTTAAACTGGGGTTCATGTACGACAACGGCATAGGCGTTTCTCAGGATACCCAGCAAGCTGTATTTTGGTGGAACAAGGCTGCGGAACAGGGCGATGTGGAGGCCCAAAACAATCTGGGAGTCATGTACGACATGGGTTTGGGCGTTCCCCAAGACTACATCGAAGCCCATAAGTGGTTCAATATTGCTGGCGCAGGTGGCAAGTGGTTTAAAGTTGCTGGTGAATGGGTCAATAATATCGCTGGCATGGGTGATGATGCAGATATAGGAAGCGGACTTGGGATTGTGGAATCATTCATGACGCCAGCCGAAATTGCCGAGGCTCAGCGACGAGCCAGTGAGTGGATGAAGAAACATAAAAAATGATACGCTATCTCCGGAAATACCCCCTAATATTTAGGCTGTAAGGAGTTCGTTTAAGTTATTATGCAGATGGTGAGTTGTTTGAGAGCCTCGCGTTTATCATCAGTCCTGACATAATATTTATTATTCGCTTCGCTAATCCGTTTCCCAAACCGTACTGTTTGCGATGAATTAACCGGCACAAATGCTGAAAAATACATCTCGCCGTAGACGTGCTGCCAACTGCTGATTCTCTACAGCGGCTCATTGCGCTTGATGCGTGAGGATGTTTATTTTGCGACAAAAACTAAAGTTATTATTCAATTGGGTAAGAAAATTTAAATAATGCTGTCTGCAAAAACGACACTTTATTGTTGTTATAACTACCTATTTGTAGAAACATATCAATAATAAGTAACACAAACAATTGTTTAAATATTGTTTTATGGTTTTTGGCATGTATATTGCTTTTTGAGCTTGTTGTTAAAATGCTGGTATGTTTACCAGCATTTTTTAAGAATAATTTTCGAAGGAACATAACTGTCAGCATTTACAAATGAACTCTAGGAATCCTGAAGGCTGACGAAATTTCGATGCCGGTGACGATGCTAAGATAATAATTTGAGCTTGTACCATGCAAGCCCAGAAAGGTTCTAGGAAAATTTTATGGGATTTTTTATTGATACCCTAAAGTTTATTAAAATATTGTCGACTTATTCAAATAGCTGAAAAAGGCAAACCCATCGCGAGGTGGGGACGCAAAGCTTCCGGTCTTGGCATTTTCAAAGATAGCGGGGTTACCAGAATACTCAGGCTTTAAATCCTTGGTGTGTTCATTTGCTTTATCAGCAGACTGCTAACCCAATTTAAGGAGCCTGACATGTCACGCCAACATCAATTTTCAGTTCCATTTTCTGACCGTAACTGTTTCGATTATCCGGGCGACACGCCTAGTTTCGCATGTTCACTTCTCTTTGGCTTTCACTTTGGCAGGATGCGCCAGTTTGAGCCATGCTGCGCCTTCCGTTTCGGCTCAGGGAGTAGGGTTGGCAATTGCGCAAGGTGCCGTACCTACCCGCACCCAACCCTTTGCCGGTTGGGCAAAAGGCCGTTTGCTGATTGCTCCACGTGCTGGTTTAACCGCTGGTGAGTTTGAGGGTGCATTGAAGTCTCACAATGGAAAATCCAGAATCCACCTCAAAAACTTAATGCTCATGTAGTCGAACTGCCGGAAGATGTTGATGAAGTGGAGGTCATGCGCGAGCTGAAAAAGATCCTAGACTAAAATACGTTGAGTTGGATATGGCAGTCACGCATGATGCAGTAGTGTCTGATCCTTCTTACAGCAGTAGTTGGGCTCTGCCGAAAATCCAGACTCCTTTCGCTTGGGATAATGCCAATGGTAGTGGCGTGACCATTGCCATTCTGGATACTGGGGTGGATAGTACGCATCCTGATCTCGCTCCTAATATGATTCCCGGCTGGAATACATATGACAACAATGCTGACACCAGTGATGTTTATGGCCATGGTACCAAGGTTGCCGGTACAGCAGCGATGGCGGCTAACAATAGTATGGGTAGCGTGGGCGTGGCTTGGGGCGCAAAGATTATGCCGGTACGGATATCCGCTCCTGATGGTAATGTGGCGTACTGGAGCACCGTGGCGCAAGGCATTTATTGGGCGGCTGATCATGGTGCCAAAGTCGTGAACATAAGCTATAGCGGTGTATCGGGCAGCTCCACGGTACAGTCTGCGGCGCAATATTTGCGCAACAAAGGCGGGGTGGTTGTGGTGTCTGCTGGTAACACCGGCGGGTTACTGGGTTATGCTGCGAGCGATTCGATGCTAGTTGCCGCGGCCACAGATAGCAATGATCAGCGCGCTAGTTGGTCCAGCTATGGCTCTTACGTGGATATTTCCGCACCGGGTGTCAACATCTACACCACTCTTCGTGGCGGTGGTTATGGTAATGTTTCCGGCACTTCTTTCTCTAGTCCTATCGTGGCAGCGACAGTCGCGTTGATGATCTCAGCCAACAACAACTTGAGCCCTGTTGATATTGAACAGATTCTCAAATCCACTGCAGCTGACCTAGGTACAGCAGGTTATGATGACTATTATGGCGCGGGTCGGATTGATGCTGCCAAAGCCGTGTTAGCCGCTCAATCAATTATAAAAACATCAACCAGCCTGGATACCCAGGCACCCACTATTCTCATCACCTCACCGGTAGGCAGTAAGGTGGCCGGCAGTGTTCCAGTCGATGTAAATTATTCCGACAATGTAGGCGTAACCCGTGTCGAGCTCTATGTTAACGGCCAAAAATTTGCTACTGACGACAATGCGCCTTTTGCATTTGCCTGGGATACATCAGCGCTCATGGACGGTGTTTACACCCTTGTCGCCTATGCCTATGACGCGGCAGGCAATTCAGGCATTTCCCCACCGTTTTGGTAACTATCGGCAGTGACACCGTCGCACCCGTAATTAGTAGTTTCAACCTCACGGATGGTATGACAGTCTCTAATAAGGAGACTGTGCGCGTGTTGGCTGCTGACAATCAGAGTGTCGCAAAAATAATTCTGAGTATCGACGGCAAGCAAGCCGCTGTTGCTTACGGTAACTCTTTGAGTTACAACTGGAATACACGTAATATAACCAAAGGTGCGCATAGTGTAACTGTGCAGGCATACGATGCTGCAAATAACACAATTAGCAAGACTGTAATGGTAAATAAATAGATAGTAAGTTTTTGCGGATTGTTCAGGCGCCCTCCGGGGCGCTTTTTTTCGAAAAATTTTACGCTGATGATTTCACTGAGTAAGGTAGGATACTTGGGTACATCGTTTTCGCCAAACCGCTCTTGCTAATACATTCCGTATTTAAAACTCTTAAGATTATCGATCACTGCAAATTCAGAATCTTTAAACAAGCTCCCGCGCCTGAGTACGTTTTTTTCGATAACGGTTTCTTGATGCGTTGTATCGTCAATGATTTTGGCGATCTCTTCAATCACCAATTCTTAATGGCTCGGCGTACGGTTTTTTGTTTGTCGGGATACTTTACAATTCAAATAAAAAGATTGCACAAAAATATAGCGTAGATAGATATATTACATTAAATACATAATATTAAGAATAACATTAAATTTTGGTATAAATATTGCTTGGTATAAAAATATGCAGGTCTTTTTTAAATTGCTCAAGGAAAAATCATGAATAAACTTATAAAATACGGTATTGTCACCACCGCATTGATGATGTTTGCGGGCGGCGCATCAGCTGCAGCACTTTGTAGCGCTAGCAACCCAAATCCTGATGGAATGCAGAAAAGCCACGTGACCTATAATGGTGCTGATTCCGATGATTGTTACGGCGTCATAATGGGTAATGATAATGTAGCAGGCACAATAAATAGCGAGTTGGCGTCGTTATGGGGCGGGGGTACTGACCTATGGAAACTCCTAGCAAAAGACGATAATCCCGGCACTACCCCCAATGGTACTGGCACTTTTTGGGTATCAATTTTAGCCTGACTACAACTGCTGGTAAAAGCGGCAACTGGACACTAACTGGTACTGATACAAATTCTCCTACCATCTTACCAGTAACCCTGGATTTTATTGTAGTGCTGAAAGCAAGTGATCGTTTTGGTGCGTGGCTTCTTGATGATGTAAAGTTTGACGGTAATGATGGCGGCACATGGGCAATTAACTTTTTAAACAATGGTGGAAGAATACCTGACTTATCACACCTATCGTTGTATGTTCGTGAAGGTACCAACGACTCGCCTTGTACCGTAGATTGTGGTCCACGGGAAGTGCCTGAGCCTGCCAGTTTGCTATTAATGAGTGCCGGCCTAATTGGTTTTGGTTTTGCGCGTCGTCGCAGATCAGTGTAAATTATCTAAAATAATGCATGTGGTTTTGAATCAAGCACCAGGCGACTGGTGCTTTTTTAGTTGTAATGATAGGTTTTGACTGGTGTCGAGCATCAATAAGACCATGTCGGCGTAGCCTTTAACACCCCTCTTTTTTTGCGGACTTATTAGTCGGTGTGGTTACTCTTGTGGATTGCGCTTTTACTGCCTTACAATCTTCTTTATGATGCCGGTTCAAGGTAGCCTTTGACGCCGCTGCGGGCTTAATCTGCCTGACGATCAAATCAGCCTGCGCATGGCTCTGATTGTCAATGCGTTGCTTGGCAGATTTAAAGCAAAATAAGGTGAAATTTATTTCGGCGGGGTCTATTGGGAGTGGTATGCATGAAATAAAACTTGGCCAGTCAATTGCTTTGCTTAAAGAGCTACATATTCTCACTCGGGATGGGAAGATGAATCAAGACTCCCGACGCAAGCTCAAGCAAGTCTATCATCTCTATCAATTTATCGAGCCACTGCTACAAGAAATTAAGCAAGACCACCATAGCATTCAACTGGTAGATGATGCGGCAGGCAAGTCGTATCTGTGTTTTATCCTTTATGATTTGTTTTTCAAGACGTTAAACGATGCATCGCGTATTTACGGTATTGAAAGCCGTGATGATTTGGTTAAGCATTCGCAGCAATTGGCGTCACGGCTTAATTTTTCAGGCATGTCATTTCTCAATCTATCGGTAGGGCAGTCTATTGAGTCGGAGGTTTTGCCCGCCAAGGTCAATATGGTCACAGCGCTTCATGCTTGTAATACCGCTACTGATGATGCCATACGTTTTGCGTTGAAAAAAAATGCTCAATTTGTTGTCTTGGTGCCGTGTTGCCAAGCCGAAGTAGCGGCGGTTCTAAGAAAAAACAAAGGTAAAAATCTGGCTAAAAATGTTTTGACTGAATTATGGCGTCATCCTATCCATACCCGTGAATTTGGCAGCCACATTACCAACGTGCTGCGCTGTTTGCAATTAGAAGCCCATGGCTACCAGGTTACAGTGACCGAGCTAGTGGGGTGGGAGCATTCGATGAAAAATGAACTTATCATCGCAAATTTTAAAAATTTGCCATGTAACCGCCCGGCTGAAAGATTGGGGGAAATACTGCAAGCTTTGGGGCTGGAAGAAATGAGTGGCCGTTTTTTTACGCAGATGTAGTTTTATATAGGTGTCAACCTTGCGCGGTGATTTACCCGGTTTAGTAGATATGTTTCTGTCATCTCAAATGGGTAAGTAATCTGTTTTCTTAAAGAATTTGAGATAGATGCAGTGAGGCTGTGGACCAAGCGTTTGCTTGACCTGACTGGATTTTTCGTTATAATCGCATTCCCTCAAACCCTTGCTCCACCGTTACGCATGGCGGGGGGCTTTATATCCAAAAGGAGTATTAATGCGACATTACGAAATTATATTTATCGTGCATCCCGACCAGAGCGAGCAGGTGCCCGCTATGATTGAGCGTTACCGGACTCTGGTGACGGCCAAAAATGGCTTGATCCATCGCTTGGAAGATTGGGGTCGCCGTCAATTAGCTTATCCGATCCAAAAAATTCACAAAGCGCATTATGTGTTGATGAATATTGAGTGCAGCCAGGAAGTTTTGGATGAAATGGAACATGCATTCAAGTTTAACGATGCTGTGCTGCGCCATTTGACTATTAAAACCAAATCTGCGGTCACAATCCCTTCGGCAATGATGAGGGAGGAAAAATCGCGTTCGTTGACTGCCCCTGCGGCAGGCCAAGGACAGGCTCCTCAAATTGAGCCCGTTGCACCAGCTGAAGTTGCGGCTTGATTGAATGTAGCTTGTAACTGGCTCTCTATTGATGGAGAACTTGTCGAATTAGATGGTTTGCGATATACCCCGGCGGGAATAGCGCGAATCGCATTAAAATTCGTCATGCTTCAACGCAATTAGAGGCTGGCATTGCGCGTCAAGTACAGTGCGATATTCAGCTTTGGCTCTTGGTGCAGCTGCCCAGCAGGCTAACAGTTTGCAACTTGGACAGCGGGTAAAGGCAGAAGGATTTTTGGCTCAGCGCAGTTTACGCATCACACAACTTGTGCTGCACATTGATAACATTATATTAGTATAAGGGGCACAGCATGGCTCGTGTTTTTAAGAAAAAAGATGACAAGAAGAGTAACTCTTCGCGTCAACTGTTTAAACGCCGCAAATTTTGCCGCTTCACCGCAGATAAGATCGCAGAAGTGGATTACAAGGATTTGAATATTCTCAAGGAATTTATTGCCGAGAATGGCAAGGTTATTCCGGCGCGTATTACTGGTACTAAATCGCGCTTCCAGCGTCAATTGGGCATTGCAATCAAGCGTGCAAGATTCTTGGCGTTGCTGCCTTACACAGATTTGCATTAAGGAGTAGAACATGCAAGTGATACTTATGGAAAAAATGGTAAACCTTGGCCAATTGGGAGACGTAGTCAATGTCAAAAATGGCTATGCGCGTAATTTTTTGATTCCGCAAGGCAAGGCCAAGCGTGCGACTGAAGGTAATAAGGCGGAATTTGCAGTTCGTCGTCTTGAACTGGAAGCCGCAGAGCAAGCTAAGGTGGCGGAAGCTCAGACACGGGCTGAGAAATACAATGGATTGACTGTGCAAATCGTACAAAAGGCTGGTGTTGATGGCAAGTTGTTTGGTTCCGTGACTAATGCCGATATCGTTGCGGCGCTGGCACTGCAAGGTTTTACTGCGGAAAAAACTCAAGTGCGCATGTCGGCAGGGCATATAAAGCAAATTGGTGATTACCCAGTGAGCATTGTGTTGCACACCGATGTGACAGCTAATATCACAATCTCAGTGCTGGGTGAACATAAGCCGTAGTTTTCTACGCATTATTGTAAATAAAATAGAGCTGGTAACAGCTCTATTTTATTTCTGCTGGCAATAATTTTCTCAGTGATAGAATGCTACAGCCAGCTTTGGGGCAACAACTTAGGGCACCTCTAAAAATTCAGATTTGCGAGCATCCCCTTCGGGGATTGCCTGCTTAACCCGTCTCGTCACAATACGTTGTTGCTCACAAAAAATGTTTCCTTACATATCAATTATATGCTGCGTCAACATTTTTTATTCGCGCCTAGTCTTGTTTAGAACTCTTAATTTTTAGAGGTGCCCATAGCAACTGCATAATCATCATATTACTCCCACAGATTCTCAGCTTGAGGCGCTAAAACTTCCGCCTCATTCGGTGGAAGCCGAGCAATCGGTATTGGGCGGTATTTTTTGGACTCCACCGCGTGGGACAAAATTTCCGACCTGATTAGCGAACAAGATTTCTACCGCTTTGAGCACCGACTGATTTACCGGCATATCGCGCGTTTGACCGAGCATGCCAAACCGGTGGATGTTATCACCGTGGCGGAATCGCTGGAAAGTAATGCTGAACTCGACAAAGCCGGTGGATTGGCTTATCTCGGCTCTTTGGCGCAAAACGTACCATCCGCAGCCAATATCCGGCGTTATGCTGAAATCGTGCGCGAACGTGCTGTCATGCGGAAATTGGCCGAGGTTGGCAGCGAAATTTCTACTAGCGCTTATAATCCGGCCGGACGCGACGCGAATCAGTTGCTGGATGAAGCTGAAAGTCGTGTGTTTGAGATCGCTGAGGCGGGTGAGCGCGGCCGCCAGGGTTTCAGTCCTCTTCCCCCGCTACTTACGAAAGTGGTGGAGCGGATTGAGACACTTTATGGCCGCGATAATTCTAGCGATGTAACCGGTGTGGCGAGCGGATTTACAGATTTGGATAGCATGACTTCTGGCTTGCAGCCAGGCGAACTGATCATTGTTGCCGGGCGTCCGAGCATGGGTAAGACTGCCTTCGCCATTAATATCGCCGAGCATGTAGCGCTGGAAGGCTGTAAGCCAGTAGCAATTTTTAGTATGGAAATGGGCGGTATCCAATTGGCCATGCGTATGATAGGTTCAGTAGGTAAGCTCAACCAGCATGATTTGCGCACAGGGCGTTTGCAGGAAGATGACTGGCCGCGCCTGACCCATGCGCTGGGACGGTTGAATGATGCGGCCATTTTCATTGATGAAACCGCCGCGCTAAATTCGCTTGAATTACGTTCGCGTGCACGCAGGTTACATCGCCAAAATAATGGCCTAGGGTTGATTATCATCGATTATTTGCAGTTGATGTCCTCCCCTTCAAGTAAGGCAAGTGAGAATCGTGCTACCGAGATTTCGGAAATTTCACGTTCTCTGAAAGGGCTAGCCAAGGAGTTGCAAGTGCCCGTGATGGCGCTGTCGCAGCTTAACCGAAGCTTGGAGCAACGCCCAAACAAACGCCCGATGATGTCCGATCTGCGCGAATCCGGCGCTATTGAACAGGATGCCGATTTGATCCTGTTTATTTATCGTGACGAAGTATACAACCCCGATTCACCTGATAAGGGCAAGGCGGAAATTATCATCGGTAAACAGCGTAATGGCCCGATAGGCAAGGTTGAGTTGACTTTCCGGGTGAATTTACGCGTTTTGATAACTTCGCTCACGCTCAATATTAAACCTGAAACGAGGCGCTTGGGATGATGCCAAGATCGAAGCGGCGGTTAAGCGATACTGAACTTCGGCCAAATAATGGTCTGCGTATTTACTTACGGGAATCAAAAGCATGGTAGGTTTCACTGATAGCTGTTTTCAGATTGCCCAGCACGCGGAATGCTGGGTATTGAGTCGCTTCTGACCCGTACCGCCGTTCATAATAATGGCGGAGCGCTTAGCGCCGCTCACCGTTATTCGTAAAATTTTCATGCGCCTGTTACGCCTGCTAAAAATAATTTTTGTCGTATTGCGCTTCGGCTTGGACGAATTTCTGCTTGCGCATTCACGCACGCGCTGGTTGCGGATGTCGATTAACTTACTGCTATTCGCACGTGACACCTCTGCACCGCGTGCAGTGAGATTGCGCCATGCATTGGAAAGCTTGGGTCCGATCTTCGTAAAATTTGGGCAAATGCTTTCTACCCGCCGCGATCTGATGCCTGTCGACATCGCTGATGAGCTGGCCAAACTACAAGATCAGGTGCCGCCCTTTCCTTCCGCGCAAGCTGTGGTTTTGCTGGAGGCCGCCTACAATAAAAAACTCAATGAAGTATTTAAAAGTTTTGAGGAAACCCCCATTGCCAGTGCTTCGGTGGCTCAAGTGCATTTCGCCGTGCTGCCTAATGGACGCGAAGTCGCAATAAAAATTCTGCGTCCCGGCATCGCACGCGTTATCGCGCACGACATCGCACTGCTTGATATCTGCGCGAGTTTAATTGAACGCTGGTGGGAAGACGGCAGGCGGCTCAAGCCGCGCAAAGTGGTCGAGGAATTCGAGAAGCATTTGCATAACGAACTTGACCTGATGCGGGAAGCTTCCAGCGCCAGCCAATTGAAACGCAACTTTGCCAATTCCAAATTGTTGCTGGTCCCGGAAATTTATTGGGATTGGTGTACGGATGAAGTGATGGTGATGGAACGTATGTATGGCCTTCCCGTCAATCGTGTGGAGGCGCTACGTGCGGCCGGGATCGACCTCCCTACGCTGGCTGCCAATGGCGTGGAAATTTTCTATACCCAGGTTTTTCGCGATGGTTTTTCCATGCCGACATGCATCCCGGTAATGTTCAGGTGGCAGCGGATGGCCGCTACATTGCACTGGATTTCGGAATCATGGGCACCCTCACCGATACCGACAAACATTATCTCGCACAGAACTTCATTGCCTTCTTTCGGCGCGACTATAAACGCGTGGCGGAAGTACACATAGAATCTGGTTGGGCACCTGCGGCTACTCGGGTGGATGAGCTGGAGGCAGCTATTCGAGCCGTATGCGAGCCAATCTTTGACCGGCCCTTGCGTGAAGTTTCTTTCGGACGTGTCTTGCTGCGCTTGTTTCAGACCTCGCGCCAATTCGGCATTGAAGTGCAGCCACAGCTCGTGCTGTTGCAAAAAACTTTGCTTAATATTGAGGGGCTTGGCCTGCAACTTGATCCCGAGCTGGACCTGTGGAAGACGGCCAAGCCTTGGCTGGAACGTTGGATGAGCGAGCAAATTGGTTGGCGCGGTTTTCTTAATGCGCTAAAAATAGAGGCACCACACTACGCCATTCTGTTGCCGCAACTGCCACGTCTGCTGCATCAGACCCTGAATGAAAAACCTGGATTGCAAATTGCAAGCGTATTGCGCGAATTAGTGGCTCAACAAAAACAAATAAACCAACTGGTTATATTAGTCGCATTAATTTTATTCGGGTTTATTGTTTTGTATTTTATTCGCGGTTAAGCAGAATATTTTTGATTGAGTAATTCTTATGTAAGCTTAGGCGCGTCTGAAAATGGAATTTTTCAGTGACGATCAAGATTAATTAGTGCAGTGCTTTTGAAATCCAGAATAGCTTTGCCAGTTTTAAAAACTTCTTAAGAATGAAGCTGGCTGCCCGCCGGGGCAGTTTTGATCGGCGGGTCAGTGGCATCCATTCAATTGTGTCACGCTTCTTTGTGATAACCCACCACACGCTCTACTTCATTCTTCGAACCAAGAATCACCGGTACACGTTGGTGCAAGCCCGTTGGCTTGAGTTCCATGATACGTCCGCGACCCGTGGAGCATGCCCCTCCTGCTTGTTCTACGATGAAAGACATGGGGTTAGCTTCATAGAGTAAACGTAATTTACCCGCCTTGCCTACTTCCTTGTTGTCGAATGGATACAAAGATGCCGCCGCGAATCAGGATGCGATGCACTTCCGCAACCATAGAAGCCACCCAGCGCATGTTGAAGTTTTTTTCTCGTCCTCCTGGGGTTTTACCCTTTACGCATTCATCCACATAACGTTGCACCGGAGCTTCCCAGAAACGCTGGTTGGACATGTTGATGGCAAATTCCTGGGTGTCGGCCGGAATGGTCATATTCGGATGAGTCAGCATGAATTCCCCAATGTCATTATTTAGCGTGAAGCCATTTACGCCATTCCCAGTAGTGAGTACTAACATTGTGGAGGGGCCATATAGTGCATAACCAGCGCAGACCTGTTTAGTGCCCGGTTGTAGAAAATCCTCTGCAGTTGGGTTTGTTACTCCTTCGGGGCAACGTAGAATCGAGAAAATTGTGCCTACGGAAATATTTACGTCAATATTGGACGAGCCATCCAGCGGGTCAAATGTCAGCAAGTACTTGCCTTTTGGATATTGCGCAGGAATTGGGTAGATGTCATCCATTTCTTCAGATGCCATAGCGGCAAGATGGCCGCTCCATTGGTTTGCTTCGATAAAAATGTCATTGGTTATTACATCTAGCTTTTTTTGTGTTTCACCCTGGATGTTTTCGCTACCTGCACTTCCAAGTACGCCGATCAATGCACCCTTGTTTACACTATGGGAAATTTGCTTGCAGGCCACAATGATGTCACTGAGCAACCCAGTGAAGTCACCGGTTGCACTTGGTAATTGTCTTTGTTCTTCGATAATGAATTGCACCAGATTCTTGCTCATGTATTTTCCTTGCCTTAATTAATGGAATTTTTAGATTTCAGGATTTTACAGGTTTTTGCATTCCCTCTCCACGCCTATAGAATATATGTTGGTAAAATTATCATTTGTAAAATTTTTCAAAAAACAGTATTTCAACTATTGATGCACAGAAATACTTTGCTTGTCTGCTAAAATATTCACCCCGCATATGGTTGAAGAACGTATTGATCCTGTGTCAATGCGGACAACAAGTCGCGTCAAGTTCAAGTTTTGGGCACTGTCCACCGATAGTTAGGAGAGATGCACTTACTGCAATATAAATCAGGGAATTGTTTGCCATGGAAAAATTTCAGAATCAGTCGGGAATATGGCGGCTAAACGGAATTTTATAAGGGCATCATCCATGCGTTTCCTAAAGTTTTTGGTGTTTGTATTACTGGTGGTTCCTGCTTTGGCGGTAGCAAGTCAGGATGCGGATTTTCTTGCCGCGCGCGATGCATTCCGGGTTGGTGATGTAGTGAAGCTTGATCGCATGGCCATGCGATTAAAGCATTCCCCACTGGAACCTTACCTGGCTTACTATCAATTGCGTCTGCGATTAGAAACGGCGAGTGCCACTGATATCCAGGCATTTCTGGCGCGCCCTGATGATACCCCGTTGATTAACCAGCTGCGTGCGGAATGGTTGAGACTGCTGGGGAAAAGGCAGCAATGGGAAGAATTTGCGGTGCTCTATCCTCTCCTGGTGGGTGGAGAAGTTGATCTGACCTGTTATGGCCTACAATCGCGTCAACGTCTGCAAGAAGAACAGGTGCTGCATGAAGCCCGCAATCTGTGGTTAACTAGCAGCGTCGAATTGCCGGAAAGTTGTGCACCATTGTTTGATGCGGCAATTGCCAGCGGTATTATCAATGCAACGGATATATGGCTACGTTTGCGCCTAGCATTGGAGGCGGGCAACTTGACATTGGCTAAGCAGCTTTCGGAGAAGCTGCCTGCCAAGCGCGCTCTTTCTTCAGCCGAACTGGATAGTGCCGCCACTGATCAGGTGCGTTATCTTGCCACGGCCAAGCTTGATAATGCCTCCGAAGCGCAACGCACAGTGGCAATGTTTGCCTTGCAACGGCTGGCCAAGCAATCACCGCAATTAGCCTATTCACAGTGGGAAAAAAAAGCGGCATATTTTACCGCGGATGAGCAGTATTATTTTTATGGCTGGTTAGGTTACGAAGCGGCACGCAAGCGGGATGCGCGTGCGCTGGAATGGTACAAGGCGGCAGGTGAGACATCCCTGGCCGGGCCGCAATTGGCGTGGCGTGCCCGGGCGGCGTTGCTTACGCAGAACTGGCATGAAGTTTGGGCGAGCATTAATGCCATGACGCCGCAGCAACAGCGCGAAGGTGTCTGGCGTTATTGGAAGGCGCGTGCTCTGAAAGCATGGGGAAGTTTGCCGGAAGCGAATGTACTGTTTGCTGAATTGAGCAACGAACATAATTTTTACGGTCAACTTGCCGCTGAGGAGATCGGAGTGGCTCCTGCCGCAACAATTCCTGCCAGCTATCAGCCAAAGCAAAGCGACAATAAATGCAATGCTGGCGCAGCCCGCCGTCCAGCGTACACTGGCGTTATACCGTATGGATTTACGCACTGATGCAGCCAGAGAATGGGCATGGGCGGCGCGCAAGCTGGATGACCAACAGCTATTGGTTGCAGCTGAAATTGCGCGCCGCAATGGAATGTATGACCATGCCATCAATACCGCTGATCGTACTGTTCAAATACATGATTTCAGCCTACGTTATCTCGCGCCCTACAGGGATGTATTACAGGGTTACATTCGCAAGAATGAACTGGAAGAAGCCTGGGTGTATGGCTTAATACGGCAAGAGAGCCGTTTCGTCTATCAAGCTAAATCACCCGTTGGTGCGACAGGCCTTATGCAAATTATGCCTGCCACGGCGCGTTGGATAGCGCAAAAAATAGGGATGAAGAGTTATCGCCAGGCACTTGTGAATCAACTGGATACTCATTTCAAGCTTGGCACGTATTACATGAAAACGGTACTGTCATCACTCGACAATAGTCCGGTGCTGGCCTCCGCCGCCTATAACGCTGGTCCTGCACGCGCCCGTAAATGGCGGGGGGAAAGCGCATTGGAAGGAGCCGTGTATGCCGAAAACATTCCCTTTGATGAAACGCGTAATTACGTAAAAAAGGTGATGAGCAATACCATGTATTACTCCCAGCTTTTTGGTCAGCCACCTCGTTCCCTCAAGCAACGCTTGGGCGTTATTACGGCAAAAAATGCAGTTAACCAGCAGGCCATTCCTGATGAAAGATAGGAGCCTGGAGGTTTACAGTGTTGGCGGCGCTGTGCGCGACGAACTGCTCGGTTTGCCAGTGAACGATCATGATTGGGTGGTGGTGGGGAGTACGCCGGAAGACATGGTGGCGCGCGGTTATACCCCGGTGGGCAAGGATTTTCCGGTGTTCTTGCATCCGCACAAACATGAGGAATATGCGTTGGCACGCACTGAGCGTAAAACCGCGCCCGGCTATAGGGGGTTTGCCATCCATGCCGCGCCGGACGTGACGCTGGAGCAAGACTTGCTGCGTCGCGACTTTACCATTAACGCCATTGCACGCGACCAAGACGGCACGTTAATTGACCCTTATAACGGCATCGCCGACTTGCGGGCCGGGATTTTACGCCATGTTAGTTCGGCGTTCAGCGAAGACCCGGTACGGATTCTGCGTGCAGCGCGCTTCGTGGCACGTTTCGGTTTCAACATAGCGCCGGAGACGTTGTCGCTGATGCGTGCAATGGTGGCAAATGGTGAAGTGGATGCGCTGGTGCCGGAACGCGTGTGGCAAGAGTTGGCGCGTGGCTTGATGGAAAAAGTGCCGTCGCGTTTTTTTTTCACGCTACGTGATTGCGGTGCGCTCGCGAAAATCCTGCCGGAAGTAGACGCGCTGTTCGGCGTGCCACAGCCGCCTAAACATCATCCGGAAATTGATTGCGGCATCCACACCATGCTGGTGCTGGACGATGCGGCACAACATGACTACCCGTTGGAAGTACGTTTTTCTGCGCTCACGCACGACCTCGGCAAGGGAAATACGCCCATGGATATTTTACCGCGCCACATCGGCCACGAGATACGCAGTGTCGACTTGTTGCGTGCCTTATGTGTGCGTCTGCGCGTAACGAACGAATGCCGCGACCTTGGTTTACTGGTAGCACGCTATCACGGTAATGTGCATCGTGCCCCCGAGCTGCGTCCCGATACCATTGTGGCCATATTGCAGAGTTGCGATGCGTGGCGCAGGCCGGAACGCTTCACGCAGCTATTGCAGGCATGTGCTTCGGATGCGCGGGGCGCACCGGACATGAGCAGGATGCTTATCCGCAGGCGGATTATCTGCTGCGAATGTTACGGGCAACGCAGACGGTGAATGCAGGGGAGATTGCGCAGCAATGCGAAGATAAAAATACTATTGCGGACAAGGTGCGTGAGGCACGGATTATGGCAGTGGAGCGGGCGATTAAGGGTTGAATTTTTCGCCGCTAAATATAAATAGATTCAGACAATAAATTGAATTTACTCTCGATATCTCAATTTCTTCACCGTCACCTGCTCTGGTTTTTGATCGCCGCATATGTTATTGCCGTCGTTGTGCCAGATCCCGGCCTCCAGATAAGAAATGTTTCTTTCGGTGAGATCACTATCTATCAGCAGAAAACAAATATATCGTTGCTGATGATTATGCTTGCCATACTCATGTTCAATGCTGGCTTGGGGTTGAACGTTTCCCATATTAAAAAATATTTTGAAAAGAAATATGTATTGCTAGCCGGGCTAATTGCGAACATAACCATCCCAATCATCGATATTTTTGGCGTAACGGTCTTGATGCAGCTTTGGTATGAGCCGGTAGAAGCCCAACATATTCTCGTGGGTTTGGCATTGGTTGCAGCTATGCCGATTGCTGGAGGATCAACCGCTTGGGCACAAAATGCTAATGGTAATTTGGCGTTGAGCCTGGGGTTGGTTCTTTTCTCTACAATTTTAAGTCCCATCATCACTCCGGTAACGTTTAACATTTTTGGTGAGATGGCCTCGGAAGAGTTTGAAAAAGTCTTGCAGGGTTTGGCAGTATACGGCTCCGGGGCATTTTTAGGTCTTTGGGTGGTATTACCCTCATTGTTGGGCATTGCGGTGCGCTCGATAGTTGCCGAAGATTGGATAGTTGGAGGGATGACTTATTTGAAATTCATCAATAGCATTGTTTTATTGTTGTTGAATTACTCCAATGCCGCAGTCTCTCTGCCTCAAGCCATATCTGATCAGGATTATGATTTCTTGGCCGTCACATTGATCATTTCCGCAGGGTTATGTTTAACATTGTTTGCTGCAGGGTATGGCATGAGCCGCTTGTTCAAATTGGATCGGACTGAGCGTGTCTCACTTATGTTCGGACTGGGCATGAACAATAATGGGACAGGATTAGTGTTGGCATCGTTGGCTTTACCTTCTTACCCGAACATAATGGTGCCGATTATTTTCTATAATTTGGTTCAGCACATTGCTGCGGGGACTGTGAACGAGATAATGAATAAAAAAGTAAGCGGATAAAGGGCCACTATTATTTGTCTAGGTGTCCGCTAGTGGTAATGCCGATTCGGGCTGCAGCCAGCGTGTGAAGATTGTCTGTCGTTCGAGGGAGGTGGCAATGTGTTCGGCTGGCTTAATCGTACGATAAGCGCACTACAGTCGTACTGAAAAACAATTTTCTATGGAGATTTAACGTGAGGGTAGGTAAGGGCAATTTTACCTGCACGGTTGAATTTCTTACCGCTACCTCACCCTTTGTATTCTTCTTTTGGATTTACCAACCATAACCTAAGCTGAATAAATAACGGGTATCCAAAGTTTTTTTGCCAAAATCTGCATTTTTATCGTAGTAGTCCCATTGCACTTCGTTGGTAAACTGAATGCCGCTCCATAAAGGCATATTGAAACCTGTACGGGTTCTAACGAATAAACCGTTACCAATAATGCCCTCATGTTTATGGAATAGCTGTACACCACGATTGAAGAAGGACTGGTTATAATTGACGGCCCAACGGCCAGCCATACTGGCCTCATCGGGTAAGTTACAAGGCTTGTTGGTGCCATTTTGACAGCCGGTCATGATATAGGGATGATCATAACGGTTAACATTGACGTAGTCGGGTCCCGCCTCAAATGACAGATTTAAGTCCTCAGAAGAAAAAATTTCATAGCCGGCACCAATACCAAAAGCAGAACGTAATTGGATATCTTGGAAACGATCGTTGGTGAATAGTCCATGCGCATAACCATAGGCTCTATCAGAAAAAAAATGGGCGTAGTTGCCATACATTTGGAAGTTACGTGCATTTAATTCGTTTTTACCGGCAACCTGGGCGTCAGCGTAGTTGTATTGCCCACCAAAAGTAACTTTGTCATCACGACCACGCATGGTTACATCTGCATCGACATGAAGAGTGTTTCTATTCGTATTACCGGTTGCCATATTGCCACCGATATTGGCACTACCGGAGAAGAATTTTTTATTGATTTCTTTGATATTGGTTAATGGAATAGGCTGAGTGTTATACACACCGTTGCTGTTTAAGGTTAAGGAGCCGTCTGCTGCAGTGTTAGCAATACCGATGAGTTCCTGTTTATCGGAGAGCGTGATAGATAAAGGTTTGTCAGTTTTCAACGTTTGCACGGCATCCCATTTGATAACGATTTTTTCGGCATAAGCGGTTTTTACTTCTAGAAGTTTTCCGGATTTATTAAGTACGGTACCGGAAATCCGGTCGCCATTTTTTAGTAAAATTTCATCAGCTTGAGCGCCTAGTGAGCAAAGTGCCAGCACAACAAATTTTAATGATGGTGTAGATTTCATAACAAATGTTTCCTTCGGTTAAGATTATTGGATACCAACCTGATTAAAAGCGACATTACTGAATTTATTTTAGTACAAACAAAATGTTGAGGTATATTTCAACATGCTAGCTGTTATTAAAGTGGAGTGAGTTTCGCGTATTCCAACGCTAGCCACTTCGTGCCGGCTGTGCGGAAATTCACCTGTACGCGTAAATCTGAATCACCGCCTTCAATGTTGACTATGACCCCTTCGCCAAACTTGGCGTGATGTACTGCCTGGCTAATATGCCACGGAGAATTTTGTGCAGCAATGCTCTTTTCTCCCCCAAGCCCTTTCATGTGAATAGGGGAGGTGGGGGCGAGAGAGCTTGAATAACCAGAAGAGCCAAAGTTATTGCGTGCCGTTATGCGTGGCGTGATCCAGTGCAATAACTCCTCCGGCAGCTCGCGTAAAAAACTGGACATCAAGTTGTAGTTCACCTGCCCATGCAACATGCGGCTTTGTGCAAAGGTGAGATACAGCCTGCGCCGTGCACGTGATAGCCACATACATCAGGCGACGTTCTTCATCCACACCGGCATCCGCCATGCGGCTGTTGTGGTGCGGGAATAAACCCTCTTCCAGCCCACCCATGAACACAGTATGAAATTCCAAACCTTTGGATGAGTGTACCGTCATCAGGCGTAGCGCATCCGCGTCAGTTTCCGCCTGACTTTCACCTGATTCAAGCGCGGCATGAGTGAGGAAAGAAGTAAGGCTGTCGTCCTCGTTCTCATGCACAAATAGTGTCGCGGCATTGATCAGTTCATTGAGATTTTCCAGCCGTTCCTGAGCTTCGCGTTGTTTGACACCCGTTTCATTTTGATAGTGTGCAAGCAACCCGCTGTGTAAGTATATGGTCAATGACTTCCGGCAACGGCAGTTCTCGGTGGCATCAGCCATCATTTCGATTAACGTTACAAAGCAGCTACCTTTGCCGCTCGCCTGTTTTGCTACCTGCCACAGGCTGACATTTCGCGCGCGCGCCGCTTCCTGCAATTGTTCGATAGTGCGCGCCGATACCGCGCGTAGGAAAGTTGATGATGCGCAGCAGCGCGTTATCGTCATCAAAGTTTTGTACTAGGCGCAGATAAGCTAGCGCATGCTTGATTTCCTGTCTTTCGAAAAACCTCAGTCCGCCATACACGCGATAGGCTACCCCCGCTGACACCAATGCGTGTTCGATGACGCGCGACTGAGCATTGGAACGGTATAGCACGGCCATCTCGGCCAGATGGATGCCTTCGCGGTTGAGTTGGCGCGCTTCGTCTACGATGAATCGGGCTTCTTCCGCATCGGTGGGTGCCTCGTACACGCGTATTGGCTCACCTTTGTTTTCCGAGGTCCATAAATTCTTGCCTAGACGGCTGCGATTATTTTTGATGAGTGCATTGGCGGCATCAAGAATGTTGCCGTGTGAGCGATAGTTTTGCTCCAGTTTGATCACACTCTGCACATGAAAATCGCGCGTCAGTTCCTGCATATTGCCGACATTCGCGCCACGAAACGCATATATAGATTGGTCGTCGTCGCCCACCGCAAACAAGGCATTGTGTTGCCCAGCCAATAATTTAAGCCATTGATATTGTAAGCGGTTGGTGTCCTGAAATTCATCCACCAAAATGTGGCGGAAGCGAGCCTGATAATGTTCCCGTAATGGTTGATTGCGCGCCAGCAATTCGTAGCAACGCAATAACAATTCGGAAAAATCCACTACGCCTTCGCGCTGGCACTGCTCATCATAAGCAGCAAAAATTTCCACCCTGCGGCGGGTGTAGGGATCAAAGGCTTCTACCTCATGCGCGCGCAGGCCTTGTTCCTTGTTGCCGCTGATAAAGTTTTGAATCTCGCGTGGTGGATATTTTTCGTCATCCACATTCAGCACTTTCATTAACCGCTTGATGGAAGCAAGCTGATCGGCGCTATCCAGAATCTGGAAAGTCTGCGGCAACATGGCTTCGCGGTAATGGGCACGTAACATACGGTTACACAGCCCATGAAAAGTACCCGTCCATAGCCCGCGTATGTTGATCGGCAGCATGGCGGACAAGCGTAAGAGCATTTCCTTCGCCGCCTTGTTAGTGAAAGTGACGGCCAGAATGCCATGCGGGCTGACTTGCTCGGTGCTGATCAGCCAGGCAATACGTGTGGTCAGCACGCGTGTTTTGCCGCTACCCGCACCAGCCAGGATCAGCGCTGATTGTTCCGGCAGGGTAACGGCAGCGCGCTGTTCAGGATTAAGGCCGGAAAGAAAATCCATTAGGGATATCCGTAAACAAAACGGGGAACCAGAAACTATGCCTGATTCCCCGCGAACATTAAGTTATAAAAAATTATTTGTTTCTGTTTTGCAGCATTTCATGCATGATTGGAGCCAGAATCACTTCCATCGCAAAGCTCATTTTGCCACCGGGTACCACAATGGTATTCGAGCGCGACATGAATGAATATTGAATCATGTCCAGAAGATATGAAAAATCCACGCCTTTGGGATCGCGGAAACGAATCACTACAAAACTTTCGTCCGGTGTAGGGATATCACGCGCAATGAAAGGATTGGAAGTGTCCACCGTAGACACGCGCTGAAAGTTAATATCAGTACGCGAAAATTGTGGCGTGATGAAATTAATATAGTCCGGCATGCGGCGCAGAATGGTATCGACCGTCGCTTCAGCGGAATAGCCACGTTCAGCTTGATCACGATGAATTTTCTGTATCCACTCCAGATTGACGATGGGAACCACACCGATGCTCAAGTCAACATGCTTGGCTGCATCCACGGTATCTGTCTTCACCATGCCGTGCAAACCTTCATAAAACAGCAGGTCGGAACCGGCGGCAATATCTTCCCACGGTGTAAACTGACCAGGATTCAAGCTGGTGTTCAAGCGCGCATTCAGTTCCTTCGCTTCAGCATCGCTATGAATGTAATAACGGCGCTTACAAGAACCGGTTTCCCCATATGACTTGAAGGTCTCTTCGATCTTGTCGAAATGGTTGGCTTCGGGTCCAAAGTGGCTGAACGAATGATTGCCTGTCTTGCCAGCTTCAGCCACGGCCGCCCGGAACTCCATGCGATCCAGGCTGTGCAGGCTATCACCTTCAATCACGGCGGCATTTATGTGCTCACGGCGGAAAATATTTTCAAAAGCGCGCTTGGCGGTAGTAGTGCCGGCGCCCGATGAACCGGTCACAGCAATCACGGGGTGCTTGCGGGACATAGTAAAACTCTCCTGAAGGATATTAAAAAAATTCTTTTGGCAGCATTCTAGCAGAACCTTGTACCCCGAGGCATCTTAACGTACCAATATGGGCAGTCTTAATTTGTCGGTTCGCGTCTGTCAGTTCGCGCGCAGCTTGGGCAGGATTATGCCGGTATAATGTCGACTGGACGAACTAACGCAGAAATTAAAATGCAACAGGATTATAAACCGAAAAATATCGAAGTGGTCGTGCAACAATATTGGAAGGAAAAGTTGGCCTTCCGCGCGGAGGATCAATCTGAAAAGCCCAAATATTATTGTCTATCGATGTTTCCTTACCCTCCGGCAAGCTGCACGGGGCATGTGCGCAACTATACCATCGGTGATGTGCTATCGCGTTATCACCGCATGAAGGGCTTTAACGTGATGCAGCCGATGGGCTGGGATGCCTTTGGCCTACCCGCTGAAAACGCCGCTTTGGCCAACAACGTACCGCCCGCCGCGTGGACTTATTCCAATATTGACGTCATGCGCACGCAGCTACAGAGCCTGGGACTTGGCGTCGACTGGTCGCGCGAAGTGACGACTTGCAAACCGGATTATTACCGCTGGGAGCAATGGTTGTTCACACGCCTGTTTCAGAAAGGGCTGATTTACAAGAAGACGTCTTCGGTAAACTGGGATCCGGTGGATCATACCGTGTTGGCCAATGAACAGGTGATTGATGGGCGCGGCTGGCGTTCCGGCGCGTTGGTGGAAAAGCGCGACATCCCGATGTATTTCATGCGCATTACCCAATATGCCGAGGAGTTGCTTGCTGACTTGGACCAGTTGGAAGGCTGGCCGGAACAGGTCAAGACCATGCAGCGCAACTGGATCGGCAAGAGCTACGGTGTGCGCTTCGCGTTCCCTTATCAACTGGATGGCAAGCAGGACAAGTTGTGGGTATATACCACACGTGCTGACACCATCATGGGTGTCACTTTCGTTGCAGTCGCTGCCGAGCATCCTCTGGCAACCCGCGCTGCACAAGGTAATCCCGCGCTTACTGCATTCATCGACGAGTGTAAGCATGGTGGCGTGGCGGAAGCGGATATCGCGACGATGGAAAAGAAGGGCATGGATACTGGTTTGAAGGTTACCCATCCGCTCACCGGCGAACAAGTACCGGTATGGATAGGTAACTATGTACTGATGGGCTACGGTGAAGGTGCGGTGATGGCAGTGCCTGCGCATGACGAACGCGATTTTGGCTTTGCCAAGAAATATGGCTTGCCGATCAAACAAGTGATTACCAAAGGCCGTGACGATGGTTTTGGTGACGGTAGCGGGTATGGCGGTGGCACAGCTTCAGGGGCTAGGTCTGAAGACGGTAGTGGAACGGATAGTGGTGGTATTGATACGCCATTCACTATTGTTCGATGGCAAGAATGGTACGGAAGTAAAGTGGTTGGTGTTTGTATCAACTCAGGAAAATATGACGGCCTCGGTTATACCTCAGCCGTGGACTCCATCGCCGCCGATCTTGCCGTCAAAGGCTTGGGTGAAAAGAAAGTACAGTTCCGCCTGCGTGACTGGGGCATCTCGCGTCAGCGTTACTGGGGCTGCCCGATTCCGATCATCCATTGTGCACATTGCGGCGATGTGCCGGTGCCGGATGAGCAATTACCTGTTGTATTGCCGGAGAACGTAACGATCACCGGCGCAGGCTCGCCACTGGCGAAGATGCCGGAGTTTTATGAGACCACTTGCCCGCAATGCGGCGGCGCGGCAAAGCGTGAGACCGACACTATGGACACTTTCGTCGAATCGTCCTGGTATTACGCGCGCTACACCAGTCCCGGTTGCACCACTGGCATGGTAGACGAACGTGCCCAGTACTGGTTACCCGTTGACCAATACGTCGGCGGCATTGAGCACGCCATCCTGCATTTGCTGTATGCACGTTTTTTTAACAAACTGATGCGCGATGAGGGATTGTTCGGCGAGACTACCTTTACCTCAGTATCACAGAAAAAGAAGAGCAAACGCGGCGGGCAAAATCCGTTAATGAACCGTTTACCAACCTGCTCACGCAAGGTATGGTGATCGCGCCGACTTTTTTCCGCGAAGGCGCGGCGGGCAAAAAATTATGGATCAATCCTGCCGATGTGGATATAGAGACGGATCCACGGGGACGCCCGGTCGGCGCCAAGTTGCGTTCTGACGGCCAGCCGGTTGTTATCGGTGGCACAGAGAAAATGTCCAAATCCAAAAACAACGGCGTAGATCCTCAGATCATCATTGACCAATATGGCGCTGACACTGCGCGCTTTTTTATAATATTTGCAGCGCCGCCGGAGCAAACGCTGGAGTGGTCTGACGCCGGTGTGGAAGGCGCGTTCCGTTTCCTGAGACGCATATGGAATTTCGCTTATTCAAATAAAAATGAAATTGGGGTTTACCAAAGCCGCAGTAAACAAGAACCCGATGAATATTGCTTGAAGGCATTGAATAATGAACAAAGGGATGTTTATAGAGAGATGCATTTAGCGCTTAAACAAGCAAATTTTGACCTGCAGCGGCTGCAATTCAATACTGTGGCGTCAGCTTGCATGAAAATTCTGAAAGCGTTAGAGCAACAAATGGTCATCGTTACGTCTGATATGAATACAAAAGCAGTTGCCATTACAAATGGATTCAGTATCCTGCTGCGCTTGCTTTCCCCCATTGCACCGCACATTACGCAAACACTCTGGCAAGAGTTGGGTTACGGCGATGATATTCTGTCCGCTCCTTGGCCAGAAGTAGATGAAGCCGCATTAGTACAAGATGAAATCGACTTAATAATTCAAGTCAATGGGAAGCTGCGCGGTAAGTTACGCGTAGCGAAGGATGCCGATCATGCCATGCTTGAACAGTTGGCTTTAGCTTATCCGTCCGTTGAAAAATTATTAGCCGGCCAAGCTGCCAAAAAAATCATAGTGGTTCCTGGGCGCTTGATCAACGTAGTAATCTAAACTTAATGGAAAGGTGCTAATGCGCACAAATTTTCTAATAGTACCGCTGCTGATATTTACGCTGCTGTTAAGTGCGTGCGGCTTCCATTTGCGCGGGCAGGGGGGATTTACATTCCCATTCCAGACATTATTCATACAGGCACCTAATGCCAATGCGCCTTTTATTCTCGATTTAAAACGCGCTGTCCAGTTATATGGCATAAAGCTCGTTGATACGTCCGAAAACGCGCAATTGACGCTGCATATCGTTTCCGAAACGATGAGTAAGCAGATACTTTCTTTAAGTGATGCCGGCCGTGTGCGCGAATATCAGTTGAACTACCGTGTTTCGCTGCGTGCTTACGATAGCAAACTGGATGAATGGGTTCCCGCAGATGAGATCGTGTTGCAGCGTTATTTGTCTTTTGATAATACACAGGTTCTTGCTAAGGAAATGGAGGAAACGGTTCTTTATCAGGACATGCGCACGGATGCGATCCAGCAGATATTGCGCCGCTTGAGCTTGGCCAAGCCGCCGCAATCGCCACAATCAAACTAGCTGATTTGCAATGAAACTGTCAGGGGAGGATCTGCCGCGCCACCTTGCCCAAGGGCTTGCGCCGCTGTACGTCATTCACGGCGAGGCGTTACTGCTGGCGATCGAGGCTGCCGATGCCATCCGCGCTGCAGCACGAACGGCAGGCTACTCTGAACGTGAAGTGCTAATCGCTGAGCTGGGCTTCAAGTGGGCAGAGTTGCGCAACAGCGCGCAAAGTTTGTCGCTCTTCTCCACGCGTAAACTAGTAGATTTGCGCATTCCATCCGGCAAGCCGGGGGTGGAAGGTGCGCAGGCATTGCAGGATTATTGCCAGAAACTGAACACCGACACAGTCACGCTGGTATCGCTGCCACGATTGGATAAGACTGCCTTGGGCAGCAAGTGGTTTACTGCGCTGTCAGCGCAGGGGGTGATAATTGCCACCGAGGAAATTGCACTGAATGCACTGCCTGCCTGGATTGCGGGCCGATTGAAACGGCAGAATCAATCCGCTGATACGGACACTTTAGTATTTCTCGCGGAACGGGTGGAAGGCAATCTGCTGGCGGCTTATCAGGAAATTCAAAAGCTTGCCCTGCTATTCCCCGCCGGGCCATTATCTTTTGAACAGGTAAAGGACTCCGTAATGGATGTGGCGCGCTATGACGTGTTCAAGTTGTCCGAGGCCATGCTGGCGGGTGATGTGGCGCGGTATGCGCACATTCTCGATGGCCTGCGTGCGGAAGGCACGGCTACCGTGCTGATACTGTGGGCGCTGGCCGAAGACATCCGCACGCTGGGCAAGGTGTTACGCGCCATGCAACACAGCGGCAATTTGTCTTCCGCGCTACGCGATGCGCGTGTATGGGGCGCACGCCAAAAGCTCGTGGAGCGCGCTGTGCGGCGTTTCACTCCGGCTATAGCCGAGCGCGCCTTGCGCCAGGCCGCGCACGTGGACAAGGTGGTTAAGGGCTTGCGCCGTGGCAATGTATGGGATGAGTTGCTGCAATTGGGGGTTCGCTGCGCTAATGCGAAAGCGGCATAAAGTTGATGGACGAAATTCTTTTAGTTTCAACCAACTTGCCTGATCGTGAAAGCGCCCAGCGCATGGCTAATGCTTTGATTGAAAGTCGGGCTGCCGCCTGTATTAACATGCTGGCGGAATGCACTTCGGTCTATCGCTGGCAGGGAAAAATAGAGACGGCTAGTGAGGTGCCACTGCTGATCAAGACTACCCGCGCCGCTTACCCGCATCTTGAGGTCGTCATCCGTACACATCATCCTTATGAACTTCCCGAGATCATTGCTGTCTCGGTTAACGTGGGATTACCCGGCTATCTACAATGGATCGTGCAAGAAACATCTTTAACTTCTGCCAGCCTTCCCTGACAATGTGAGGCCGAAAGGAGTATGACGTGGAAGCTGTCTTTGAATGTGATTGCTTACCTTATAGCCATTAAAAATCAGAACAAACCATAAACATATATTTTATAGGTTATATCCATCAAGGTTTTGAAAGCGATGCGTCTCTTACTGTTGATATTATTGTGCTTGGTTCCGCTATCACACGCGGAAAGTTTTCTGGATCGCTTGCCGTTGCTAGGTGGCGCGAAGCAAACTGTCATTTTGTCCCCGGATAAGGCCTTCGGGCTGGAAGTCAGCGTGCGCGATACATCCACCCTGCTTGCCAATTTCAAGATCACGCCCGGCTACTATCTATATCGCGACAAGGTTCGCTTCACACTATCGGGTGATTCCGCAAAAGTTGCGGGCGTAAAAATTACAAATGTGTCCATGCCAAAAGGGGAAATGAAGTCTGATCCCAACTTCGGTGACATGGCGGTATTTCATCAGCCCTTTCAAGCGGTGATTACGCTGGAACGCAACAACAATACGGCTCAGGATATTACGCTGGCAGCCAGTTATCAGGGATGTAAAGAAAACGATCTTTGCTACGCGCCGATAGATAAGCAGTTCAGCATCACGCTACCCAAGGCAAGTCTCACAACAACGCCACAGATGCAAGCCTCGCCGCAGGCGGCGCAAGCTGTTGCAATGCCTGATGATTCTGAAAGTACGCAGCTCGCCAAACTATTCAAGCAAGGTAGCTTTTGGTTGATCGTGACATTTTTCTTTGGCGCCGGGTTATTGCTTGCTTTTACTCCCTGCGTGCTGCCGATGATTCCCATTCTTTCCGGCATCATCGTCGGTCGCAGTTCACATCCCACCAAAATGCACGGCTTTCTTTTGTCGCTTGCCTACGTGCTTGGCATGGCTTTAACTTATGCAGCGATCGGCGTGGCCGCTGGTCTGTCGGGCACGCTATTATCCAGCGCACTGCAAACGCCCTGGGCGTTGGGCAGCTTCGCTGCCGTGTTCGTGTTGCTGTCTTTATCGATGTTCGGTTTTTACGAGCTACAACTTCCCTCTGCCCTGCAAAGCAAATTGACCAATACCAGCAACCGCCTGCATGGCGGCCATCTGAGCGGCGTGTTCGTGATGGGCGCGCTATCTGCCGTTATCGTCAGCCCATGTGTCGCCGCACCCATGGCGGCTGCCCTGCTGTATATCGGGCAGACGCATGACGCCTGGTTGGGCGGAACAGCGTTGTTCGCACTAGCAATGGGCATGGGCTTGCCATTGTTATTGATCGGCGCATCAGCTGGAGCGTTATTGCCTAAGGCGGGCGCATGGATGGAAGCGGTCAAGCGCTTCTTTGGCGTGTTAATGCTGGCGCTCGCGATCTGGCTCATTTCAACGCTTATTCCACTTAGTATACAAATGTTGTTGTGGGCGACACTGCTAGTGCTTTCTGCTATCTATATGCATGCGCTGGATGCGCTGCCAAACAATGCTTCAGGTTGGCAGAAACTATGGAAAGGCATCGGCATTCTCGCGCTTTTGCTGGGCAGCGCCTATTTGATCGGTGCACTCTCCGGCGCACGCGACATCCTGCGTCCGCTGGCAGCGCTTGGCAATGGTCAGGCAGCAGCGGCCTCGACTCTGCAATTTGTGCGGGTAAAGAATGTGGCTGAACTGGATGCCCGCATTGCACAGGCGAATGGCAAGACTGTGATGCTTGATTTCTACGCGGACTGGTGCATATCGTGCAAGGAGATGGAGCGTTACACGTTCACTGATATCAAGGTGCAGGCTAAACTGAAAAACGCTGTGTTGCTACAGGTCGACGTTACTGCCAATAGCAATGAAGATAAAGCCGTGCTAAAACGTTTTGAGTTATTCGGGCCGCCCGCCATCCTGTTTTTTGATGCGCAAGGGCGCGAGCAGGGCAGTCGCCGTATAATCGGATATCAGGATGCGGGACAATTTCTTCAATTACTGAAATATGTGGGGCTATGATTCTTAGATTATTTTTTCTACGAAATAGTGCACTGAAGTAATCCAATATGTAAAATATACAGTTCCTTTGTGATCGATGGATACTAGTCTGCTTTAACACTTTTATTTAACATTTAATTTTAAGGGATTCATTATGGCTTCAATAACTGAAAAAGATCTGACCGAATTATTGATTGGTATTGTTAACACTCAAGTTGCAATTATCCATGCATTAAAAGACCAAAAAGATTATCACGCAGTAACAAAAGTAGTAGGTAATGTTGGTATCGTCGCAGGAATAGAGGATGAAGGTACGACCGGTGGCCAAGATCCTGTGCGTCCACCGATGACTTTGTCCAGACTTCCGGCACATTTAGTTCTTAGGGCGCTTTCAGCCCGCGGTTCATTTCCACAAAACATGGAACAGCTTGCTCACCAAGAAATTGGCAAACTTTTTAACAAGCCATAATGGTTATTGCGTAGCTTCTGCATTGTTAGCAATGCGCATATATGCCTTTCAATGATTAACTATTCATGTTACAGACAAAATCTGTAACTATTTATCCGGGATAGCCATTTACTCTGTGCTAGCCCGGATACCTATTGATCTAAATGTAATGTACCCAGGTGATGGTATTTTTGGACCAAGGGGATGTTGTTGCATTGACCATGGTGGCGAAGATATTCGCCGCATCGGCCATAATCTTACGGCTATATGAGCAACCACGAGTCGTGGTTGTTTTATACAAGTGGACTAGCTTGAGTAAGCTGTTAAAAGAGTCTGATGTTGGCAATTAGGGTGTCTGCTCGTCCCAGATGAATTTTCTGCCAGACACTATGTACATGGTGCTCCGCAAATTAAGCAAGCTGGATCCTTATTTAATTTAACGGTGCGTAGTTCCATGTGCAGTAAATCTGTTATCAACAATCTGTTACATAGCAGTGTGCCTATTCCCATCAATAGTTTGAGTGCTTCAGCGGCTTGTATGCTACCGATAATCCCAACTAGTGGGGCAAATACACCCATTACCGCGCAACGTGTTTCTAAAGCGTCAGGCTGTTCTGGATAAAGGCAGTGATAGCAAGGGCTGTGCGGATGGCGCATATCAAACACGGCTACTTGGCCGTCAAAGCGGGTAGCTGCGCCGGATACGAAAGGCTTTTTTAATTGCACGCACGCTTGGTTAAGCGCGTAGCGCGTGGCGAAGTTATCACTGCAATCCAGCACTACATCGACTTGGCTAACCAGTTCCAATAAACGCGCTTGATCTACGCGCGTTCATTCAGGGCTATGACGTTAACATCCGGATTGATTTCAGCAAGTGAAGTACGCGCAGAATCCACTTTAGCCATTCCGATGCTGGAAGTGTGATGTACGATTTGGCGTTGCAGATTAGTCAGGTCTACAGTGTCACCGTCGCATAGTGTGAGGGTGCCAACGCCGCTAGAAGCGAGGTACATGGCAGCAGGAGAACCCAGCCCACCAGCACCTATTATCAGTGCGTGCGCATCCCGTAATTTCTGTTGCCCTTCGATGCCAATGTCAGGCAACAGAATGTGGCGGCTATAGCGCAGTAACTGTTCGTCATTCATGCGTATGGAAGAGGGGAAAGTTATAGATACCTTCTGCTTACTTCCCTTGCAATATATTCATACCTTTTAGCAAGTTTAAAGCTTGATGTAATTGGTAATCATCTTTTGATCCGAATTCGAGCATTTTGGGTTTTGTCGTATCCCCATCCTCGCGTTTGCTGGAAGGCTTAGCGGGTGCTGCAGGAGCGGCGGGCTTCACGGTGGTAGTGCCTGTATTTGTATCAAGCTCTTGACTGTTGCTTAAGTGACGCTCCAAGTCAGCCTCGCGCATGCGGAAAGTTTGATCTTGATCGATAGTCGCCGGGTCTTCCACGACGATGTCAGGGACAATACCTTTGGCTTGGATAGAGCGGCCTCCAGGGGTGAAATAACGTGCTGTAGTGAGCTTGATTGCGGTATTGTTGCCTAGTGGCAGAACGGACTGCACCGAGCCTTTTCCGAAAGTTTGGGTGCCCATAATGACGGCGCGCTTATGATCCTGTAATGCACCTGCGACAATTTCTGAGGCGGATGCAGAGCCGCCGTTCACCAGCACTATCATCGGCACAGTTTTGACCGCTGCGGGTAGATTTTTTAGATAATCCTTCTCGTTGTTGCGCAGATAGTCATTAGGAACCGCAGTCAGGCGCATCTTGGCATCTGAATTGCGTCCTTCGGTATACACCACCAGTGTGTCCTTGGGCAGGAAGGCGGCAGATGCCGCTACCGAACTATTGAGCAAGCCACCTGGGTCGTTACGCAGATCCAGCACCAAGCCTTTCATAGTGCCTTGGTTTTGTTTGAATAGATTATTGAGTGCAGTCGCGAGGTTTTCGCCAGTGTGCTCCTGAAATTGGGTGATGCGGATAAAAGCATACCCAGGTTCGACCAGTTTTGACTTTACGCTTTGTACTTTAATAATGGCGCGAGTTAAAGTAAAAGTCAGCGGTTTGGGCGCTTCCTTGCGAATCACGGTCAAGACAATTTTGCTGCCTGGTTTGCCGCGCATACGTTTAACCGCATCACTTAGCGTCAGGCTCTTCACCATCACGTCATCGAGTTTGATGATCAGATCGCCGCTCTTCATGCCAGCATGATAGGCAGGGGAATCTTCAATTGGCGAAATCACTTTCACCAGTCCGTCTTCCATCCCTACCTCAATACCTAAACCACCGAATTCGCCCTGTGTACCGATTTGCAATTCCTTGAATGCGTCGGCATCCAGATAGGCAGAGTGCGGATCCAGGCCGGTCAACATGCCTGTGATGGCTTCGGTGATTAATTTTTTGTCAGTGACCGGTTCTACATAGTCACTCTTGATACGGCCAAACACTTCTGAGAAGGCGCGCAGCTCTTCAATCGGCAGCGGCTCAGCGCTGTCCTTATCTGCGATGGCAGACAATTGCAGGCTAATCAACACACCTGCGATTAGCCCAAGTCCGATCAATCCAATTTTTTCAATACGACTACGCATGTCTGACCTTTAAAGTTGTTTTGTTGCAATGTATTTCTTCACGAGTAATTTCATCGGGCTATCCACTTTAGGGGGTCTATAGGTTCACCCCTATGGCGCAATTCAAAGTATACACCGGAATCTTCATTTCCGCCGCTGTTGCCAACGGCCGCTACGGTGTCGCCCCCGCGCAAGATGTCACCTACTTGCTTGTACAGCGTTTCATTGTTGCCATACAAGCTCATGTAGCCTTTGCCATGGTCAATGATCAATAAGTTCCCGAAGCCGCGCAACCAATCGGCAAATACTACACGTCCGGCCGCTACCGATTTCACTGGCTGACCGTTCGCTGCGCGTAACATTAAACCTCTCCAAAGTACGGTGCTGTCTGGCCGCGCGCTGCCGAATTTATTGACCACTTCTCCCATGACCGGCAGCGTCAGCTTGCCTTTAAGTTGTTCGAACGGTTTGCCGTCGAAGCGATTATCAGGCAATTTATCATTGTTGAATACCCCTTTGTCTTTTTGCCGTGTCAACATTTTTGAAAGCTTGGCTATCAGTTGCGACAAGCGGTTTTCGTCGCGTTGTAGACGGCCAATTTCGTGGCGTTGTTGTTTGAGTTGCTGGGCAAATTGACTGATTACTTGCTGACGCGCAAGTCTGTCTTTTTCCAAAATTTTCTGTTGTGCATTCTCTTCTGCTTGCAACGCCGTAATTTCCCCGCTCTTTTGCTGGGTTTGTTGGACGACCTCGTTTAGCTGCGCAAGATTGACGCGCAACATATTGAGCCAAGTCGAACGGCTGCGCGTGATGTATTCGTAATAGCGCATTTCACGTGCGGCTTGATCAGGATCATGATTGTTGAGCAACAGCTTAAAGTATTCTTGTTTACCACCCAAATATTGCTGGTAGAGCAATTTGCTGAGCATTGCTTGCTGATTCTGTATGTTTGTTTCCAGTTGCTGTGCTTGTTGTCTCAGCTTCTCCAAAGTTTGGTCTGCGGCACGGTGTTGTAATGACAGCTCGGCCAGTTTGCGCTTGCTGTTGCTGATGGCCCGTTCTGATTCCCGTAGTTCGTCTGTTGCTTCGGATTGGGATTCACTGGTTTTTTCCAGTTCTTTCTGTAACACGGAGATGTGCTTGCGCAGGTTATCCAGCTCTTCCTGTTGTAAGGCATGAGTGCTGTTTATGCCTGCTGTCAAGCAGATACACAGTAGTAACGCGTGGCGGGAGAGTGTGGTCACCGGAATGAAATAAGCGGCTGCCCCGTCATTTCTGGCGGTTGTGGCAGCCCCATCATGGCGAGCAAGGTTGGGGTAACATCCCGAAGCGAGCCACTGTCAGCCATTTGCGCCTTACGGCCGATATATAGCAATGGAACCAGGTTAAGTGTATGTGCGGTGTGGGCTTGTTGCGTGGTGCGATCCAGCATCTGTTCGGCATTGCCGTGATCAGCGGTAATCAGCACCTCGCCACCACATTCCAGCATTGCGTTTACTACCCGCCCGATACACACATCCAGGGCTTCAATGGCTTTGACCGCCGCTTCCATAATGCCGCTATGGCCTACCATGTCGCCGTTGGCATAATTACAGATCAGGGCTTGATACTGCCCGCTACGGATAGCCGCTTCCAGTTTGTCGGTGACTTCAAAAGCACTCATTTCTGGTTTGAGGTCGTAGGTTGCCACTTTAGGAGACGGCACCAAGATACGGTCTTCGCCGGGGTAAGGATGCTCCTTGCCGCCATTGAAAAAATAGGTGACATGGGCATATTTTTCCGTTTCTGCGATGCGTAATTGTTTCAGCCCTAAATCGGAAAGGTACTCGCCAAAACAATTGTGGATGGCTGTGGGCATGAATGCCGCCGGGAGATGGAAGTCCTCACCATAGCTGCTCAGTGTGACAAAGCCCGCCAGCTTGGGAAAATATGCACGCGTAAAGCCATCAAACGTCGGATCGGTTAGTGCGCGGGTCAGCTCGCGCGCGCGGTCGGCGCGGTAGTTCATGAATACCGTGACGTCTCCATCCTGCATGATAACGGGTGGTTCGGTGGGTGACGCGATGATGGTTGCTTTAACGAACTCGTCGTTTTCTCCACGCGCATAGGCTTGCCGTAATCCATCCTGGGCATTAGATGAGCGGAACTCAGCCTTGCCTTGTGTCAATAAATTATAGGCTTCCTGCACCCGTTCCCAGCGGTTATCCCGGTCCATTGCATAATAGCGGCCGATGATGGAAGCAATACGTCCAACGCCCAAGGCAACACATTTTTCCTCTAACCGCTGTAGTGAATGTGCGGCGCTTCTCGGCGGTGTGTCACGGCCATCGAGAAAGGCATGGATAAATATCTTGCGCAGTCCAGCGCGCGCTGCCAGTTCCAGCATGGCGTGGATATGATCTTCATGGCTATGCACCCCGCCGGGCGACAGCAGCCCCATGATATGCAGCGCAGTGTTATGTTGCTGGACATGTTTAATAGCTTGCACGAACGCCGGATTGCTGTAAAAGCTCCCGTCCTGAATGGATGCATCTATCCGCGTGAGCTCCTGATACACCACGCGGCCTGCGCCGATATTGAGATGGCCAACTTCAGAGTTACCCATTTGGCCTTGCGGAAGGCCTACCGATAATTCGGACGTATGGATTAGCGTGTGTGGATAATCACGCCATAGTTTGTCCCAGTTTGGCTTGTGTGCATGGGCAATGGCGTTATGGTCAGTTTCTTCACTGTAGCCGAAGCCGTCGAGGATGAGTAGGAGGACAGGGGTAGTTTTCATACAAGACTTATGGGAAGTTAAAAATATTAATGGATCGCTTGCTCAGGGTACTATTTTAACTGATTTCTGGATTGCCAAACGTTGTGGGCTTCGCACGAAGCCAAATTTATAGAACAATGGCCAAAAGTTTGGACAATGAATTTAAATAACAAGGATGACAATATTCTGCAAGCCGCGTTGTATTATCGTGTTGGCGCCCCCCTCATTATTTAGCTGACAGGAATGATTTGCGGTGTAGCTGACGTATCTTGTACCGGCTAGTTTCATACTGTGCGTCTGGACGACAGTATTTTTTGGAGTACAACGGCATACTGTCTGTCATCTTTCATTAAGTTAAGTCACATGCGCTATTCAAAATTCGTAAATAAAACAGGGCAACATGACATAAATATTGGTTTTTTATAATGGGCCTTAATGTTTATTTCGCTAACCGGTTGCGTTTGGCTTATTCCAAGTTCTCTGCGCTGCTCGCCAAGTTTTGGGAAACAAGATTCTATCTTTATCTGGCGGCACTGTTTTCGTTGTTTGCCGTGTTGGATACCATGCAATTGCATATCATTTCCTGGTATGCGTCAGGAGGCTTTCGACGCGATGGTGCGCCACCGCATTGTTGTGCCTAAGCCTGATAGTGATATTGTAATCGTGGACATCAATGAGGCTAGTCTTGCCGCTATGGCCAAGGACTACGGGCGTTGGCCTTGGCCGCGCCAAGTGCTGGGGGAATTTATCGAACAGCTTGAAAAACAGCAACCTAAAGCAATTGTGTTTGACATATTGTTTAGTGATCCTGATATTTACAACCCGGACAGCGATGCTTATTTCGACTCCGCCGTTGCCGCCACAAATAATACTTACTTTCCTTTACTGCGCCTTGATCCGTCGAGCGATCCCTTAAGCCTGGTGAAGCCCGCCATGATTCCAGGTGTTGTGCCACTACGCAATGATGCACAGCCGGAGGCTACGGTTGCTGTGGTACTGCCACATTTTCCGGCGATACTTAAAAATGGGCGTCTTGGGTTGCATAATATTTATCCCGATGCTGATGGCATTGTGCGTCAGTATGTTGTTTACCGTGACGATTTTGGATGGAAATTGCCGTCATTGCCAGATCGGGTGGCGCGTGATCTCGGCTGGCCTGAACCTGCTGCACAGCGTGTTCTGCTCAATTGGCGTGGCCCACCATTTTCTTACCGGTACGTTAGTTTCTATGACGATTCACGGACTTGGGCAGCAAGGAAAAAAACGCCCGCAAGACGAATTTAAAAACAAAATCGTTATTATTGGCTCCACTGCCCCCAGTTTATTCGACATCAAGCCTACGCCCATGAGCCAAATGCATCCAGGCGTGGAAATTCTTGCTACCGCCATAGATAACTTTAAACATAGTGATTACCTCCGCTTTCCTGAAGCAAGCGTGGCTTATCTTGTACTTACCCTGTGTATTATTTGGGCTACCGCCTGGGCCTTTTATCGTAATTTCGGGCGTAATAAAATAGACCTGTTATTTGGCGCATCCCAATTTCTATTGATTGGAATTTCTTATGCCAGTATTAACTTCACTGACACTTACATTAACATCACCGGGCCAGTGACAATAGGGTTGGTCTTTTTTACCATCGCACGTATATATTCTGTCGCCACTAACAAGATATTGGAACGAAGCATGGTGTGTGATTCTTTTAAGCGAGAGGGTAAATTGCATGCCACATTGTTGTTAATACGTCTTGATGGTGACCCAAAATTACTGACGGACGCTATGTTGGATCAAATCCGCTACCAGCTTGAGAATACTGGGTGGAACAAAAAGTGTAGATGTATTGAGAGGCGACCAAAAAGGCTTGTGGGATTTATTTGAAAACATTTTCGATTTCCTGGATAGTGGGTGAAGGCGATACGGATGGGGCTGCCCGCGTGGCTGATGATGTTGCCATGGTTATCACTGCGTTTCCGCAGTTATTAAGCAAATGTATAATCAACCCTGATATTGTAGTCAGCTGGTTTGTTCACCAAGGGGAATTTTTAGGTGGCAAAGGGACGCGCGATTGCTGGCGCGCAATGTTTGCTGAAGCGCTGCTGCGTTGGAATGAACAACAAAAAAAGGTGCTATGAATTTAATCAAGCTAGGGATTGTCCTCTTCGCATTGCTGGTGATGCCTGCATTTGCCGCTGAAACAGGAAGTGTAATCAGGGCCGATGGAATCAAGGTTGAACCGTTCCGGGACGCTAAAACAATAGCCATGCTATCGGTTGGCGATAAAGTGGAAATTGTTAAAAAAAATGGCGGTTGGCTACAAATAAAAAGTCCAAAGGGCAAGGGCTGGGTGCATATGTTGAATGTCCGTAAAGGCGATATGCGTAAGGATTCTGGTGATATAGGCGGACTCTTAGGTATGGCGTCGGGGCGTGCAGGCACAGGAAAAATAGTTGCCACTACAGGTATCCGCGGACTCGACGAAGTAGAATTGCAGTCCGCTAAATATAATGAGACTGAACTGAATTTGGTCGAGTCTTATACTATAAACCGAGCCGAAGCCCAGGTGTTCGCCACTCAAGGGAAGCTTGTTGCGCGTAAATTCGATTACCTTCCTTCCCCGGATGTCTCCCCAGAATAAAGGATCGCTCTGATGAAAGCGATAATGAAATACTTGTCGGTTACGGTATTGACGCTTCTTTGCAGTGCTGCTTGGAGCTTTGATTTCGAGGAGGAATTCAAGAAAGTCCTCAAGGATAGCGTGCAAAAAAAGATTGAAGAAAAATCTGACGCCGCAACAAGTAGTGCATTGTTGGGACTAGTCGGGATTTCGCAGGAAGAAGAAATTACAATAGGCCGACAAATTGCGGGCAACTTGTTGGGTGCATCCGCGCTTGTCAAAGACCAGGGCTTGCAAAGTTATGTCAATAATGTCGGGCGTTGGGTGGCAAGTCAAAGCGAGCGTCCCGATTTGGCTTGGCATTTCGGTGTGATTGAATCGAGTGATGTTAATGCTTTCGCCGCACCGGGAGGTTATATTTTCCTGACTCGCGGGCTGTATAGCTTATTGCAAAACGAGGCAGAACTGGCCGGGGTGCTGGGGCACGAAATAGGCCATGTCATCCGCAAGCATCATTTAAAAATTTTACAGCAAAGCAGCTTGGTGGATTTGGGCGGAAAATTAATTTCCAAGCGGATCGGTGGCAATGACAAAGTACAAAAATTAATTGGTAACGGTGCAGAAATTGTGGCACGTTCGCTCGATAAAAACGCTGAGTTTGAGGCTGACCGTATCGCGGTGGTGCTTGCCGCGCGCGCTGGTTATGACGCCTTTGCTTTGCCTGAAGTGCTACAGAAAATAGGTCATTTTGCTAACGATGACGGCAGCGTGGCGTTGCTGTTCAAAACACACCCCCTTCCAGATGACCGATTAGAAAAGTTAGGGCTTGTCATGAATGACCGCTTAGAAGATGTAAAAGGGAAAACGCTGGTGGCGCGATTTTATCGCATCAAACCTTAGCGCCTTTTTTTATATTCTGTTTGTTATGCCATACCCTTTATAGAGAATGAGGAAATCGTTTGCCTAGTATCGCCCACATTAGCTTGACATTCGTCGGATTAATGTGGGTTTTGCCGTTTCTGTATTATTACCATTCCTATCCGCTCACCACCTTCTACCAAGAATGGGGTGCCGCTATTCTTGGGCTATTCGCCATGCCTCTGCTGGTGACAAAACGTTATTGGCTGCAACCGGAAATTCCACTCATCGTTCTGTTGCCCATTGGGCTACTACTGTTAGGCATGATGCAGTTCGTGCTGGGCAGGGTGGGCTATTTTGAACAGATTTTGTTGTTCGCCCTGTACTTGCTATGGGCGGCGCTACTAATGATGCTTGGCCAACGCCTACGCGAGGAATTCGGTTTGCCTGCATTGGCGACAGCGTTGGCTACATTTCTGCTGGTGGGGGCTGAACTCAATGCCCTGGCTGGTATATTGCAAAATTATCGCTGGCATACTTTTTTGGATGCTGTGGTTACCGCCAAGATTTCCGTGGCCGTTTATGGCAATGTGGCTCAGCCCAACCATTTCGCCAACTACATTACGCTGGGGTTGATCTCGTTGGGCTTGTTGCATATGCGCAGCCTGTTGCGTGCATGGTACGTTGTGTTGTTGACCATGCCGCTGCTTTTCGTTCTGGTATTGAGCGGCTCGCGTAGCGTCTGGTTGTATTTGCTGTTAATGGCAGGAATGGCTTGGTGGTGGCAGCGTAGCGATAAATCTTGTTTGCCTCTTTTGCGTTATACCTTGTTGCTGTTGCTGGGTTTCGGTTTGATGCATGCAGTGGTGCAGATTCCTTGGCTGGAAGGGGCCTCCGGCAGTGTTACCACAATGCGGCGCCTGTTTGGCGAAGGGGCTAGCGGTAGCATCGGTTTGTGTTGTGGCGAAGGATGGCGGATATTTACCCAGTTTTCCTCTGCTGGGCGCTGGTTTGGCCAGTTCGCATGGCAGCATTTCAACTCGGCCTGTTTTTGCGGAACACAGACATTGCCGGTCTGTATAACAATGCGCATTCATTGGTAACGCAGATTGCCGCAGAAATGGGTTTGGCTGGCTTGCTCATTTTATTGGGTACGTTGGCGATGTGGCTAATTCAATGTAGTCGTGCGCAGCGTACCGTTTACCATTGGTGGGGATACGCCTTGCTTGGCGTGTTGGCTATACACAGCCTGTTGGAATATCCGTTATGGTATGCCTATTTTTTGGGGGTGGCAGCGCTTACTCTGGGCATGTTGGATACCACCATCTATCGTTTGAAATTACGCTCTCTGGGACGTCTGGCGCTGGCGACCATACTGTTGTTTGGGATGCTGTCCTTGGGGCAAATGTTGCAGCATTACCGTAATCTGGAAATGTTAATGGGGCTGCGTCAGGCAGTAAGCAAAGACGGTTATTTCTGGCGTGAGGATCTGATGGCAGCACATGCGCAAGTCCCGCTGCGGCCTTACTTTGATTTGTTCATGAGTGGCAAGATAAAGGTGGGCGTCGACTATCTCGCTGACAAGCGCATATTGAATGAGAGAGTGATGTCTTTTGCGCCGATTGGTGTAGTGGTGTACCGCGAGGCTCTGCTGTTGGCGCTGTCCGGTGAGCAGGCTGCGGCACAATTACAGATGGAACGTGCCATCTGGTCGTATCCCAATGATTTTCGGGTGGCGCATAGAGAGTTAAGTGTGTTGGCACAGAAAAACCCCGGGAAGTTCGCTGCTCTGCTAGAATTTGCCCTCCAAAAATACGAGGAGCGGCAGCATGCAGTTCATGCAAGATAATATCTGGATGATTTTAGTGGCAGTGAGTAGCGGTTTGATATTGCTATGGTCATTTATTGGCAACAGCATACGTGGGGTAAAAGAAGTAAGCAGTGCTGCCGCTCTGCAACTGATCAACTACAAAAATGCTTTAGTCCTGGATGTGCGCGAAGCGGCAGAATTTAATGCCGGGCATGTCCTGAATGCGAAACAAATCCCGTTTGGCAAGCTTGATGAGAGCATTGGAGAATTAGAACGCTATCGTACGCAACCCATCGTAGTGATGGACAGCAGTGGTCTACGTTCGTCTGCGGCATGCGTGTTGCTAAACAAGCATGGATTTGAGTTGGCGTATAATTTGGTGGGTGGCGTGTTGGCTTGGCAAAAGGCTGGCTTGCCATTGAAAAAATAGCGATGCCCAAGGTATTAATGTATTGCACCGCAGTATGTCCGTATTGCGTGCTGGCAGAGCGTCTGTTGCGCGCCCGGGGTGTGACGGAAATTGAAAAAATACGTGTGGATCTGCAACCGGAGCAGCGCCGGCTAATGATGGAAATTACCGGGGCGCGCACCGTGCCGCAAATTTACATAGGTACACGCCTTGTCGGTACCTACGATAATTTGGTGGCGTTGGAACATAGTGGTGAATTAAGTCAGTTATTGAATAGTTAATTTTAAAATGAAGGGTAAATATAATGAGTGAAGCATCAGCACCCGCATCCGCATCCGCATCCGCATCTGAACAGCAACAACCCCTATTCAATATCGAGAAGCTGTATGTGAAAGACCTGTCGCTGGAAAGCCCTAATGCGCCGAGTATTTTTTTGGAACGCGAAAATCCGAAAATTGATCTGCAATTAAATACTCAGAGCCATTTTATGGAAGAGGGGCTATATGAAGTAACCGTCACTGTTACAGTGACCGCCAAGCTGTCGGAAAAAGATAAGGTGATGTTCCTGATCGAGGCTAAACAGGCCGGTATTTTCCAAGTGCGCAATCTGCCGCCGGAAGAGTTGGAGTCGGTATTGGCGATTGTCTGTCCTAATATCCTTTATCCCTATCTCCGAGAGGTGGTATCGAATATGGCGATTCACGCCGGGTTTGCTCCCGTGTTTCTTAGCCCGATCAATTTTGAGGTGTTATACCATCAGCAGAAACAGCAGCAGGCACAGGCACAGGCCGCAACGAATACCCAGCATTAAAAATGAAATCGCTGGTCGCCCTATCCCTGTTGATTGCTTTAGTTACAGCGGCAGGTTCCGCGCGTGCGCTGGACTACGTGTCTGTCGTGGATAGTTCCGCCATTCTTTATGATGCACCCTCGCTTAAAGCAAAGAAATTATTTGTGGTGAACCGGTACTTGCCGTTGGAGCAGGTTGTTAGCCTGGATGATTGGGTTAAAGTACGTGACAGCTCGGGTAGCTTGGCTTGGATAGAAAAACGCGCCTTAAGCGGCAAGCGCTTTGTGGCAGTGATGATACCGCTTGCTGCGGTACATCAGGCGGCAGATGCGGGTGCGCCGATAGCATTCAATACGCGTCAGCAAGTTGCGTTGGAGTGGTTGGAGAGCTCTGATAATGGTTGGGTCAAAGTACGCCATTTGGATGGCATGACGGGCTATGTAAGGGCGACCGAAGTGTGGGGCGATTAGCCACCGCCTCTTTAAATAATAAGATGAACATTACTATACTGGGTGCTGGCGCATGGGGTAGCGCGCTGGCTATCAATCTGTCTGCGCGTCATCACGTTACCTTGTGGGCGTACGACGCGGCGCAAATCGAAGCAATGCGTGCCACCGGCTACAATCAGCGTTACCTGCCGGAAATTCCATTACCGCCAGATCTAAATCTTACTGCCGACTTGCACGCCGCATTCACTGGCGCGGAACTAATATTGGTAGCTGTGCCAATTGCCGCCCTGCGTGCCACGCTACAGCAGATCGCGGCAATTCCTATACCGATTCCGGTCATCTGGGCGTGCAAGGGCTTTGAGGCGGGTACCACACAGCTGCCGCATCAAGTGGCCGCAGAAACATTACCGAATTTTACCTGCGGCGTGCTGTCCGGGCCAAGCTTCGCTTTGGAGGTGGCGCGCGGTCTTCCCACGACTCTGATTTTGGCATCTAGTGATGAGGAATTTGCCAAGCAGGTGGCGCAATCCTTGCATCACTCGTCCTTGCGTATTTACTCCAGCACCGATGTGATGGGTGTTGAGGTGGGCGGCGCCGTCAAGAACGTGCTGGCTATTGCCGCTGGCATCGCCGAAGGCATGGGTTATGGGCAAAATGCACGCGCCGGGCTGATTACGCGCGGTTGGCAGAAATGACGAGGCTGGGATTGAAAATGGGTGTGCGTGCGGAAACCTTGAGTGGGTTATCAGGCACCGGCGATTTGATCCTGACTTGCACCGGAGACCTGTCCGCAACCGACAAGTAGGCATTTTGCTGGCACAACAGCAGGCGTTGCCGGACATCCTGAGCCAATTGGGCCACGTGGCGGAGGGAGTTTATACAGTCCGCGAAGTGCATCATCTGGCGCAACGCCTAGGCGTAGACATGCCGATCTGTGCTGCGGTTTACAGCGTATTATATGAGCAGGTTCCGGCAGCGAGCGCGGTCGAGGCATTGCTCAATCGTGCGCCCAACTCCGAATTTAACTCACCGTTGCCCGGTTAAACGAAAGGGTGAATCGCTGAAAGCCATGATGGATTCAGAATTCCAAGCAATGGAGGGGGTTGGTAAAGAGCGGTTTTACTAGTATCCCTGTTTTTCTGCCGGAGATTGCCATGAATGAACATCGGTAAAACGCTATTCGTTCAACTCATGGACTTCCTCCTCTGGAAGCCCTATTTTTGCAAATAGAAAAAGTATTCCCCGGAAAAGCTATGCGCTATAGTAAGCTTCCTTTAGCCGTTGTATTTTGAACTTGAACTCATAGGGTAAGTTGAGGGCGGGTAAAATTTAACGCGCAGCTAGGCTTAGATTTATAATCTTTCAGCAACCAATCAATTTTATGGAACGATCATGAACAAATACTTTACCGCCATTCTAGTCATGATGATCAGTATGTTAGGTGCTGTAGCCTATGCCGCACCTGGTGAATACTGGGAAATCTCTTCCAAGATGGAAATTCCTGGCATGCCTTTCGCGATGCCCGCCACTACGACGAAGGTATGTATAGCCAAAGGCGGGGAAAGCGATCCCAGAAAGACTTCCGGCGACAAGAACTGCCAGATGTCTGATATCAAAACCGTCGGCAATAAAGTCTCGTGGAAAGCACGTTGCGACCATAACGGGGAGATAATGACAGGCATTGGCGAGCAAACTGCTACCTCCAACAGCTATGCAGGCAAGATGCAGTTATCAGGCAAATCAGGCGGTCGAGACGTTGATATGAATATGGCTTTTAACGGCAAGCGCATTGGAGGAGCTTGCGATTCGGAAGAGATGCTTGCTAAAGCAAAAGCGCAAATGTGTGACACCTCAGGGTACGACAGCACGTCTGCCTGGATCATGAGTGCTGATCACATCTTTACCAACTGTGCCGACCAGCGCAAAAAGTTGTGCGATATTGTTCGTAAAGATGTCTCTAAAGACGTGCAAACCTATGCCATGCTACTTCAGCATGATCAACAATCAAAAAACGCTTCTATCGCCAAAGAGTGCAAGCTGGATATGGCCGCCACCACCAAGACAATGTGCAAGGGGCTCAATGGTAATAATTATCAGCAGCTATCTGCATATTGTCCGGCAGAAGCCAAGGTTTATCGTGAAGAAAGACGCCGCAAAGCATGCGAGCCGCAGCTACACAGGCAAGACTAGCGCTGAGAGCTTCCAACTATGCATGGGCGGCATGAAAGACGTTGTGGATGAGAATAAGCCAATTGAAGCGGATGCTTCCCATGAATCGGGCAAGTTCTCTGCGAACAATCCCGCCAACGAGAATCCTTCCACAAACAACCCAGCTAACGGTATGTTGGAAGGTATCAAAAAACTGAAGGGTATGTTCGGTTTTTAAAGAAGAATGAAGTATTTGGTCGGGCTGTTCCTGTGGTGCCACATCATGGCTGCACAGGCGCAGCCCGATCCTTTTCCACAGGCGGCTAACGCCTATCTCGTCAAAGTGGATGGCGCATCCATTTGGGAACATCGTCCCAATGACCGCTTGCCACCCGCCAGCCTGACCAAGTTGATGACCGCGCTGCTGGTTCTTGAACAAGGACAGTTACAAGAAGTAGCATCGATCAGCCTGGCATCTACACTTGAGACGGGCTCGCGTATTGCGCTCAAGGCTGGCGAACGCTTTCATGTGCAAGACCTGCTCGCCGCTACAATGATCGCGTCGTCCAATGATGCCTGCCATGCGCTGGCCGATCACTTGAGTGGAAGTGAATTAGGTTTCGTGGCTCGAATGAATCGCCGTGCAAAAGAGCTCGGTATGCGCGACACACATTTCGCCAACGCCTGCGGGCACGATGCCACTCAACATTATTCCAGCGCACATGATCTTGGGCGGTTGGCGCATGAGTTACTCAAATACCCCTCATTGCTCGAGATTACTTCGCAAAAAAACTTGCAGATCGCCACGTTAGACGGCAAGAAGCTTTACACGCTGGCAAACAAGAACGCGCTAATCGGTCGTTACGATGGTGCAATCGGTCTCAAGACGGGTTACACACCCAATGCCGGCAAGTGTCTTGTAGCTTTTGCTAAACGGAGTGGTCACGAAATACTGCTCGTGATGTTGTATGGCAAAGACCGTTGGTGGGACGCTGTAGACATCCTCGATCTTGCTTTCGATCATGCCCGTGCGGCTCCCTGAAACGGATTTCAGCGTATTGCTGTGGCTCATGCTGGCAGTATCAATCTGCTACGCGAATGCACTTAACGGTACATTCCAGTTCGATGACTACAACGTTATCGTCAACAATCCGAGCGTACACTCCTGGGCAGGCTGGGCAGAAGGCTTGCCCACCGGCATCCGTCCCTTGCTCAAATTTAGCTACACACTCAACTGGACCGTGGGCACGGGTGTGATCGGTTTTCATCTCACCAACCTGCTTATCCATCTGATAAATGCTTACCTGGTCTACAGGTTAGCGCAGGCGTTTGTGCAGCAACAATGGCAGCAGGATAAACTCCGGCAAGTTCCCATTTTTGTCGCATTGCTGTTCGCCGCCCACCCCGTCTATACCGAGGCCGTCACCTATATATGCGGTCGTTCTACCTCATTGATGACGCTGTTCTATCTGGCAGGGCTGCTTGCTTACATCAGCGGACGCACGCAGCAAAGTAGCGTTCAAGTGTATGGGCTGACTCCGCTGCTCTTCGTCATGGCCCTGGGCGTTAAAGAAACCGCCGTGACGTTTCCGCTGGCGCTGTTGTTGTGGGAATATGCTTGTGGCGGAAAATGGAAACGTGCCCTGACGCCGCAATGGCCGAGCTGGCTGGTACTGATTCTGGGTGCACTGATTTTTCTGTTCAACGACAGCTACCTGGCGCATATGGAACGCAGTGCCCAGCTCAACTCCCTGCAAGGCAACATAGCAAATCAAATTGCTGCCTTTTCCTATCTGATGCGGCAATGGGCTTTACCGTTATGGCTGAACATTGATCCGAGCTTGCCGTTGCAAAACGATTTTTCCGCCATTTTTCTGCCACTGGTCTTCTTTCTTACGCTATTTGTGATCATGGTAGCCTGCTGGCGTGAACGCCCGTGGATCAGCTTCGCTTTGGCGTGGACGATGTTGCAGCTAATTTCGTTGCATCTGTTTCTGCCGCGTATCGATATCGCCAACGACCGTCAGATGTATCTGGCCGGATGGCCACTCTCTCTTGCTTTGTGTATCGAGCTGAGGTTGTGGACGGAGGGAACAAGAACCCAGGCTTGCGTTGCGCTACTGTTGCTAGGCTTGGCTTCCCTTACCGTTCTGCGAAACCAGGACTATGCTGGCGAGATCCGTTTGTGGGAAGATACCGCAATAAAGTCGCATGGCAAGGCGCGCGTACACAATAACCTCGGTTATGCGTATATGCTAGTCCGCCGCCATGATGAAGCACGGCGCGAATTCATTACTGCACTGCAACTCGATCCGAGTTTCTACAAGGCGCGTTACAACCTTTATCGGTTGGATGACGAAGTCAGCTTAAACTGAAGCAGTATTCTCAGACATGAAATAATGAAGACTACAATGGTTCCCGTATTTAAGACAATAATGTATTGAGTTTAAGGGAGTGACCAATCGAATAATTTGAGAGAATCCCGAGAAACAGTTTGGGGCGAATTGGGGGGTAAATTGGGGTCAGACTCGATTTAACTTGAATATTAAATCGAGTCTGACCCCATTTATTTACCGTATGCGGAACCGCATGTACGGTGGTGTGAGAGGACGGCAGGAGTGATCTTGCCTCCTACTCGATTACCCATTTTTATCAGAAAAACCATATCCGTTCGCGGTGAGCTTGTCGAACCGCTAGCCCCGCACCAATATCAGACTCAAGAACCAACCCCAACCGCTCCAACAATGTTTGCTTGCCAGAACGGTTCCAGTCCAGAGATGGCGCTACCCGTCGCAATAGCCCCTAAAACAATTGTCTTGAAATCACCTTGAATCCACTCACCCCGTTGATGGTGTAGGACATGTTGCCAACGCTATTATTTTGAAATACAAAAGTTGACGGTACCGACTTTCGTCACCACCTTAGTAGTACCGTCCCATGTCACGGTCGGCGCAGAGCCGCCGGTGACGTATAAATCGCCTGAGCAGCTATTCCCTGTCAAGGGACAACTGGAGGCAGCGTACCAAACAGGACTGCCACTGGCATCGTAGGTGAACATGGTGGCAAAAATCATTCCATGCTGCTGCGTGACGGCAACCCTTTAGCCGGACTCGTTCTCATTCCACCAGAGTGCAGAACTAGTCGATTGGCGGTTGAACAGCACCGGTTGCAAACATTTGCCGGGTAATCTGCTTGGTTCCATTTACGCCATTTATCGAATAATTTAATGACCCGGTATTGTTGTCAGAATAAGCGAAGGACCCTGTCCCCACCTTGGTCACCACTTTACCGTTGCCATTCCAGGGCACACCCAGCGGAGTGCCACCTACCACACTGTAAATATCACCCGTGCAGCCACTCCCTACCAGCGGACAGGCCGATATGACAAACCATGTCGGTTTCCCGATTGAATCGTAGGTATACCACGCCAGAAAAGCCATCGCATCACGCTGGGTAATACTCATCCCCCAGCCGGATTCATTCTGGTTCCACCATAGGCCGGTCAGGGGCGAGGCCGGTTCGACGGGGCCGGGCGGCAAAACAGGGCCGGGGGTCACGCCTCCGCCAAAACCGACTACGTCAACTGGGGTCCATCGATCCGTTTTGGAACCGTCGCCGAGCTGGCCAAACATGTTCCAACCCCAGCACTTTACCCCGCCTGCCGTGGTGATCGCGCGTGTGGTAAAGTCCTGCAGAGATGGCCGACATGCCACTGGTAAGCCCAGACATCCACCACTAGCATGAAACTGTCGTCAGAGACGTCGTCGGGGACAAATATTGTTGCCAAGCTGGCCAGCGTTATTTAAGCCAAAGCACTTGACCCCCGCCTGCCGTGGTGAGCGCGCAAAGATGACCGCCGCCCATATCGATGGCCGCTACGCCGCTGGTAAGACCTGCTATATCGACAATGGA
>JADKHS010000016.1 GCA_016721605.1 Nitrosomonadales bacterium
AAAGAGAACAAACATGGGCGCACAGTGGAAAGCAAGACACAAGGAAGTCGCAGCGAATGCAAGGGGTAAAATTTTCGGCAAGCTGGCCAAAGAAATCATGGTGGCCGCAAAGGGCGGTGCTGACATTGGCTCAAACTCACGTTTGCGTCTGATGGTTGAGCAAGCCAAAAAAGTCTCTATGCCAAAAGAGACCTTGGATCGCGCCATCAAAAAAGGGGCAGGCTTGTTGGATGGTCCGCTTCACATGGAACATCTGGTGTACGAAGGTTTCGCGCCGCACCATGTACCCGTCATTGTTGAATGTCTGTCCGATAACATCAACCGCACTAAAGCCAGCATGAATGTGTTGTTCCGCAAAGGACAGTTGGGCGCGCCCGGTTCTGTCTCATGGGACTTCAACCATGTCGGCATGATCGAAGCGACACCGAATACAAAAGATGGTGATGCCGAAGTCGCCGCAATCGAAGCGGGCGCGCAAGACTTTGAGGCTGCGGATGACGGTGCGACTCTGTTCATCACCGAGTACACCGATCTGGATGCGGTGTGCAAAGCGTTACCCGCACAAGGCTTCACCGTCACCTCCGCAATGGTTGGCTACCGCCCCAAAAATCCCGTCACCCTCAGCAACGATGCCGAACGTGAAGAAGTCGAAGCTTTCCTCGAAGCCATCGATGCGGATGATGACGTGCAGAATGTTTATGTGGGGTTGGCTGGGTAGCACTGAAAGATGGCCTGCGCTTATAGGGTACCTCTAAAAATTCAGATTTACGGGCATCCCCTTCGGGGATTGCCTGCTTAACCGTCTCGTCACAATAGAGCATACTCAAAAAAAATTATCGCTTACATATCAACTATATGTCGTGCTCAAATTTTTTGCTCATACCTTACTCTTGCTTAAAAACTTGAATTTTTAGAGGTGCCCTATAGACCCTAAATTGCTACTTGTCTGTCGGTTTTGTCATCTTCCGTTCTATTCGCTTACTATGCTGTTCTAAATTATCATTTAATTGGCTGATAATTTCCGAAGCGGCACTAATAATTTGATTTGCGCCAAATCCTCCCCGGGCCATTTCTTTGTAGAAGGATTTTGCATATATTTTCGCCACTTGATCAGGATTGTGAAAAGCACTGCCCAACGATGCGCCCATATTATTTTTTGCCTCTTGGGCCAGTGCCAGTTGGGCAAAACGTGAATTCAGAATGCTCTGCAATTGGATTGACTGAATCGACTTACCGATGAATAAAGCAACCACATTGAGAAGATTTAAATCAACCAGATTGAATGCACAATCGCGCATATGGCCACTTACGTTTACTACACCTACAATTTGCCCACCAATGGTAATAGGCGAAGAAATCAGGCTTTTACAGGGTTCATTGGCACGTCGAGCCAATTTGGCAAATGCTGAGCAATTAATATCTTCAATCAGCAAAGGTTGGCCGGTTGCAATCACATGCCCAGCAATACCATCGCCCTTCCCTATCAATTCTTTATAAGCGGCAGCCGGCATTGGGCCGTAGTTAGCGCAAACACTCATCCGCAAATTATCGGCTGTGCCATCATTGAGCAGCATGATTGAGCAATTTATGGCGCTTAATATTTTTGCCGTCATTTCAGCAAGTTGCGTAAGATTGTCGTCAAGATTGTCCTTTTCCAGAAAATTGGACAAATCCTGAAGCTTGATCAACGGAGTTTCTACATCGCCCATTATGAGATTATCCTTAACCTTCACCGTATTATTAGACAGCCAAGTGGCCACATTTTTACTGATCCAAGCGCAAAAGCGTTAGCAGTTTAACATCGCAAAATAATCAGCAGTGTCCAAAAACAATCATTCAGGCTTAGGTGAAATAAAAGCCTTGTGAAAAAGATGACGCGCAAGAAGAAAGGGACGGCATACGCAGCCAGGTTGCGCGTACATACAGTATCTGCCGTGCGGTACCAGTCAACCAATCAGAGCAGCTCTTGTGGGTAGGCAGAGTGCGCGCTCGAAAAGTTGATCTGCAAAAACAAGGTTAGCGGGTTGGGGCGACCATTTTGAGTGGCTTCCATCATGCTTGAAGGAACGGGCGTATTCAAGAAATGTATAGCATAACGCAAGGCGTAAAAAAGTGGCCGCATCAACCCAAGCTCGTGTGCCCGCACGGATAAATCTGTCCAAAACGTTGGCAACTTACTGAAATGACGTAACAAACTATCAATGTCGACCAAATCCCGCAGCCCCTGATCCAGTTGATCGTTATGGAACAGGTGGACAGCACTGTGAAGCACCATATCAGCCGGGGCAAATACCTTCACATCATCATAGCTATCAAGTAACTGCGCCGCAGCCAAAAGCTTTGCCGAATCAGGGTGAAGCGCTGCTGTTTCCGGCAAAATCGCATGATGCACGTCGATAACGGTCTTCCGTTTAATATGCCGCATAGGCGGCAATTCATGCATCCATGTACGATAGTAACGCTGGTCATAAGCATCGTGATGCGTCGCAGCCCAACCATGAAGCATCAAGGCGGCTTCTACAACACTGAGACTATCTTTAGGCACAATGATGTCAATATCAGAGAATAGCCTTCCTTGGCGGACGGCAGTTTTGCCATTACATAAGCAGCGCCTTTGAGGAGAATGACTGGCACACCTACTTTTCCAATGCCTTTCGAATTTGGGTTATTTCCCAATGAACAGCTTGAATATGCTTTTCAGAGATGACGCGTGACCACTCCAGGTGTTGGCGGGGTTTTGGCGGTACCTGTTCGAGTAAGCTGCGTTCGTCTAATAAAAGGCAAATACGTGCCAACAGATTCGCGCGACGTGCTTGGCGTATGAGCAAATCCCAGTCTGGCAGACTTAGAGCAATCAATGCTTCTGGATCTCGGAGCGCTTGTAATATTAAGTAATTGGGGATCACATTGGGTATTTATGTCAAATATAATGTGATGAGTCGTTTTGCCACTACCCAATGCATCTTCACCAGAAAGGGCAGGAACTCGATTCACTTCCTCTACAGGGGAGGCTAGGGCAACCTGATTGTAAATAGCCTACAATTCATTAGCATACGTATGGTTATTATTGGAAGCTTGCGGCTTCAGCGCACCAAATATTTCAATGGCATCATCCAGTTTGCTATACGTAAAATCATAACACAGAGACGCATCAATCAAATTTGTCATGGCCTTAAAGCCCTTGAGTCCAAGAAGACTGTAATTAAAAGAATTATCTGCAACCCGCATGAAAGCGCGGGATTGAGGCAGTCTCTCCAAACACGCCGTAGCACCAGCCTGATATTTGGGGAAAATAACCCACGCAACCTGCACGGCCTCTGCAGCGCGGGCGATGCTATCAGCCGGTGCTTTCATGTGGGCGACCGTGCCTTTTATCGTATCCGCCACCTTACGGCTGAAAATCGCATTGGGCTCATAACGCCTGATGATCTCTATAGATTCGTTTTTTAAACTAACGGGGCGCGGAAGCGATAAGTTTCCATCACCAACACGAATCAACGCAAGCTCATCAGACAGCAACCTCCATCCACGGTTTACCAAAGCTGCACATAAGGTACTTTTACCCGAGCCTGGAGGAGCGGGCATAATCGCGGCAAAACCACCTTTTTCAACTACTGCCGCATGAATCATCAAACAGTGATTAACATGAGTTGATACGCACCAGTTAAGTCCCCACTCCAGCATGGGAAATGCCTGATCTAACGGCAAAGGTTTAAATATGGTGTTTCCGTCAAATAAAAACAACACCTGAGGCTTAAACCATCGCCGTAGGTTACGTGGACGCGTAAGACTAACGTGAAAATCCGCAAAACAATCTTGCTCGGCCAAAGGATAATCGGCATAAAGCAAACCGATACCTTCAGCCACACTGGGAATCGTAGTTTTAAGGTGCGTGGTAAAAGAGCCGGTTTGCAGATATATCCCCGCCGTTTTAAGACGGAGCTTAAGTTCTGATGGCGTTAATGCAGAAACATTCAAAATCAGCTAAATTCTATCAGTCCAAGCGTATTAAGCTCATTAAGGAGATGGTCAATTTGGAATGAAAATTCCTTATACGTTACATTTTCAGCTTGCAGCCGTTGGGCAAGTGCTTCGGTCAAGCGTAGCGCGTTTAATGACGATTGCCGTAATTCCAACAACACCTGAGCAGCCGCTGAACCAAGCAGATGGGTATCTCCCGAAAGATTATTATAAAATACCCATTCATCGTCCCATGAGCAGTAGCTAATTGCCTGACTGGAAGTTAAGCGCCATTCCATTTTTAATTAGCATCATTAAGGGAAAAGTAAGACTGGCATATGGTTATTGCGACAATTTAATTAGCCCCAGTTTGTTTTAAATAATCGATAATTTGTGCGGCATTCCAATCTACACTGGCAGTGGGAGAGAAAACACCACGACTCTGCCATTCATAGAACATTGATCGAATTGTATCTTGAGACAAATAGGGAGTAGCTCCACTTCTCGCACGATACAATGCTTTCACAAGATGTTGTAATAACACCTGCGTTTGATAAGGAGGAAGATCCGGAGGTGCAACTACAGCAGTCGGCGTTGGCGACGTTATATTATTTGAACCCTTACCTTTTTGCGTAAGATAATTTGAACCTGATGCGAAACGCCGCGAGTCGCCGATCATTTAGCTCGGGCGGCGCGCTTGAACTTTGCCATTTGCACTGAAGAATCTACATTTGCAGTCTGAGACTCAGTCCAAACATTCGCCATTATATCTACGCAACGCCTACTGTTATACGAAGTATTCGATGGATTTGACATTGGGAACGCAGCTATAAATGTTTCATTTGGATCCGGGGGAAGTGTAACGCCTGGCGGGATAACGGGACATTCACCATGCTGGCTGGTATTACCTGACACAAACCCAGATGGTGTCGAACAAAATGCCTCACCCAATACGGGCCGACTCGCAAGAGTTAAAATAATCCCTGATACCGCTAAACCAGATGTTGCAAACTGCCTCCGAGATTCGCCTGTATACTTTATCTGATCATCTGCCTCATGATGTAGCTGTTGTTTTTCCAACCCATCACTTTTATCCACATTGACGGCCATAATATAATCATCCTTTTTCATGTTGCACCTTGCATTTCGCACACTGTCCTAATTCGATTATTTAGTACTTAGTACCCGGCAAATTAATATAGAACACACCAGACACATCAAGCAAGATACATGCCAAAACCGGCATGTATCTTAAAGCAATATAATAAACATGGCGCTACACTACCCACACGCCTACAATTTCTTACTCTCTTGAATTTTTCAACTAGGAATGTAAAAATTCTCGACATCCTAACCAAGCGCTCACGACTCTAAAATGAAATAAAGTGAGCGATCAATCTTTAACTTCCAGGATAAGAAGTTGATCCACCCGTCCTGTAATTGTCGAAGGATAAACAAAAAACTTCCAATCCAATTGCCGCTCACCATGGCTGCTTATAACTTTTTTTCTTGCGGTTCTAGCCCTTAATTTGCATCTCAACCGACAAGGCGTCTTGCCGCGTGACACAATCTTCCTGCAACCGAGTAAGCCTCGCTGCTGTAAACCCTCTCACTCCCCAGCCCGGCCTAGCCGATACGCCTTTCAAAAGATTGCCCGATATAGTAACCTGCCAAAAACGGGGGCCCCGCCGCCCCCCCCCCCCCCCCCCCCCCCCCCCCCCCCCCGGCTTCCCCGTTAACCTAACGTTTTTCGCAACAATCTCCGGCGGCCCTCAATGCCGGCGCGGGGTTTTTTGATCTGCCTCCCTTTGCCCGCTTGCATTCGCTTGCGGCGGGTTCTGGCTGCGCAAAGGGGGAAGAATATACATCCACTACAAATCCAGCCAAATTGGCTTGTTCGGCCGAGGTCTTAACCTACTTCCACACCCATGAAATTGCGCCAATGTAGGCTTGCCGGCCCCATTAACATGCTGAAACCTACCTTTGTTTCGCGAACTCCCTTGAGATGGTTTGTCACGCCCATATTGGCATCGGGTTTGGTTCAAACATTAACATATTGCCAGCTGGGTTTCATTCCTCTGTGCACTTGGTCTTTAGGCTCCTATTAACGCAGCTCGCCCCTCAATTCTCAGTTGCTATATTGAATCAATAACACCCATACTAAAATACCTAATAAAAATCTTTTATAGCCAATTTGCAACCCAAACTCTGTAAAAATCGCTCCCCAACAATTCACTGAAGGCTGCATGTTCGACTTGTAATCTGCGTAAACTATGCCTGCCCGTTAGCCTGAGTAATATTGAAATGGCACGCTTAGATGATTTAATTACCCGCAAAGGTGTTTACCGTCATGGCAGCATCTTATACCGGAGCGGAGACAAATTCCAAGCGCTGTATGCGATTCGTACTGGTTTTTTCAAAACCCAAATCCTTAATGAAGACGGGCGAGAACAAGTTACCGGCTTTCAGATGGCTGGAGAAATCATCGGCATGGATGGCATTAGTAGTGATGCACACACTTGCGATGCCGTAGCACTTGAAGATAGTGAGGTATGTGAAATCCCCTTCAGCCGCCTAGAGGATCTTGGCCGGGAACTTCCCCCGCTACAGCGACACTTACACCGCATTCTTAGCCGAGAAATCGTACGCGATCAAAACATTATGCTGCTGCTTGGATCAATGCGCGCGGAGGAACGCTTGGCTACCTTTCTGCTCAATCTGTCACAACGCTTTGCGGTGCGCGGCTATTCGCCCACTTCATTCCAATTACGCATGACGCGTCACGAAATCGGCAGCTATCTCGGATTAAAACTGGAAACTGTCAGCCGCGCACTGTCACACCTACAGGAAAGCAAACTGATTAATGTGCGCAATAGGTCATTGGAAATACTTTGCCTATCTGGGCTACAAGCCTGCATGGGAAAGCGTACACGCTGACATATCAGGCAACTACTTAAACAAGACGTGCCCTGTATTGTTGCCCAATCTGAGCACAAACCATGCGACTTTCTTTCTAACCACCAACATCACTGTAATGAAAACCTATTACAACTGACCGTTGTACACCCATCGTCCCTTTCATCAGCTTAGGCTTCATAATTTTCACAACAAAGCTTACGACACAGCCAACGGAACATTATTAGTTCATTAAATTCAAATAGCTATTCGCGCGTGCATATGCACATTTTCGCAATTTTACAATTTTTCATCGGCACAATTGCCGATTGTTGTACGGAGAAATAAATGCATAGACTGCTTTTACTATTATTTATGACGCTGCTAGTCAGTTGCGAGAAATCCAAACCGCCCACTCCATTCCAAGCCATTGATATCAGTTGGCGATATGCAAGCGAACCCGTGAACTTCCATCTCACCGACCCCAACGGCAAAATACGCAAACTATCTGATTTCAAAGACAAGGTGGTAGTATTATTTTTTGGTTATACCCACTGCCCCGAGATTTGCCCAACTACGCTGGCTGATCTGGCACAGGTGATGCGCTTGCTTGATAAGGATGCGGCAAAGGTACAGGTGCTATTCGTCACACTGGATCCTGAACGCGATACGCCAAAACTATTGTCTGAATATGTTCCCTTTTTTCACCCATCTTTCATGGGCTTATACGGCGATGCCCAAACTACCGCACAGGTAGCCAAGACATTTGGCGTCAATTATGAAAAACGGGTCGAAAAAGGCAGCTATACACTGGATCATTCCGATGGCACTTACCTAATTGGCGCAAACGGCAAGCCGGTATTACTTTCCCCCTATAACCAGCGCGTTGAATTGTTAGTGCAGGATATAAAGTTGCTACTACAAACGGCACACGACTAATGCACAAACAACCTATCCACCATCGTCTGTACCTCGTAATACCTTAAAAATCACATCCGACATAAAGCCGCGCGATTGCATAAAACGTAGCTGCTTGGCTTTTTCCTTAGCATCTTCCGGGACAATGCCGAACTTTCTTTGCCAGATATTGCGCGCCGCTTCCAGTTCTGTATCTCTCATTTGCGGTAATGCATCGTTAATCAAATCTTCGCCTATGCCTTTCTGGCGAAGTTCATGTGCAATGCGCTGCATGCCGAAACGATTGCGGCGCATGCGCACCAACTGCTCGGCTGCACGGGAATCGGACAGCCAACCGCGCGCCGCCAATTCATCCAAAATCCTATCCACATCGTCGTCTGGTGTAGCCTTGAGCAAAAGCTTCGCGTGAAGTTCAGCACGGCTATGTTCACGCCGCACCAGATATTTTATGGCGCGGGTGTGTAGACTTAACTCAGGCTTCTTTGACACTGCTTTCCATTTCATCATTGAGTGCAACCACCCCAGCCGCAGCGCGAATCTTGTTCTCAATTTCAATTGCCATTTCAGGGTGCTCTTTCAGATATTCGCGCGCATTATCTTTTCCCTGGCCAATCTTTTCGCCTTTGTAGCTGTACCAAGCGCCCGCTTTCTCGACCAGCTTGTGCAGTACACCCAGCTCAACGACTTCGCCTTCACGAGAAATGCCTTCACCATACAAAATATCGAATTCCGCCTGTTTAAACGGTGGCGCCACCTTGTTCTTGACCACTTTTACGCGGGTTTCTGAACCGATCACCTCATCGCCCTTCTTGATCGCACCAACACGACGAATATCCAGCCGAACTGAAGCATAAAATTTTAGAGCATTGCCGCCAGTCGTTGTTTCCGGGCTACCAAACATCACACCGATTTTCATACGTATCTGATTAATAAAAATCACCGTAGTATTGGAACGCTTGATGTTGGCGGTCAGCTTACGCAATGCCTGCGACATCAAGCGTGCCTGCAAGCCCATTTGCGGCTCGCCCATCTCACCTTCAATTTCTGCCTTAGGGGTCAGTGCTGCCACAGAATCAACTACCACCACATCTACGGCAGCTGAACGCACCAACATATCAGCAATCTCCAACGCTTGCTCACCGTTATCCGGTTGCGAAATGAGCAGCTCACTGACATTCACGCCCAGCTTTTGCGCGTATTGCGGATCGAGCGCATGTTCTGCATCAATAAATGCAGCCGTTCCGCCTAATTTTTGCATTTCGGCGATCACTTGCAATGTGAGCGTGGTTTTGCCGGACGATTCCGGTCCGTAGATTTCAATTACACGACCACGCGGTAGGCCCCCCACGCCCAGCGCGATGTCCAACCCTAATGATCCAGTCGAAACCACTTGAATATCGCGCGCAATATCATGCTCGCCCAAACGCATAATAGAACCCTTGCCGAACTGCTTTTCAATCTGACTCAGAGCCGCCGCGAGTGCCTTGCTTTTATTATCATCCATGCAACTTTTTCCCTTCAAAAATGATACATGATTATGGCATAAGCCATCCGAATCTAAGCTAGAAAGACTCTGGTTAGATCAATTTAAAATTTCCTGATTTAAAAACAAGATGACCCTAACCGGCACGATCTTAAGCTACTTCCCTTACCTGATTCAGCAGCTCCAACACTCCTTGCAAAGCCAGGCCTACCGACTGCATGCGAATTTCTGCACGGTTACCAGAAAGATGATGCAGCGATACAATACTCTGCCCTCCCTTAATCCCCCAAGCGAACCACACTGTGCCAACAGGCTTGTCCGGCATACCACCTCCTGGCCCGGCAATACCGCTGACCGCCAATGCCACCTGCGCATGGCTATAGCACAACGCACCCGCTACCATTTCACGCACGACGGCCTCGCTTACCGCACCGTAGCGCATCAGAGTATCTTGGGCAACGCCCAACATCTCGCGTTTAGCCTCATTTGAATAAGTGATAAAACCGCGCTCAAACCATTCGGAACTGCCAGCAATATCAGTAATGGCACTGGCCACCGCACCGCCTGTGCATGATTCGGCTATGGCCAACATGAAGCCATGCGACTTTAGCGCACTGCCGATTTGTATTGCCATATTTTCAATATCACGATTCACAAGCATAATTTCATTGGCTCGCCATATTCACGCTTGGACTAATCGCACGACAAGCTGACCATCGGTCAGATAGAAAAACCCAGGAATGGCAGATTTTATATGTACAACCCGCGCGCCAAATCGGTCTGGATATCACCCACAGCTTCCAAGCCGACCGCAATGCGCAACAAACCCTCGGTAATACCCGCTGCATCTCTGGCCTCCTGAGTTATACGGGCATGCGTAGTGGTGGCTGGGTGAGTTAACGTGGTCTTGGTATCGCCCAAGTTAGCCGTGATTGAAACCATGCGCGTATTATCGATAAGACGCCAAGCCTCCTCTCTGCCACCCTTTATTTCGAACGATACGATACCGCCACCAGCCTTCTGCTGCTTCATCGCCAATTCATGTTGTGGATGCGACGGCAGACCCGGGTAATACACGCGTGCCACATTATCCTGCGCCTCCAACCATTGCGCCACGGACAGCGCATTAGCGCTATGCGCATCCATACGAATTTTTAACGTCTCCATACCTTTCAAGAATACCCATGCGTTGAATGCGCTCATAGTCGGCCCCGCCGTACGCAGAAACTGATATATAGGTTCTATCACTTTCTTGTTGCCCAGCACCGCACCTCCCAATACACGCCCTTGGCCATCAAGATATTTAGTGGCGGAATGAATCACGATGTCCGCGCCTAAATCCAGCGGGCGCTGCAACGCGGGAGTACAAAAACAATTATCTACTGCCAGCAACACACCTCGCTGCTTCGCCACTGCCGCAATGCCTGCAATGTCGGATATTTCGGTAAGGGGATTGGACGGCGTCTCCAGAAAAAATAGCCGTGTGTTGGGCCGTACCGCAACTTCCCACTCGTTCACATCGGTGGCAGAAACAAAGGTCGTGTCCACACCAAAACGTTTGAAAATGGTGCCGAATAAATTTACCGTCGAACCGAATATACTGCGCGAAGCAACGATGTGATCTCCATTTTTCAGCAAACCCATACAGCACGCCAAAATCGCCGACATACCTGACGCCGTCGCCACACACTGCTCCGCGCCTTCCAGTGCGGCCAAGCGCTCCTCGAACATGGTAACGGTAGGGTTGGTAAACCGCGAATAAATATTACCCGGCTCTGCGCCGATAAAGCGTGCGGCGGCTTGGGCCGCGCTATCAAACACGTAACTGGAAGTAAGAAACAGTGCCTCACTATGTTCATTAAATTGGCTGCGCTTTATGCCCGCGTGTACTGCAAGTGTTTCAAGTTGATATGAATGTTCTGTTTGGCTGGAATGTTCGGACATAACGTGCCCCTCATGCTGAATAAAAAACCCGGTTAGCTTACAGCTAAACCGGGCTTCACCCGCTTTAGCTGTATTTATAGAGCGCCCGCAAGCTGTTCCTCAAATCGGCGCTTATATGAAACTAACACTTGCCGCGCCGCGTTGTCAACTCCAATTGCCATGATACTAGAGGGCACCGCTAAAGGCATCCAGGCTGTGTAATATGAGGCAGTCAGCCTCGAGCATTAGTCTCACAAAGTGCTGGAATGCAGAACATTATTTCAGGTATTCTTTAAGCAGGAGGTGCGCTACACTAAAATAATCGATGTAACACTTTATTATCGCTGTTGCTCTTCGAATTTAAGTCCGCGTTACCGCTATATAAGGGTATAAATCCTTGCGGTGTTCGAAATGCGGGAATCAATCAACGGGGAAAATGTCATGGCAGGCCATAGTAAATGGGCAAACATTCAGCACCGCAAGGGTCGTCAGGATGAAAGGCGCGGCAAGGTTTTTACACGCCTGATCAAGGAAATTACCGTGGCGGCCAGGTTGGGCGACAGCGATCCGGCCACTAATCCGCGCCTGCGATTGGCGATGGAAAAAGCCTATGACCAGAATATGCCGAAAGATAACGTGGAGCGCGCCATTAAACGCGGCAGCGGCGAATTGGACGGTGTCGATTATATTGAGCTTCGCTACGAAGGCTACGGGATCAATGGCGCGGCGGTAATGGTAGATTGCATGACCGACAATAAAACACGTACCGTGGCCGATGTGCGCCATGCTTTCACCAAATATGGCGGTAATCTCGGTACGGATGGTTCTGTATCATTTTTATTTAAACATTGCGGGCAAATGGTTTTTGCACCTAACACCGATGAAAACGCGCTAATGGAAGTAGTGCTGGACGCGGGAGCAGAGGATGTAATGAGCAATGATGACGGTAGTATCGAAGTTATCACTGCACCCAACGATTTTATCGAGGTTAAGCAGCGCTTGGAAGCCGCTGGATTTAAGCCAGAAATGGCAGAAATAATTATGAAGCCTATTGTCGAAGTCCTATTTACGGGTGACGATGCAGTACGCATGCAAAAGCTATTGGACGCACTGGAAAACCTTGATGATGTACAAGAAGTTTATACCACAGCCGTGATTGCGGAATGAATAAAGATAAATTAGAGATAAGGGTAAAGGGTAAATTCTCCTTACACCAATGAGCCACTCTTCTACACGCATTCTAGGTATAGATCCCGGCCTGCGCATTACCGGGTTTGGCGTGCTGGACAAAGTGGGACAGAAACTTATCTATGTCGCCAGCGGTTTTATCAAAACACCAGTAGGCGAGTTACCTGAGCGTCTTAAAGTCATTCTTAATTCATTGCGCGAGGTGATTGAAATACATCAGCCGCAGCTGGTGGCGGTAGAAAAAGTATTCGTTAACGTCAATCCGCAATCCACCCTGCTACTGGGGCAGGCGCGCGGTGCGGCAATTTGCGCGGCGGTACTGGCGAGCCTGCCAGTTGCGGAATACACTGCGTTGCAAGTAAAACAGGCTGTGGTCGGTAATGGCCATGCGAAAAAAGAGCAGGTGCAAGATATGGTACAGCGACTGTTGGAATTATCCGGCTCTCCCAGTCCGGATGCGGCGGATGCGCTGGCATGTGCGATTTGTCATGCGCATGCTGGTATGGGATTAGGCCAGCTGGCGACCAAGGGCTTGCGCATGCGCAATGGCAGATTAAGTTAAGAAGCATGGTAACTTCTCCAGCCACGGATTAAACGTGATTGTAATTTTTTTAATGCAATAGTTATCGCACCTGCACGATTAGCCGAAAAAGATTAACAAGGAAGACATGATTGGGCGTTTGACAGGCAACTTGTTGGAAAAAAATCCACCGCAAATTTTGTTGGATGTTCAAGGCGTGGGATATGAGGTGAATGTGCCGATGAGCACCTTCTATAACCTGCCTGTACTACATGAACGTGTAGTGTTATATACCCAACTTATCGTTCGGGAGGATGCACACCTGCTCTATGGCTTTGCTTCTGAGGACGAGCGCGCGGCCTTTCGTCTCTTGTTGAAAATTAGTGGCGTGGGGCCGAAGTTGGCGCTGTCGGTGCTGTCTGGCTTGAGCTTGAATGATCTTGCCATTGCCGTGGCAAGTAAGGAGGTAGGGCTATTGACCAGAATCCCAGGCGTTGGCAAAAAGACCGCCGAGCGGCTGTTGCTGGAACTACACGATAAGTTCATCGTGTCCGTGTCGGATGGCGCAAGCGGTGTTGTGACACCACATGGCAACGATATCACCAACGCGCTGTTGGCGTTAGGCTACAGCGGAAAAGAAGCGAATTGGGCAGTCAAACAATTACCCGCTGATGCAAGTGTATCGGACGGCATACGCCAGGCACTTAAGCTATTATCCAAAGTATGATCCAAAACGATAATCTGACTGCAGTCGATCGCATTATTTCTCCCGCTCCCGTCTCTGTGCAGGAGGAAATACAGGAGCGCGCATTGCGCCCTAAACATCTGGACGAATATATTGGCCAGGAAAAAATACGTGGGCAGTTGGAAATTTTCATTGAAGCGGCCCGTAAACGTAAAGAGCCGCTTGACCATGTGTTACTGTTCGGCCCGCCAGGGCTGGGCAAGACGACTTTAGCGCATATCATCGCGCGCGAAATGGGTGTCAACATGCGCCATACTTCCGGGCCGGTTTTGGAACGTGCCGGTGACCTCGCTGCCCTATTAACCAATCTCGAACCAAACGATGTGCTGTTTATCGATGAAATCCATCGTCTGTCGCCAGTGGTGGAAGAAATCCTGTATCCCGCGCTGGAGGATTATCAGATCGATATCATGATCGGCGAAGGTCCCGCGGCGCGCTCAGTAAAACTGGATTTGCCGCCGTTTACTCTGGTTGGAGCAACCACTCGCGCCGGTATGTTGACCAACCCCTTGCGCGACCGTTTTGGTATTGTGGCGCGCCTGGAGTTTTATACCACCAGTGAATTGCAGCGCATCGTGACGCGCTCTTCTGATTTACTGGAATTGCCGATCTCGCCCGACGGGGCGCTGGAAATTGCAAAGCGTTCACGCGGTACACCGCGCATTGCAAATCGATTGCTACGCCGCGTACGCGATTTTGCCGAAGTAAGGGCCCAAGGCGAAGCCACGCGCCAAGTAGCAGATGCCGCGTTGACCATGCTCGACGTGGATATGCAGGGATTAGACACGATGGATAGAAAATTATTGTTGACCGTGATTGAAAAATTTACCGGTGGCCCGGTGGGCGTAGATAAACTTGCCGCTGCCATCGGCGAGGAGCGCGATACCATTGAAGATGTGCTGGAACCTTATTTAATCCAACAAGGCTACTTACAACGCACATCACGCGGAAGGGTTGCGACCATTAATGCCTACAAACATTTTGGACTAGTACAGCCGCATAATGTTAATAACAAAGATTTATGGGAAGAAAGCCAATAAACTAAACACCCAAGAAATTAAATATTTATACATTCCTTTGTCTAATCAAAAACCGTATTTCATTTCCGCAAATAATAACGAGTTATCCCGCAACCGACCAAAGAACGTACTACTTTCTCCCCGATAAATATCCAATCCAAGCGATCCTTTTACGTTGTCTGTAAAGGCATAAACCAGCTTGGGCCTTATGAAATAATTGCTGCGTCCAAAAGAAGCGACAGCGGCAATTTCACCTTCCAACGTTTCATTAAGCCATTTGTTACTGGCCCGGACACTTACCCCATGCTGAGAACGGCTAAACTGATTCCATAGCGCACTTGTTTGAATTGCGGCGAAACGCAGGAGAGGATCGGCTATCGCCTGCGGGTCGGAATAATTTGTAACATGGCGGAGGTAGTATTGAAAATTGATATTAAGATAATCGAAGAAAGTTCTGTCACCGCCCATCACCATATAAAAAATGGTTTTTTTACAAGAAAGTCGTTCGCACCAGTGTTAACTGCCCAAGCGTACGCCGCTTCAGCGCGCAATCCATAACGCCCAATGACCGTAGCGGCATCCATGCCCAATACGCGGATACGATTGTGGTCAAATATTAAATTTGCTCCAGATGGGGTTATCGCTCCAATCGCGATGTCAGGGGTCAAATCTGACCCATTATAGTAAGAGGCTGACCAATCCACATCACCGCCACTTCGATCGAATTTGAGCGCAATTCGGTTAATACGGGGAATGTGTTGGGTAAAAAAAACACCCGGCGTTGTAGCCACAGGAAAAACATGGGGATCCATACCAGGAAGCCATATACCGGTCAGCGAATTTTCATGCGAGTGGTACGTTGCTTTCGCTGCCAACGATCCTATTCTCTGGTCATCCTCTTCCGGCGTTAACAGAGTAAAATTTCGTGGTGTCAGATTGTCGGTTGGATTCAAGCGGTCTGCCCGTCCCCATACTATGATCTGTCTGCCGATCCGATAATCCACATTGCCGCTACTGAATTTTATATATCCCTCCTGTAATTTTTTCGAATCTCCGTTGGCTCTGAAAATGTCGTCATTACGAATCCATCCCTGAGCAACCAGAGTAACGTCCTCCCCTATATTTTGCGTCCCTTTAAGCCACAGCGAACCGGTACCCAAATCATTTTTCCCATCCAACTTACGCGATGAACTGAAATATCCTGCACGAACCGAACCAGTTATATCCGGTTTTTGTAAAAATCCATGCTATCTTTTTCAGTTGACCCCGAAAAACTCTCTGCCTGCGGGAGCAAAGTGTTGGCCACTGGTTTCAATTCGAAATTAAACTCACGAATAGTTAAACCGTGCGGAACACAGTGTGCTTTTAGCTGAAGCGTCAACGAATGTGCGCTGATTGGAGCCGCTGTAGAAATTTTAATCCGCTGGTCAACATTTTTATTGCCTTCCAACTCCAATCTTGCAGCGGACAATTCTGATCCATTTTGCCCGGGAACAATCCCTATATTAGCCAATGAAACGCAAGCGGCAGTTATTTTTTCATCAGGGCTTGACGGGGATACCGGAACATACGCGAGCAGCGGCTCGCCTTCCCTGCTGACAACCTCGATCTCACCTATGTTCAGCGCATGAGCCGCCTGTGTACCGAGCAATGCAAAAATGATTGCCAAAAATAAAGCACGCCTGACACGGCATAAAATGCTAACGCACATTTGCGGCATTATTCTTTTTCCATATACCGTGTCGTAAAGAACTCATCCTTAACCTGCTGGTTCGCCTTGAAGTTATCGTATTTAATCACCGTACGGTGGCCGGTCTGAACATTGCTTGCTTCAAGGCGCATGGCCTGCCACTTGCCACGCGTCTTGTCTACCAGTTGAACATCAGTAAATGTCGAGATTTTTAACATCTGCCCTGCCTCATCCCAATACTCCATTTTTATTGCCACCAGATTATCTTTACGCAGCCAGCCGATGCGCTTCGAGTAACCATTACTGGTTTTAACCGCGTCAGATTTTGGTAATGCCTCGATAACGTAGCAAAGCTGCCCCTCTACCGACTCCTCTTTCAACAATTTGTAGTTCCACTCACCCACCTTATAGCCAATCACGTCGGCATAAGAAAAATCCGTGCCCACAAAACTATCTTTCTTATTGTTGGAAACAAGACGCCGCACTTTTTTTAGTGCGGGTAGATAGATCCAAATGTCATCATCCTTGTCGGCGTGTTCGATCAGTAACGATACCGTACCTTTAACATCCGGTGGTGACAAGAACCGCGTCATGCGCATATTATCAATGCCATTTCCTTCAAGCTTGGTCGCGCCAAAAGTCTTGCGCACCCGTTCCTGGCCAGTCTTGTTGATCAGGGTAAACGTGGCATCAGCCACTGAATCAGCAACCTTGGAAACGACGAAATTCTTTTCCATAATCTGGCCCAGATTGGGTTCCGCCGCCCAGCCATTTTTAGGTTGCATTGATAGACCAAAAGCAAGAGCCAACACAACAACAGAAACAGGTAATGGGTTATGTTTCACGGCAATTCTCCTGAAAATAAAATCGGGGCGGAATGTAAGGATAAGCGCGGGGATAAGCAACAGCGCAGATAGCGAACTCATGATCATGGCCTCAGCAATCAAAATGGCCAACCACTTATGGATATTATACCCAAACGATAACAACAACACCCCGTAACCCGCTGATACCGAAATCGCAACAAATAAAATAGCTTGCCCCGCTGTTCCAATAACATTTCGGACAGCTGTGATTTCATCGGCTCCCGTCATAAGCTCTTCGCGTAACCGGTAGATCAGATAGATTGCGTAATCTGCCCCTATGCCAACAGCCATCGCCGAAATAAGCGAGGTTGAAATATTCAGCGGGATTCCACTCCATCCCATAAGGCCAAAGTTAGCCAGAACAGCAACCAGAAGCGGGAGAAGCACCAGCATTCCTGCTACCAATGAACGGAAAATCAAGCTGGATATAATAAAAACGACAACCGTGATTTGCAGAATATTGAGTATTTTCCCGTAAACCATAACCTCATTCAGTGCTGCACCTTGAGGGACGCTGCCACCGATTCCGATATGCACACTTTTATCGAAATGCAGCGCTGTGAATGCATGAATTTTTTCGACCAGCTTTTCTATGTAGGCACTGCTATCTGTCTTCAAGAAACCGTCAGATTGGCGGAGCGGTAACCATAATCAACATAGGAATCAAAATCGCCCGGTTCGCCGGACATTGAGTAAAGCAATAAATATTGTGAAATCAATTCCTGACTGTCTGGAATTTTATAATAAGCGGGATCATCTCCATGCATAGCCTGATCTCATACGCATGATAAAGTCGGCTAGCGAAAGGGTCTTACCGACATAAGGCTGATTTTCAAGAAAACGTTGCAGCTCCCCTATGGCCCGAAGTATTTTGGGGTCTTTAATGGCGTCATCACCTGCGCCTTCAACCAACAAATACATCGTATTAGTACCGCCAAGGCGATCATTCAGTGCTTTATCATCTGTTTCGAAAATCAATTCAGGAGAAAAAAAACTCTTGGTAGAGTTATCCACAGTAACCCTGCCCATCCCTATCAGGGTAATAATGACGAAAAGCAGAACCCCGCCGTACACCCTACGCCGACTGGTGCCGGTTACCCAATTCGCTATCGCGTTGGTTACTTTGTCCCAAATCCGTTTTTTTGTCCACGCTTTCTTTCAATATCACTTGGTGGAGCAAGTATTGAACGCAAGGCCGGGATAAAAAGTCATTTCAAGAATCAATGCCGCAAGAATTCCAATACCGGTAAAAATTCCAAAAGTACGCACCGTACTGATCTTAAAAATCACCAAAGAAAAAAATCCCAAAGAAGCGACCGCTCCGGCGGCAATCATAACTGGCCCAACGCGGAGAAGGGAAGAAATAACGGCTTGATTATTTGCAACCTTAGGCGAAAGATCCGTTGTTTCCCGTAAGCGAAAATAGTCTTCGTAATAACGCTTAAGCAACTGCACCGCATGGCCTGTTGCCACCGCCAAAATCAAAATAGGGGTCGCGGAATTAAACACATCCATTGGAATGCCAGAAGCGCCCATCACGCCGACCCCCCAAGCGACAGCCAAACCCGCTGTAACCAATGGCAAAATAAGCCCTTGCTTCAAAGTGAAAGGCTTCAAAAAGAACCGGGCTCAAAACTAAAATAGCAATGGGGAAAAGAACCAATACGCTCTGAGTAAATTTCAATACTAGCCAGAAAACTCGAATTCTCCCACGTTAATTTCAACCTGAATCCCGTTCATGCCCAACCACAGCCTCCACTTTATCCATGATTGCCCGGAAACCACCTTGGCCATCCTTGAACTCCACGAGAATGGCTGTTGTTTTTGCATCAACAGACACAATAGAATTCAAATAAACAGGATTCTTCCCAACTGCCTCTCTTAGTTCAGTAAGTTGCGCGGCCGTAGCTGGAACCTTCGACATTAACAGTTTGACTTCCAAACCTTCTGCCGTACCGGCAATATTTTTGGCGCGTTTCGAAGAAAGACTCAACAGGTTTTCTTTAACCACACCGGGCGTCTGAAGAAAAGCCGCCGTCATGCGCTGGATTTTTTCCAAAATCATAGGCTGATAAATATCACCCTCTTTAGGAGTGACCCCCACCATAACAACATACTTCGACCCAAACACCTTTTCCACCAGGTTACTCGTCGTCACATAGGGATGGGACTGGGGAAGCATGGTATTCGGATCAATAATGATATTCAGATTTTTTGCCTGAATAACTGCTGCAATGGTGACAATTAACGTCAAAGCAATGACTACAAACCGATAGCGAAGAATCCATTCTATGTAGCGTTGCATATTTACCTCTTTGCTAATCAGGTGGCCGGAGTTATTCAAGAGTTGATGCTATTGAAACCGGCATGCCTGATTCATGTCGGCTGGGAGGCATTATATTGCCTCCGTCTGATGATTGATGAGTCAGTAGCTTATGTATATTCGGAACATGCAGATGAATCTTTAACTCATGCGGCTAAACTAGTTTTAGTTGAATACCCACCTTGCTCAAGCCGTTACCTTTATTTGCTGGCTTTCTCTAGCCGTTTCTTTGCTACAAAGCTTTTCAGCCGTTGCAGCGGATTACGGTTACCCAGCCACAACCGGCGGTGATGAAAACGGTTGAGACGGGCATCCAGGTAGGTGTACCAAGGCGTCAATTTCAATTCCTGCGGATGCAACAGGGCTAACAGCGCTTGGGTGGTAATGAAGCCCGCACACAGCTTGCAACCGGCAATTGAGCTGGGGCCCTTACGCGCCTTCAGGTTAATTGATTGCGGATCCAGATATTTAAGATGGTGCATCTCCGGGGCAAAGCCCAAAGCAAATTGGATGATTTTTCCTCTTTCGCTCATCTCCGGGAAAATGGCAAAGTAATCTTCATAAGACATGCCCCCCGGCCCAAATGCCAACACCCCTGCCCCCAACCCCAACGGTATCGCCGCCACGGTGAAAAGCCCCCGTGCCGTAGCCGAATTAATCAATAACGGATGCATGTCCACCGCAAACACATCCATGCCATCAACGGCCAGATCCACACCTGAAAGAAATACGTCAATATTATTCGCATCAAGGCCTTTGTCGAAAATTTTTACACGTAATTCCGGATTGATTTCCAAAGCATATTCCAGCATTACCTCAATTTTGCGGCGACCCAATGTGCGTGTGTTGGCCCCATACTGTCGGTTGAAATTAGCCAGCTCAAATTCATCAAACTCAGCAATGTGAAATCCACCCACCCCGGCGCGTACCAAACTAATGAGGTAATCCCCGCCCACACCGCCCATGCCTGCAATAGCTACGGTGGATCGTTGCAGACGCGCATGCTCATCCAAACTGACGCAACCCAAGTTGCGGCTGAAAGCGCTGCCATAGTCAAATTCAGTCATTAAAGGCCTTTTATTAAAGGGATGGGTGAGTAGGGAATATGCATATTTACGCAGTAAAGTGGAAATTGCAAGAGTCTTAACTGCAACATTGGCCGGAAATAACAGCAATCTTTAACTTTATGTGAAATACCGCTTGTCGGAAAAATTTACATTTTTTAACTTTGAATTCAGCCGATGTATTAATATTTAATACTAATCAACATATTATATATTTGGCACGATATATGCTTTAATAAGCCTAAGGTAAATAGCCTTGAGTTATATGGGTTACAAAAAGCGTTAAATTACAATAATTAATATCAGGAGAACGGTTATGAAACTTAATAAAATTGCAGCCACGATGATTTTAGCATCGCTTGGATTTACCAGCTTAAATGCTCAAGCTGTGACAGTTGATGGCATTACTTGGGATCCTAATAGCTTTTTCGATTTCAGTTCTACTACTAATCTTTTTGAAATTACGAGTGGAACGGCAGGTGCTGAAATTAGTGGTTACGGCAAGGTAACCTCCCTTAATGCGGAAGGAACTTTTGCTGCTGCCGGAAGGGAATTGACTTATCAATTTGGTGGTTTTATCTTAAATGCCGCCACTACTTTCAGCCCTTTTGGAAGTGGCATCAACTCAAATGGTAGCTTTTCTTTCACTGGAGGCTGGCTCAAAGTGTTTTCGGATGCATCAGCAGACTTTAATGCTCTTGTAAAAAGCACTTCTGGAGATGGTACACTTTGGCTCGACATGTTGGCCAATACTACAGCACTTTCACCTAACACCTTAACTGGAACAGTTACCGGAGCAAATAGCGTTGGCCTAACCGGTCAAGGTACTGGTTATTTTGATGTTGTCGGTGGCTCTGCCGCTGCTTATGTGAATACCAATACTCAACCTGGATCATCTGATTTCACATATACATCCTCGTTTCAAGCTCTTAATGCTCCCGTTATTAATGGTGGGGTAGTGGTAGCTAATGCTTTTGGCACGAATGAACTTTTCGGTCAATCAGTTAATGTTCCTGAGCTAACCAGTATTGCCCTGCTAGGGTTAGGCCTATTGGGTCTAGGTTTTAGTCGCCGCAATAAAAAAATCTGCATAACCTGATCTTTATTCATAAAAGCCGCGCAGATATCTGTGCGGCTTTTTTTAATTCAAATAATTTCTATGAAGGCTCAATAAATTATTGCTGGACAGACTTTCACCTTAAATCTTACTTGGTAAATTGGAAGAAAATTTAAACTGAATTTTCTTTAACAAGTAAGCACTGCGTCCCGAAAAAAACTGAGCCTGAAATGGGATAAACAAGTATCACGGTTAGCCAAGATTGATTTAACAACATGAACACCTATGAGATAAGGTTGTCTCGGGGGTTGAACTGCGGTATTGAGAGGACCAGCCACTTGAAATGGAAAACCGATCCGGATGAGCAACCGCGCCAAAGACGGCTCCATGGCTGCGTAGCAATGAGTAAGGCCATATTTGTTAGCCAGCTTGAATATTTCGTTATATAAACCCATAGCCACAAGCGGACCAGCTTGTTTGTCCGCCACACTCGCAGAATGCGGTCTCTGTGCTGGTGTCTGATGTAACCCGGCACTCGAAAGCTCACCTCGGTTCCGACGCAACCTTTAGCAATAGCCAAACGACCAATTTCACCCGACTGGTTAGATGAGTTGAGTATCTGGTGAGTTGGATACCGGGATGTAATACTTAAACCTTTAACATTGGGCAGAATTAACCGTGAACAACCAGCAGCGACACCCGTTTCCAATGAACGGCACAGCACATGTACACTGTGCGCGTCATATGCATCACTCTCCAGCGGAACGTCACTGAAAAATCGGTTGATACTGGGCACACGTTTCAGTTCTTCACAGAAGACTTTATGTCGCAAAGCAAGATAATCCCGGTACGCTCGGGTACCTGGCGTCACTATGGAATATACAAATTTATTTTCCACTCTACCATGATCCTTTATAAATACAGCAATACACTCTGGTATTTATAAAGCATTAATCATGCCATATATATATTCCCATTAAAAACATATCATTAAAATATGTGTATATTTACATTAATGATATGTGTCGCTATATAACGACATAAAATTATGTAAATAACTAAAAATTTGAAATTAAAGCAATATTTTTGTCTCCGAAAAGAGACAAATTTAAATTCTAACAAGGCACTTCAGGCATAACATATTGGTTAATATGTATATATTTGAAAATACTATGACATTGATCATTCAGATTTGGATAGAAATTAGCTATATTGCGCTTACAACATTTCAATCAAGAGTTTAGAACAGGGTTCGCGTCAGACTGATTCTATATCAGTCTAAATATTAGAGGGGGGTGAGAGGAGGAGTATCGTTCGTATTTTGCGCTTGTAAAAAACTAAGGACTTGCGTTCCGCGCTGACTCAGGCTGCGTTCCATCTCAAATGCACTGATAAGATAGACCCGCCTGGGGGGCTGGACATTATCGTTAACGGGACCAACCGGAACAAATGGAAACCCCAATGTATTGAGAAGTCGACTAAAGCGGTTATCCATGGCCGCCATGCAGTATTTAATATTTTCTTGCTGGCATAGCAGATAAATTTCCCGATATATACCTAAAACCAGTTCCGGTTGGCGTCGACGGTTTTTTTCAGGTTGATAGATCATTCCGGGTTCAGGATCGCCCTGAAATGGTTTGTCTTTATCCTCTTGCCGACGTCGGAACTCAGGAGCAATAGCCATGCGGGAGATTTCGCCAATATTAGCATCGGTCGCATCTAGGTAGGGCAAGGGGCGGTAAATGACATATCTGGGAGTCACATTTAACCCACTGGAGTTGGGAAGAATGACTCGGGCTGATGCTGCGGAGATACCGGTGAATTTGTGGTAGGCCATAAAGTGGCGACTGTGTGAATCATATTGGTCGGTCTCCATGAACCGGCCATTACTGGAAAGCGGACATGAAGATGGAACAATGCGTTGAAGTTCTTTACAGAAAATCTCATATCGGAATTCAAGATACAGTTCATAAGCAGGGGTTCCCAGCACGACCTCCTCGAACCGGAAATAGACGGTTTCCATACTAGGCACCTTAGTCTGATCCGTATTCATGCTTTTTCTCCGGTGACGATAAATACACCACCAGCAATTAATTGATGTCCGCCCGCCACTTTCTGGGACAAATCATCAAATAATTGCATGATGTCGACCGTATCCCCTAACAAAGAGGCTTTGTAACCCAGCAGGATATTAAATAGTACGTTGAAGGGTAATTCGCTGCTGGTAAGAGCAAGAATACGGCTTTTAACGTTAACAAACCCTGCGTCGGCCATCATGTGCTGTAATTTACGGCCAATGAAACGGTCTCCCCCTTGTTCGGTTTGGGTTATCTGGGCTGTGCGCAGAATTTGACTGACGCGCTGATCCTCAGGATAGAAAACGACTAAACCATCGTCGGAATCAACAGCACAGAAGCGCCCACCTGGCCGCATAACCCGGTGGATTTCAGAAATCACAGTTTCGGGCTGTGGAATGTGCTGAAGAACGAACCGGGCATACGAAAAATCGATGCTACTGTCCGGGACGGGCAATTGAGATCCATAGGCCTGAATTGGATACAAACCACAGGCAGGCTTATTGCGAACATTGCCTTCCACCTGAGCCAGCAAAGTGCGGCTTGGCTCAACTACATATAGACTACCCTCTGATGCCAGTTCAGCCAACAGATCGGAAACAAATCCAGGGCCACAACCCAATTCAAGCACATTGTGCCCGGACTGAATACCTGCAGAACGTAATATGCCGGCCTCCATGCCCCGAACTGCTTAAGCTTGCTGGCGCAGTCGCTCGGCTTGGAAGCGGTGTCATTCAACGTTTCAAAGTGGTAGGAACCTGTACTCATGTTGTGGCGATGTCGGATACCAAGCTTGATCAATAACCAATATGGCTTGTCTCAGAATGCAATTCGTTCGTTGTTGATATTCATGGTATCGGCAACAACGCAGAGTAACTTGATACATGAGCGGCAATTTATTTTTACTTAAGGACACCTCTAAAAGTTCAGATTTTCGAGCATCCCTTTCAGGGATTGCCCGCTTAACCCGTCTCGTCACAATACGTTGTTGCGCACAAAAAACAATGGAACCAGCATTTCTAAGGGCATGATGAACCCACTATTACATCACTGGTTTCTTTTTTGTCTACCCCATAGCTACATTACTACCTGCCCATTCTTTTGCAATAAGCTTTCGATTACTACAACCATGCGTGGTATAACGGGGACAGCGTAAAACGCCATTGCCACCATCTACTACAACTGCTTTAGCAAAGTTTTTGCTTCCTCAACCTGGGGAAAGGTTTTTCCGGTGGCCAGAATTTGCTCTAACTCTTTACGTGCCTTGACCTTGTCCCCAGATTTGACCAATCCCAACACCAGATGGTAACGAATAGCGACTGCTTCCGGCGCCACGCTGGCAGCCTTTTGTAGAAGCGGCAAACCACGCGTTATGTTACCTTGTTCCACCAGCATCCAACCCAAGGTGTCGAGTATTGCCGGATTATCAGGAGCAAGTTGATTGGCTTTCTCGGCATACTCCAAGGCACGGGGATCTTTTTCCTGTTGATAGAGCCAAGCAAGATTGTTCAGTGCCGGAATGTTTTTTGCATTTTGCTGCAACACAGCTTGGTATTGTTCGATAGCGGCTTTATTCTGCTTGCTGGCAAGATAAATTCCTGCCTGATACATTCTGGCAATGGTATCGGCAGGATGTTCTTTTAACCATTAGGCCAAGCGGATGTCTGCTGCCTTACCTTTACCGGTTTGGCCTTAGGAAGCGTGCAATTTCACCATGAGCGAACCATTTTTGCTGATAGTAAATGCCTGTTCATAGGCCTTCACCGCTAAATCAGGTTTTTTTTGCGCCATAAGCAGGTCGCCTTCTAACTCAAAACCCACAGGTGATTTAATATTTTTTTTCTGAATTTGCCGGGCAATTGTAAGAGCTTGCTCATAATTACCCCTTTTGGCCTCTAAAGAGGCTAAAGCTAATTGTGCTTCTAGATAATCCGATTGCAATGATAGTGATTTTTTGAGAGCGTCCGATGCTGCCGGCTCGTTTTGCATTGCCATGTGGACCGTAGCGATGAAAAATTGGGCAGGGCAGAGTCCGGCTTCATGGCGGCAAGCCTAGTGTGTAGGTTTCCAAAGCAGCCGGCTTGTCGTCATTAGCAAATTGGGCTTGCGCCAGAATGTTCAGAACCTCTGGGCTGCTGGAGTTGGAGCCTTGAAGTTTTTGGGCATGGGTGAGTGCCTTTTGTTTTTCACCTATACGTAAATAATGAGTTGCCAATAGCATAGCCGGCTGCAATGCATCCGGGTTTTCTTTACTGGCATTCTCTAGCCAAGTAGTCGCTTCCTTGGCCTGCCCTTGAGAGAGCGCAAGATTGGCCAGTGCAGTCATGACTTGAGAATTTTTTTTATCTTTTTCGAGCATAGCCTCAAGGCGTTTTTTCGCCACCTCTGGCTTTTTGTCCAGTAAATCAAGTTGCACCAGGTTCATCACAGCAGGTAAATTGACGGGTTGAATAGAAAGCGCTTTTTCAAAGCTCGCGCGTGCAGCGACACTATCATTTTTGCCCAAATAAGCAGCGCCTTTCAGGTTGTAAGCAAGGGGGCTGTCAGGCTGTTCTTTTTCAAGAGCCTTTACTGCTGTGAGTGCCTTATCATATTCTTTAAGACGAAGGTGGGTCATCACCAACAAAACACCTGCCTTAGGTGATTTAGTGTCCATTGCTGCTGCTGTTTCCATTTCAGCCACTGCACGGTCATTCTCACCTAGCGCCAATCTGCTTAAGCCTAGAGCGCTATGCAGTTCTGCCGCTTTCGGCGCAAGGGCGCTAGCCTTTGCAAAATATTCCGTCGCCTTTGTGTAGTCCCCGGCCTGCATATATAATTCACCCGCAAGTGCCAGTAATTGGATATCGTCTTGTTGCACGGATTTAAGCGCTGGCACCAATACATCAATTGCGTTTTGTGTACGGTGGCTTTTTAGCAACGTAGATGCCATCAATTTACGCGCATAGACATTACCCGGATCCCTTTCCAGATATTTCTTCAAATGTTGTTCGGCTTGCGGCAGTGACCCAAGTGCCAACTGCACGGCTCCTGCCAGCAGAACACTAGGCATATGTTCTGGCGCTGCCCGTAGAACTTTCTGCAACGATTCCAATGCTGCCGCATGCTTCCCTTGGCGGAAATCAAGCAATGCTTGCGCATAGAAAATGATTAAACTATTCGGCGATGTTTTGCGTACCGCGTTAATATCTCCTTGGGCTAAATCAGATTTCCCCGCCTCAATTTCTAAAAAGCCTTATTGGTATGTGCTGAGTTATTGTCCGGCTGCAATTTCAAAGCTTGGTCATAAGCGGCAAGGGCAAGCTCAACTTTTCCTTGGGCACGCAGAAAATCACCTTTAAAAAGAACAACATCCGTGTTTGTGGATTTTGGTTACAGCTTGTTCGGTGAAGCCTGTTGCGGCATCGATATTTTTCTCCGTAATCGAATGCCTAGCTAACCCGATAAGCGCGTCCGGGAAATCAGGTTTATTCTTCAGGGCCTGCTCAAACGATTCCTTGGCTTCCTGGCCTTTGCCTAAAGCTAAATAAGCATTGCCACGCGAGACTGATATTTCAGCAGATTCTTTTTCTCCTGGAACCTGCTTAATTTCATCCAAAACCGCCTGAAATTTCCCTTGCATAAGCAAAGATTTACCCAAATCAGGCGACACCTTAGCGGGATTCATTCCCAAACTCAAAGCCTTACGAAGTTCTTTCTCAGCTGAAGGAAAATCCGCAGTTTCATTGTAGATAGTACCCAAGATATAACGGACTTCAGCATCTTCCGGGGTTTTTTGTAACGCATTTTTTAATTGAATAATAGCGGCCTTGTTATCACCCTTCTGTTGATACTGTTTTGCTTCAGCAACCAGCGTCTCTGAGGTCTGCGTTTTACCGCAGGCGGTCATGCCACCCATGCACAGGATCGTTACAGAAACTATTACAGTGATTATTTTTTGCCTGTTTATGTTTAACATAACTTCTTTCCTTTGAGTTTCGTGGTGGCTTTAAATTGATACGACAGTAACGCTAAGGTCACGTTGAACAAAGTCCGCATTAAGCTTGCCGAACATACATCTTGAAATCAATAACTTTAAAATTACTCCAACAGACCCAGCCAGAACGGAGGGGCCTGTTAAGTATTGCCTTAATACCCTAAATTTTAAAGGTGCCTAGAGTCTCCAGACATTAAGCCCAACCGCGCGCAAAGCTGTCTGGTCAAAATGAGATTTAACATCAATAAAGCAACCATTTGAAACAATTTTGTCTTGGAAATCAGTAAAAGCGGCAGAAATTCGCGGTGTGAAACTGCGGCAATCATTGCATCTGCGCGTGGCAACTTTTCCCCAAGTTACAAGTTCAGGCCATACTCGTGAAGGGCATCTATAGTAGTAGTTACTGGATCATGAACAAAAAATTCCTGAGGTCAGGGCAATTTTCTTTGAATGTCAATCCAAGTACAGTTACTTTTGAGCCTTTTACATTGAGACCAGCACGGATCATTTCTTTCACGGTTTTTTCGGCAATAAATTTTGCCATTCCGTCATTTATCCGACGCCCCGCCAGTATCACTTGGGGGTGATAGCCAATCATATCTGCTTTGTGGGTAAGGTAGTAAGGGTCTACACCAATACAGTGCCCACCGACTAACCCGGGACGGAAAGGGAGAAAATTCCACTTCGTCCCGGCAGCCTGCAGTACCTGCAACGTGTCAATTCCAAGCTTATCGAAAATGATGGCCAATTCATTAATCAATGCAATATTCAGATCACGTTGGGTATTTTCGATCACTTTTGCCGCCTCTGCAACCTTAATACTCGATGCTCTATGTACACCGGCACTGATGATAGCTTCGTAAAGCTTAGCTACTTTCTCCAGCGTTTCGTTATCATCTCCTGATACAATTTTTACAATGGAAGTCAGAGTGCGTTCTTTATCACCTGGATTAATTCTTTCTGGAGAATACCCAATGTGAAAATCTTTTTTCCATTCCATGCCAGAATTTTTTTCCAGAATTGGAATACATACTTCCTCAGTAGCGCCTGGGTAAACCGTTGACTCATAAATAATTATTGCGCCGCGCTTCATGTATTTTCCAACCGTTTCGCTGGCGCCAACGAGAGGAGAAAAGTCAGGCTGATGGGCACTATCTACGGGCGTTGGAACTGCGATTACAATATAGTCGGCAAGAGATAACTCGAAGGGGTCGGAGCTGACGGTAAGATGGGTAGCCTCTTGCAACTTTCAGTTGACAGTTCCCCAGTTGGATCAATATGCCGTTTGTAACTCTCTATTTTGGTGGCGGAAAGATCAAATCCGATCGTTTGCTGTTTTTTTCCAAACTCTACAGCCAGAGGTAAACCCACATATCCAAGCCCAACTACGGCAACAATATCCATACTAAACTCACTTTGCTATTTATCATGATCTTTTGAATCTAGCAGATATGTTGGGAAGCTTCAATCTTATTCTTAATTTATCTTATCGGTTTACTAACATCACTAATGTTATTGTTACGAAAGCCGATATGATATGGGCTTAGCTTAAAAATACGAGCAAATTTTGTGGAGTGAAAATGCTGTTTAGAATTTCCAATCACTATGTCTCCAAAGTAGTGTCCATTCTGCTTTTTGTTGAGATGTTTGTCTTCATCGCCTCAGTCTATCTGGGGGCGACTCTTCGATTCTTTGATAGCGGCTTCCCATATTTTGTCCAGATGGAGAGTTTTTCCCTGGCGGCGGGTACATTTACCTTAGTAATGGTTTTCAGCATGAGTGCTTTTGGCATGTATAAGCATGACTACAAAGAAAGCATCCGGGATATTTTTCTCCGGCTCATGCCTTCTTTTGCCCTAGGATTCGGCATCATAACCTTGGTATTTTATTTAGTACCGAGCATTTATATTGGTCGCGGTATTTTAGGTCTCGTAATTATTATCGCCGCTTGTTTGATTTTATTGGTGAGGATTATTTTTTATCAATTATTCAAATTGAAATATCTAGAATCACGAATTATTTTTATAGGATGCGGTACGCTGGCAAAAGAATGCAGCGATCTGGCTATGCATAATGTTAGTTACCATAAATATAACATCGTTGGCTTTGTTCAGTTACCGGGTGAAACGAGCTGCATACTACCGTCTACTATTTTCCCGACAGGAAACTCATTAATCGATTTAACGGCCAAATATAACGCGAATGAAGTCATCGTCGCCGCAAATAATCGACGAGGTGAAAGTTTCCCTATACAAGAGTTATTAGTTTGTAAATTAAATGGGATCAAAGTGACTGATGCGGCGTCTTTTTTTGAGCGTGAAGCATGCCAAATCAGGGTGGATTCTCTTCAACCAAGTTGGTTGGTTTTCGGCGGCGGATTTGACCAAAGTTTCCTACGGTCTTTTATTAAAAGAATTTTCGATTTATTCGCCAGCACTATTATTTTGCTTGTTTCACTTCCAGTGATATTGATTACGGCGCTATGCATTTATCTCGAAGATCGAGCTCCAATCTTTATCAACAAGAGCGAGTTGGCATGGATGGCCATACTTTTATGGTGTTGAAATTTCGAAGCATGCGAAAGGATGCTGAGCAAGGAATGCAACCTCAATGGGCGCCGCAAATGACGATCGTACAACAAAGGTGGGCCGTATCATTCGCAAACTGAGAATAGACGAACTTCCCCAAATTATAAATGTTGTTAAAGGGGAAATGAGCTTCGTTGGGCCACGCCCGGAAAGACCTTTTTTTGTAAAGCAACTCATTGATGAGGTTCCATATTATAACGTGCGGCACAGTATTCAACCGGGAATAACGGGCTTGGCTCAAGTACGCTACCAGTATGGCGCCTCCGTTGAGGATTCCGTTCAAAAACTCCAGTACGACTTATATTATGTGAAAAACAATAGCTTGTTTCTGGACGTACTTATATTAATCGATACTTTCCAGGTTGTGATATTGGGCAAGGGCAGCAGATAACCTAATGGAACAACCTTAAATGTTGACAAGCATCACTGCATATAGCTATGGCATAGCCGCTGTAGCATTTCTTATACTCACCGTTCTCTTGTTGACCAGTTGGCGTGCCCGTATTTTCGGGACAGCGCTGACGGTTGCCTGCATGATAACGGTGCTTTGGGCAATATCGATTGTTTACCAGGCAGCTAAAACCCCCTTATCGTTGCTGACAGACGTTCTGGAAATTTTACGAAATGCAGGGTGGTCTATCTTCCTGTTAATGCTGTTGGGACCTTTCCAACAAACAAACTCTTCACCTCCTTTTAAATTCAAACTAAAACCTTATGTAGTTGGCATCCTAGCGTTTTATTGCTTACTCTTACTTTTGAACATTTATAGCTACTGGAAACTTGACTCCTCTCAAGGAGAGACAAGTTTTATTTTCATAACAGACATCGTTGGCCGTGTAGTCATGGCGGTTATGGGCATGCTCTTGGTGGAACAACTTTACCGGAATACACCCGCTAAGGGACGCTGGGGGATAAAATTTGCCTGTTTTGGAATCGGGGGGATGTTTGCTTACGATTTTTACTTATATAGCGACGCCATGTTGTTCAGGCAAGTTAATGTGGAAATCTGGACTGCCCGAGGAGCGGTCAATGCCCTGATAGTTCCTCTAATCGCAATATCGGCAGCACGGAATCCTAAATGGCCGTTGGGTATTTCAGTATCACGCCGTATTTTATTTCACTCAGCAACGCTGTTAGGCACTGCCCTGTATTTACTGGCTATGTCTGCTGCTGGCTACTACCTACGGTTTTTCGGGGGAAGCTGGGGAGCCGTCATGCAAGTGACTTTTTTGTTCGGAGCTGTGGCCTTGCTTGTTGGCATACTATTTTCGGGCGCGTCCCGTTCATGGCTTAAGGTCTTTATCAGCAAGCATTTTTACAACTACAATTACGACTACCGTGAAGAATGGTTAGGTTTTACGCGCACGCTCTCCGAGCATAGCCATGGATTGGGCGAACGCACCATCCAAGCAGTAGCGGCGCTCGTGGAAAGCCCCGGGGGGGTTTTGTTTATTAGCCGGGAATCAGGTAATTGCGAACCTGCGGCTCATTGGAATATGAGTTTGCCGAATGAATCTGAATCAGCAAATAGCGTCTTTTGTCAGTTTCTGGAAAACAAGCAGTGGGTAATCGATCTTCAGGAATACGACTCAACTCCTGAAAAATACAGTGCAATTTTTATTCCTCAATGGTTACGAAGTTTCCTTAAAGGCTGGCTGATAGTTCCTTAATTCTGCTGGGGAGGTTGTTTGGCTTTATGATACTGGCACAACCAAGAAGTAGAATTAAGTTAAATTGGGAAGTGATTGATCTACTCAAAATTGCTGGTAGCCAAGCCGCGAGTTATCTTGCCCAACAGGAATCGACTAACGCTCTCATCATTGCGCGTCAGTTTGAATCTTTCAATCGCATGTCGACTTTTATAGTTCATGACCTAAAAAATTTAGTTTCCCAGTTATCGTTATTACTTTCCAATGCCGAAAAGCATAAAAATAATCCAGAATTCCAAAGGGATATGCTTGAGACACTGGATTATTCCGTTCAAAAAATGAAACTGCTTCTACATAAATTAAGCAGGGAGTCTTCCATAGAGCATCCCTCCCCCCTTTTCATTGATAAATTATTACGGCAGACATTGGCATTAAAAGCTGCCTTTGAGCCTAAGCCTGAGCTTGAAATCCTAGACCCTGATCTGATGGTGGTAGCTAATTGGGATCGTCTCGAGAGAGTGATTGGCCACATTGTTCAAAATGCTGTTGAAGCCACACCCAAAAATGGCAAAGTAACAATCCATATTTCGAAGCTCGGGGCTTTTATAGTGATCGAAATAAAAGATACCGGTCAAGGTATGAGCGAAGACTTCATTCGTGAACGGTTATTCAAGCCGTTTGAATCTACAAAATCGGCAGGTATGGGAATTGGCATGTTTGAGAGTCGTGAATATATCCACGAACTGGGTGGCCAAATTGAAGTCTCCAGCCATCAAAATGCTGGCACAACTTTCCGGGTAATGCTGCCACTTCATAGGCATGTTGATGATGTCAAAAACATCACGTCACAGCAGGGATATTTCCATGAATCAAGATAAAAAAAAGCTACTTGTGATTGAAGATGATCTAGGCTTGCAAAAGCAATTACGCTGGAATTTTGATGCTTATGAAGTACTGTTGGCGGGAGACCGTGAAAGCGCGCTGGCGCAGGTTAGACGGCATGAGCCTGCGGTTATTACCATGGATCTTGGACTTCCTCCTGATCCCGATGGTGCTACGGAAGGATTGGCAATCCTACAACAGATTCTTGCGCTTGCCCCTGACACCAAACTGATTGTGCTTTCAGGGAATCAAGATCATGCCAATGCAGTGAAAGCGATTGGTATGGGTGCTTATGATTTTCATCAGAAACCGTTTAACCCGGAAATACTGGGATTAGTGGTTGAACGTGCATTTTATTTGCACGCGCTGCAACAGGAAAACCGCAGAATTTTACAGATTCAGGCCGATTCTCCCTTATCTAGTATTATCAGTCGGGATCCCGGCATGTTGAAGGTGTGCCGTAGCGTTGAAAAAGTAGCACCCTCCTCCGCCTCGGTCATGCTGTTAGGTGACAGCGGAACAGGTAAAGAACTATTGGCAAGAGCGCTGCACCAGATGAGCCCGCGGCAGGAGCGGCGCTTCATGGCAATCAACTGCGCCGCAATCCCGGAAAACCTTCTGGAAAGCGAATTGTTTGGCTACGAGAAGGGAGCGTTTACCGGAGCCGCCAAACAGACATTAGGTAAAATTGAACTTGCCGATGGGGGTACTTTTTTTCTTGATGAAGTCGGGGATATGCCCATGCTTCTACAAGCGAAACTTCTCCGATTTTTGCAAGAAAGGGTAATCGAGAGAATAGGAGGACGCCAGGAAATTCCTGTTGATGTTCGAATTGTCTGCGCAACGCATCGTAACCTGAAGGAACTCAGCGTTGCGGGACGTTTCCGTGAGGACCTTTATTACCGGTTAAGCGAGATTACAGTCACTATCCCCCCGCTACGGGAACGTGTGGGCGACGCCGCATTGTTAGCGCATCATTTCAAGAACAAATTCAGCATTAAAGAGGGGCGTTCTTCACTAAACTTCACTCAGGAAGCTCTAGCCATGATAGAAGGATACTCTTGGCCGGGTAATGTGCGCGAAATGGAAAACTGCATCAAGCGTGCCGTCATCATGGCTGAAGGCTCCCAAATAAGCGCAGAAGATATTGGTCTGTCGACTTCAACCAAAATGATAGAGTCTATCAATTTGCGCCAGGTACGTGATGACGCCGAATACAACGCCGTGGTAAAAGCGCTGGCGAGAGTAAATGGCAATATTGCCAAGGCGGCCGAATTGCTCGGTGTTAGCCGTCCAACACTCTACGATTTAATAAGCCGTCATGGTATTGTATGCAAAGCTTAATAAGGGGCGTCGCTGTTCTAGTTGAACATTTATTTGTGGCTTGTATTTTGATGCAAAATTGATTCTCGGCAGAGAGTATATTGTCCTGGCAAACTGCTTTATAATAAGGGCTAATATTATGAAGGTATCATCACCGTAACTTCCCATCCCCCATCTTTTCCATTGCTGGATCATTTGTTGATCAGGTAAGATTTATCTTGTATCAAAAACCAGTAGCCCGCTTTATCTCCGCTATATCTTAAGATACAAAATTGGCACCCAGGTATAGTTCATTCCTTTTTTTGCTTATGCATTAATAAAATTAATCAACCAATAGAAACACATAAGCTCTCCCCAATAAAAAGGAATTTGATGTATGGAATTTAAGTTAATCAACTGCACATTTGACGCAGCAATAAAAACTGATCAATTGTCCCTAGTCGCCGGCATTTATTTTTCAACCGCTAGCTCACTACAATTAATGGCACGAAAGCAGATGCCTTAATGGAAAAAATGGAGATCAAACGCTGGTGGTGGCTATTGCTAATGGTCGCCGTGATTTGGTTTGGCACTTTGGAGTACCGCAAACTCATAAAGCCGGACGAAGGACGCTACGCCGAAATCCCACGCGAAATGGTAGCGAGCGGCGACTGGGTGACACCGCGCCTGAACGGCCTGAAATATTTCGAAAAACCTCCGCTACAATATTGGGCGACTGCGGCTACCTATACCTTGTTAGGTGAGCATCATTGGACGTCACGTTTGTGGCCTGCATTGACCGGTTTTGCCGGTTTGTTATTAGTGTGGTTTGCCGGGGTACGTTTATTCGGACGCGAAGCAGGGCAGTATGCAGCCCTGATTCTTGGCAGCAATTTATTGTATGCGGTGATTGGACATATCAATACGCTTGATATGGGTGTCACATTTTCCTAACCCTTGGTATTGTCGGCCTGTTACTTGGTCAGCAGGCTGAAGCAGATACGCATACCCGGCGCAATTGGCTTTATTGCGCATGGATAGCATTGGGTTTGGCAGTATTAAGCAAGGGGTTGATAGGGCTAGTGCTACCGGCTGCCGCGTTGGTGATTTATTCTGTATTGCAGCGTGATTTAACACCATGGAAACGTCTCAATCTGGTGACTGGGCTATTACTATTTTTGCTGGTCACTGCGCCATGGTTCATTCTAGTGATGAAAGCCAATCCAGAATTCTTCCAGCGTTTCTTCATTTACGAGCACTACACGCGATTTTCTACCAAGGATTTGGGGCGCTATCAACCTTGGTACTATTTTATTCCCATCCTGCTGGCAGGTATGTTGCCATGGACTATTTTAATGTTTGATACCTTGCGACGTACTTGGAAAAATACCACGTATATAGGCACGGCATTTAACCCGGAACGCTTTTTACTGATATGGGTGGTATTCATTTATGTCTTTTTTTTCAGTGTCCGGATCAAAACTACCCTCCTATTTATTGCCAATGTTTCCGGCTCTGGCATTATTAATGGGTAAACGGTTGGCCGAGATACGCGAGCGAACATTACCGTGGCAACTCGCCCCATCTTGCTGGTGCCGCTGGCGACATTAGGGTTCGCACCATTTACGGCGCAACTTGCTGAAACACCGCTAAAAATAGAAATGTATAGCGATTATGCAATCTGGGCCGTGGTGGCAGCACTGGTTTATCTGTTTGGATTAATCTCCGCCATGATGTTGTTGGTACGCCGAAAAAAATCTCTGGCAGTACTGGTAGTGGCATTAAGCACTTTGATTGGGGCACAAATTATTTTATCCGGACATAATACTGTGGCCAGATGGCGTTCCGCGTACCACATTGCCGAATCAATTCGCCCTTATGTCAAGCCGGATATCCCATTGTATTCCGTGGGCACCTACGATCAGACTCTGCCATTTTACTTGAAACGCACCTTTACCTTGGTTGACTATCAGAATGAAATGGCATTCTGTATTATGCAAGAGCCGCAGCGTTGGATACCAGACACCGCCAGCTTCACGAAAATATGGGATAAGCAACCAGCAGCGTTGGCGATTATGTCGGTTCAGTTATACCCGCAACTTAAACAGCAAGGCTTGGCAATGAAGATTATTTTCGAGGACACACAATATATCGTCGTGAGCAAACCATGAACTTGATCAGTTTTGGTTTGATTTTCGCTGGCGTGATGCTCAATGTTGCCGCGCAGCTTATGATCAAGGCCGGTACCAATAGCATTGGCTATTTCGAATTTAATCGCAGTAACATTCTGCCAATCGGTGTACGTCTTGCCACCGAACCTCATCATCGGGGCAATAGCCTGTTATGGGCTTAGCGTGGTGATTTGGATATTGGCGCTATCACGCGTGCAGGTCAGCATTGCTTATCCGCTGCTGTCTATGGGGTATGTAGTAAATTTGGTGGCAGCGTGGTGGTTTTTTAACGAATCAATCAACCCGGCTAAAGTGGCCGGCATTAGCGTTATTATTTTAGGTGTCATCATAATTTCCCGAGCATGAACGAATTCCTTCCATTTTCTCGTCCATCAATTGATGAGGCGACTATTGCTGCTGTAGCCGAAACCCTGCGTTCCGGCTGGATTACCAGTGGCCCCAAGGTGCAGGAATTCGAGAAGCAACTCTCTGGGTATTTCGGTGGACGTCCGGTGCGCACCTTCAACTCCGGCACCTGCACCATGGAAATCGCCCTGCGTATTGCGGGGTTAGGACATGGTGATGAAGTCATCACCACGCCAATTTCCTGGGTAGCTACCGCCAACGTCATACTCGAAGTCGGCGCAACTCCGGTGTTTGCTGACGTTGATCCGGCCACGCGTAACATTGATCTGGACAAGGTTGAGGCGGCAATCACGCCGCGCACCAAAGCAATCATCCCGGTCTATCTGGCGGGTAAACCGGTAGATATGGATCGCCTCTATAAGATAGCTGCCAGGCACAAATTGCGCGTGGTCGAAGACGCCGCACAAGCCATCGGTTCGACATGGCAAGGCAAGCCCATCGGCTCGTTCGGCGATTTTGTTTCGTTCAGCTTCCAGGCCAACAAAAATATCACCACCTCTGAAGGTGGCTGTCTGGTGCTGAACAACACAGAAGAGGCCGCACTCGCCGAAAAGTATCGGCTGCAAGGCGTCACGCGAAGCGGCTACGACGGCATTGAAGTGGACGTGCTAGGCGGCAAATTCAACATGACCGACATCGCCGCCGCCATCGGCTTAGGCCAGTTCGCTCAATTAAATATGATCACCGCGCAAAGACGCAAATTAGCGCGGCATTATTTCGCGACACTCGGTAAAGATTTCGAAGCACAAACTGGCGCGCAATTACCCCCCGCTGATTTTGAAAATACCAATTGGCATTTATTTCAGGTAGTGCTGCCGGAGCGCATCACCCGTGCTGATTTCATGGCGCGCATGAAAGACAAGAACATCGGCATCGGTTATCACTATGCGCCTATTCACCTATTCAAACTGTATCGGGCACAGGGTTTCAAGGAAGGCATGTTCCCAATTGCAGAGCGTGTTGGGCGTCAGATCGTTTCCTTGCCAATGTTTGCGGCGATGAATGAAAACGATGTCGAGCGCACGTGTGTGGCGATGTGTGAGGTATTGGAAAATTAGCATGCGCATAGCGCACGCTATGCTGACCATACCTTAATTTTTCTTATATCTATTCCCAATTTCGCTAACCTCACCCTCTGCGGTAAAATGCTGCGCCATGAGCCCCCCCCAACTTTCCGTCGTCATTCCTGTTTATAACGAAGAAGAAGGTCTGCAGACCCTGTTCGATCGGTTATATCCGACACTGGATAATCTCGGTATTAGCTACGAGATCGTGTTTATCAATGATGGTAGCCGTGACCGTTCGGCAGCCATCCTGCGCGAGCAATTCCAACGCCGCCACGATGTAACGCGGGTGATCCTGTTCAATGGCAATTTCGGTCAGCATATGGCGATCACTGCCGGTTTCGAGCATGCGCGCGGCGCGCGGGTGGTGACGCTGGACGCCGATCTGCAAAATCCGCCGGAAGAGATAGCCAAGCTGCTCGCCAAGATGGATGAAGGTTACGATTACATCGGTTCAATCCGTAAGCAGCGCAATGATAGTTGGTGGCGGCATGTGGGTTCACGCGCCATGAACCGGCTGCGCGAACGTATTACGAATATTAAAATGACTGATCAGGGCTGCATGTTGCGCGCGTACGACCGTCCACTTATTGATGCAATCAATAGTTGTAAGGAAGTGAATACTTTTGTTCCGGCGCTGGCCTATACTTTTGCGCGCAATCCCGCCGAGGTGATTGTTGAACATGAAGAACGTGCGCTGGGTGAATCAAAATATTCGTTGTACAGTCTGATTCGTCTTAATTTTGACCTGATGACTGGATTTTCTGTCGTGCCCCTGCAATGGTTCTCCATGGCTGGAATTGCAATTTCATTGATGTCAGCATTCTTCGTGGTCTTTCTACTGGTGCGTCGCCTGTTTGCTCCCCGGAAGCGGAAGGGCTGTTCACCTTGTTCGCCATCGCATTTTTCCTGATTGGCCTTACCCTGTTCGGCATCGGTCTGCTGGGGGAATACATCGGTCGCATTTATCTGCAAGTACGCCATCGTCCGCGCTATTTGATTCAAGCTGTATTGGACAAAACTGAATGACGCGCGTAGTAGTGTTTGCTTACCACAACGTGGGAGTTCGTTGCCTGTCTGTCTTGCTGGCGCATGGCATAGAGGTGGCGCTGGTAGTGACTCATCGCGACAATCCTAAAGAAAATATCTGGTTTGCCAGCGTGGCCGAACTGGCTGCGCTGCATGACATTCCGGTCATCACACCGGACAATCCCAATACGGTGGAAGTGCTTGAGCAGATTCGAGCGTTACAACCAGACTTTCTTTTTTCCTTCTATTATCGCGAAATGTTTAAGCGTGAGTTGCTGGAAATTCCTAAACAGGGTGCGCTCAACATGCATGGCTCGCTGCTACCGAAATATCGAGGCCGGGTGCCGGTAAATTGGGCCATCATTAAAGGCGAAACAGAAACTGGCGCGACATTGCATTATATGACTGAAAAGCCGGACAACGGCGCGGTGTTAGCGCAACAGGCTGTACCCATTTTGCCTGATGACACTGCATTCGAAGTGTTCCAAAAAGTCACCGTGGCGGCTGAAATCACGCTAAATGCTTGCTTGCCCGCTTTACTTGCAGGTACCACAAAATCAGTAAAACAGGATTTGAACCAAGGTGCATATTTCGGTGGACGCAAACCGGAGGATGGCATTATTGACTGGTCGCAAGACGCGCGCAGCATACACAATCTGGTGCGCGCTGTGGCACCGCCCTATCCAGGTGCAACCACACAACTTTTGGGCAAACCCATGCGCATCCTGCAAACGCTGGTCACAACTTGCGCTGCAACGGGTGAGACACCAGCCTTCTACGTTAAGGAAGGCAAGGCATACGCTATTTGCGGGCAAAGGGTACTGCGCGTAGTACGTTTTGAGCTAGATGGCATAGAGATGAGCGCCACAGAGTTTGCTACTAGTATGGGGCAGCTAAATTTAAATTTAGCGTGCCTCAATAGATTGTTAAAGAAAATTATCATGCCACAGTTAGCGCTTAAAATTGATGTAGATACCTATCGCGGCACGTGCGAGGGAGTTCCCCGTTTAGTAGAAACGCTGAAGCGACATGATGTGCAAGCCACATTCTTCTTTTCTCTAGGCCCTGACCACACTGGGCGCGCTATCCGGCGTGTATTCCGTCCCGGTTTTTTAGGCAAGGTATCGCGCACCTCAGTGCTGGAACACTACGGGCTTAGGACGTTACTGTATGGCACTTTATTGCCTGGGCCAGATATTGGACGCAACTGTGCGCAGATATTACGCTCGGTACGCGATGTAGGTTTTGAAGTCGGTATTCATTGCTACGACCATATCCGCTGGCAGGATTATGTCGCGGATAAAGATGCCAAGTGGACAAGGCGCGAAATGCAGCGCGCCGTGGATAGATTCATCGAAATTTTTGGCGTAGCGCCCAAGGCGCATGCCGCCGCCGGTTGGCAGATGAATCGGCATGCCCTACGCCTGATGCAACAACTAGGGTTTGACTACAGTTCCGACACACGTGGCACACACCCTTTTATCCCCACTTGGAATGCAGAGATTGTTGACTGCCCGCAATTGCCTACTACCTTGCCTACCTTGGATGAAATCATCAATCGAGAGGGAATCACGGTGGAAAATGTGGCGCAGCACTTACTGAGACTGACAGTAAACCCTCCTGCTATGGGTCATGTATTTACACTGCATGCCGAATTGGAAGGGGGCAAGTGGATGCCAGTATTCGAACAACTCATCATAGGCTGGAAACAGCAAGGCTATGAGCTTGTTTCATTGCGCCAGTATTTGGAAAACCTTAAAGGTATTCTGCCACGAAATGAATTGGTAATAGGGACAGTGGATGGACGTAGCGGGACACTGGCCGTGCAGGGGAAATAATAGGCGGCTCCAAATTTTAAATTTAGTTGCAGGAGTTTGAGTGGCTGCTTACAAGGAGCTGGATGTAATTGCGTGCAAACGCATTATGGTTTGGCCTTCCCGTTATCACATCAGTCACCAAACCGATATGAAGCCATAGCGACATTAAATACTTTATCTACAAAAACACGGTGCCCGGCATCATCACCCGCTGCGCCTACTACTACCATTAACGGAATGAGGTGGTCTTCCCGTGGATGAGCCAGTCGAGCTACCGGTGCTGTTTCCCAATTTATTAATTTCTCAGCGCGGTTAATAGGATTTGGTTCGGAAATTGCTTCATTTAGATACTCCTCGAATTGTTCGGACACAGATGTGGCATCGGTTTGTCCGAACCTCGCATGTTGTGGTAAGAAAGACCACTTCCGATGATCAGAATGCCTTCATCCCGTAAGGGCTTCAAAGCTTCACCAGCCCGAATATGCTCCAAGGGATCGTAGTTCGATTTCAATGAAAGCATTACCACTGGAATACTTGCATCTGGATACATAAGGAACAAAGGAACAAAGGTTCCATGATCAAATCCTTGATGCGGATCTTCGTTGCTACTGATTCCCGCTTGACCGAGTAGCTCGCGAACGCGGCGTGCGAGCGCAGGCGATCCTGGTGCCGGATATTTGATCCGGTAGGTATGTTCAGGAAAGCCAGAGTAGTCATACCTCATTGGAGGATTAGTTGCGGTTGATACGGTAAATTCGCTCTCCTCCCAATGGCCCGTAATGACCAAAATCGCTTTCGGTTTGCAGGGGAGGCTTGCCGGAAGCTGACCCAATTCCCGAGCGGTTTTTGCAAACTGCTTCTTCATGTCATCAATATATGGCCAGACCACCACCATGCGAGACGAAGAAAGTTGGAAGTTTAGTGTTGTCCATAATTTTTACTAACTATTTATATAGCATGTTCTTAAATATAATTTTTTAGTTACAGCAAGGAAGTACCTTACTGCACTAGGTTGCGTAGTGAGCCCGGTTGCGGCCAGCGCGCTTCGCTTCATAAAGTGCACTGTCGGCACGGGCAAACACCGCAGTCGGTGTCGCATCGGATTGCTGGCACTGCACGACACCAATACTCACCGTCACAGATACTATCTGGCCGTTGGCGCTATAACGCATGTCATTTACCTGAGAACGGATGCGCTCCGCCATTTTTAAGGCCATATCCGCTGTTGTTTCAACCATGATAATGATGAATTCATCACCACCATAGCGCGCAGCATAATCCACACTGCGTATCGATTGGCTGAGTATCTTGGCTACAGCCGCAATGACCTCATCGCCCGCAATATGGCCATAGCTGTCATTAAGAGTTTTGAAATAATCAATATCCATCATGAGCACTGCAAAAGGCCTCTGGTTACGCTTGAATCGGGCGAGCTCATCTTTCAGGATCACATCAAGTTTACTGCGATTGTAGAGACCGGTAAGTCCATCGGTTATTGAAAGCGTCTCAAGTAACTGATTTTGTTGCTGCATGGCTTTATTTTTGGCTACAACTTCAGCATGGCTATGACGCAATTTGTCCGCCATCTGATTAAATATCTGGGTGAGGTGGCCGAATTCATCATTTCGTGTAACAGGCAGCCGCACATCAAGATCCCCGTCGGCGATACTGTTAGCTGCATTGATCAGATGCTGTAACGGTGTGACGATTGAACGCCCCATCCGAAAAGCCACTGCTGTCACTACCAACACTATTGTGCACACCAGTGCCAGATACAAATTGCGCAAATCTACCCAAGCGGCGTAAACATCAGCACGATCCCGTTCGGCCACTACCGTGACCGGAAGCGCAGCAGGCATGTCTGCCAGACCAATCACTTCACGATGCATTCCCCCTTGAAAGATCATAGACTCACCAGGTCGCGCCAGTAGCTGCCGTAGCACCACCCCATCCAGCAACCTTAGCTTGGTTGCGTTAACACGACTACTAAGCAACTCCCTACCATTCTGATCTAGCAGTAATACCTCGCCCAGTGGTGACTTCGTCGAGTTTTTTAGATAAGGCTGCGCGGTACGTAGATCAAGCACCGCCACCAATGCACCCATGAGTACATTGTCATACGACAATACAGGAACCGCAACGCTCAGCGTCGCGGTGGCGCGCTGCTTTTCCCAATGGGGTGGCGCGAGCACAATACCTTCGGTAAGCGCACTTTCCGGCCAACTTTTCGGCAAAATTATAGCGGAAGGTACCGCCGCACTACTGGCCACCACCTGTCCGGTAGCCCCGACCACGGTTAATTCCAATATTGTGTCTAATTTTGATTGCACCGAACTTAGATAGTGAGCCAAGGCCTGCGGAACCTTATTAGGCTTGCCTGTAGGCGGGTGAGCAATCGGAGTAAGTCCATCGATAACTGCATTGGATGTAGACAATGCGCGCACTGTGTGGATGTGCTTATTAATCCATAACTCCAACTCACGGCTGGCTTGGCTTGCCAGGGCGCGCAGTTCACGGGTTACATTGTCGCTGATTTGTGCTTCATTCTGACGGAATGACAACAACCCTAAACCAAACGATGGAATAAGCGTAGCCATAATAGCGAAAACAAAAATTTTGCTTTTAATGCTTCTTAACAATACCATCTATATGAATTTCCTTGCTAAAAATCAAAGCCATCAACAGTTAAAATAACTCAGCCACTATCCTGGAATACAAATAAGATACCAATCTGCAATAAAATTAGGAACTCGACTGGCCTAGGTACTAGATACTGCAACAACCCTAAGCCTCATAATTATCAAAACCGGCTCTCTTAATTATTACCAGAGTAAAATCATATCGAATCAATATCACCGAACATCATTTCATAAAAATTCCTTATTGATATTCATCGAAATCTGCGCCAACAATATCCGCATTTGCATGACAATGTCCCGTGCGCGCTCAATATCTCCATCTCCCTGGAGCTGCTCTAACGCCTGACATAATTCGCCAAAACCCATTGCACCCACGGTTCTGGCCGATGCCTTGGTACGATGTCCTAAAGCGCTCAGTGTCGCCATATCTCCATGGCCAGCGCAGTTTCAATTTCAACTATTGCCTTTTGGGTCAAATCTAAAAACATCATGACATATTTACGGATTTTTCTGGATGATTCCCCAATATTTTGGCCAATATTGACAGATCGATGATGCTTGGCTCGCTTGTACTTGCTACCCTAGTTTCTTCGACCACTGCGGGCTGGAGCGAGGTCGCTGCGAATACAGGCACAACTAAATCGGATCGGGGCAGAAGCCATTTTGCAAGTGTCGTGATAAGTAACTGAAAATCAATCGGTTTAGTTATAAAATCATTCATGCCCGCATCGAAACAACGTGTCCAATTTTCACGCCCAGCATTTGCTGTCATGGCAATAATCCGTGTAGCCATAAGCTCAGGATTAGCCCGAATTTGACGGGTCGCTTCAAGACCATCCATCACGGGCATCTGCATATCCATCAAAACACAATCAAAATGTTCTTTAGCCAGCAGATCAAGGCCTCCTTTCCATTGTTGGCAATGACAACAACCACACCAATTTCTTCCAATAACTCTTTGGCCACTTGTTGGTTAAAGAGATTATCTTCAACTAGCAGGATGCACGAGCCTTGGATTATATCCAGGCCGACCAATGGCGCAGCTTGAACAACCGTAACCGGCTTGATGCCTCTACCCAGCCGGGCAGTAAACCAAAAGTGCTGCCATTGCCAGGCTGACTCTGCACCCCGACCTCACCACCCATCATTTCGGCCAATTGTCGACTGATGGCTAGCCCCAGCCCAGTACCCCATATTTACGCGTGGTTGAAGCGTCAGCTTGATGAAATGGTTGGAATAATTGGGTGAGTTGCTCTGCGCTTATGCCAATGCCGCTATCCTGCACTTCAAAACGCACCAGCATATCTGTTTCGTCTGTTCCGAAGGTATTGTTTTCAATAATCCTGGCACGAACGATAATCTCACCCTGATCAGTAAATTTAATGGCGTTACTAATGTAATTAAGCAACACCTGATATAACCGCAACGAATCTCCTCGAAGCGGACGGGATAAGTCAGGGTCAACATCAAATATAAGTCTCAGGCATTTGCTTGCAGCGCTCTCACTAAGTTGACTGGAGATATTCTCCAGAATTGTATCCAACTCAAAATCCAGTATTTCTAACTTGAGCTTGCCCGCTTCTATTTTTGAAAAATCAAGCATTTCATTTATCAGGCGCAATAGATGTTGCGCTGAATGGTCGATCTTTCCAACATAATCAAGTTGTTTAGAATTAAGTCCGGTACGCCGCACCAAATGTGTCATACCAATGATGCTGTTCATCGGAGTGCGAATTTCATGACTCATATTTGAGAGAAATTCAGTCTTGGCCTGATTGGCTGTCTCGGCTTGTAGCTTGGCTTGCTCGAGTTCAGAAGTACGTTCTTCAACCCGAATTTCCAAACTTGCATTCAAATTGAGTAAATCTTGCTCGGCACGCTTGCGTTCAGTGTGGTCAATACCGACTGACAAGATCATCACCATTTCGCCTTCTTGACCGTAAAGCCGTGAATGATTCCAGGTTATTTCGTATTTTTCGCCTGGCTTGCTCATCAAAACTGATTCACGCTGAATGTGCTTATGCTTTCCCGTAGCAAGATCTTGTAAAGCTTGCTGCGTTTCTGTTCCAACCGTTCCGGGATAGCTAGTTGCCTGAATAAAGCACTTGCCCAACAATTCTGTCTCACTCCAACCAGTTAATAGCTCCCGTAACGATTTAGGCTACGAACCGCCCCATCAACTGATTGCGTCAAAATAATAACCTGTGCGGTATCGAGTAGGCTCTCATTAAAATCCCGCTCAATTGAAATACGATGCAACATGTTCCGCAACTCCAGCGTGCGCTGCCACTTCCTGTTCCAACGCTTCCAACCGGAATGACAACGCAACTGCAGCTTCATCCAGGCTATCAATTTCGTCATCCAAAAAATGCCGGCCACGTGGGACAATTTTGGCACGTGCCTCGGCAAAAGCGCTCCGCCCCAACAAAGGAATTGCCCGTACTGCCCTCGTCATCCGCTGCAAGGGTGCATTGACCAAAAATGCCAACAACAACAATGAAAGCAACGAAGTTGCTAATTCAGCTTGTATCCGGCTCAATACTGATTTGCGAATTTCAGCCAAGGCCTGGTCAAATCATCGATTACTACAAGCATAGCACCAGAATTTATGCCGCTGTCATCGCCTATTTCACACAAACGACAACTCAAACTGTTTGCCTTGGTAAGGTACTAATTGCCAATTTTTTTTGCTTTGCTTAGGTGGCAAAACCTTTAATTGATGGAGCAGCGGAAGATTCCGTTCTGAGCCGCTTAACGCTACGATCTGTAAACCCAAGTTGGGCAGCGAATTTTTATCCATCACAAAACCGGCTGGAGCTAACACGCCAAGATCGGCCCCGGATAAACGATTGAAAGAAACGATCACTTCTCCCAGCGAGCTACCCAAAACAATTACACCAGCCACCCGGCCTGCAGATAGGATAGGTGCCGCAGCAAATTGCGTACATATCTGCCGGCAGTGCATCCAATGCAGCGCACGTTCTTGCGAAACTACGGCACGCACACGGTCATCTTGCTCTATATCGGAGGCCGCATCCGCATGCCAAGCGGCCAGAGTGGCTCCCGTCCTGGAATATACTTTCATGGAATTGATATCGAGATCGAGCTGCAAGACGGGCCAGTAACTATCGAAATGCTCACGAAGTTTCAAAGATCCCGGCTTTGACTGAAATGCACTGCCCGCGCCAACCGTCGCGAGCAAGCTGGCCTGCGTTTGCAAACGCAGAGCGGAATCGGTACGTACAGCAATCGCTTCAGAAATCAGACGCTCGCGCAAATCGGTACGCTGCCCTTCGAAACGTGTCTTCAAATCACGAAAATGCAGCCAGGAAAGCGTACCGTTAACCGAGAGCATCACCATGCCAAGCGTTAGCAGCACCTTCCACTTCAGGCTCAAGAACCTAATTGTGCTACGGCTTGAACTAGAGGATCGGCTATCCGGCATGAGCGTCACTAAAACCGAAAAGACCCCAGTAGCATGAACATATCCCAGCGGCGCTCCAGGGCCCGAGGGTCAGGGTTATCCTGAACTGGCAAATAAGCTGTACCATCAACGCGATGATATTCGGCACGCAGCATAAACTCGGGGGTTAAGTCAAAACGCACGCCTGTAGTCCAGTCTTTGGAAAAACGAGTAAAGCCCGGCCGACGGGTGGCCGCAGCGAATGCCTTGCCATCACGATCCTCGCTATCGGTATACATCACATCGTAACGTAGTAATGCTTCCCACTTCGGGGCCAACCGATAGCTGCCCTGAATATAATAACTTTGGCCATGCGTGGTGGAATCTGGAGCATTCGGACCAAAGTTTTTAATTGAAATTGGACGCAGGGCATATTCACTGGTCAGGCTCCAATTCTCAGCGTTGTATTGGGCAGAAAATATCTGCACCATAGACCTCAGTCGCCCCGCCTGTAATACATCCCTCACGCCAGGGTTATAACGCGTATCAAATCGCAATACGGTATATCCCAAACGATATTTACCACCGTCCCCCTCATACATCGCTTGGGAAATCTGCGCTATTTTGGGTTCGAGCCTCCCATTGGGAAGCAATCCAACCAAGGCCACCTTGCCAGCCTCATTACCAATCTGGGGTTTGCCAAGCGCGAATGTCACAAACAAATTGCCAGCTTCATAATTACGATCGAGATAAAACTCTGCTCCATCACCCGCAAGGGTAAGATTGCGTGAGCGCTCAAAATAAATGGATTGCGGCAAAAGGATACTGGGGCGAGTAAAAGCAACATCCCGTGTTTTATTATATAGTCCATAAGAATTCTTCACGCGCCCCAGGCGAATCCCACTACGGCCTTGCTCGCTTGATGATATTGTCCAGTCGGCTAACCCATAATCCAATCGCACGTTGCCGTTATCAGTCCCTCCGGCTTTATGTGAAAGCAACCCGACGGACAGCTGCAAATCTGAAGTCGGCCTCAGGGACGCATTCACCCCTATTTCTCTAAAATCTGTACTGGCTTTTTTATTACTCTGGCCGAGAAAGTTATTATCACTGGTGGTCACCACGCCTTGCGTAAGAAACCCATGCAGCTGCAATTCGCTACCCATCAAATTTACGGCATGGGCAAACGTAGTCCAAAGCAAAAAACACCCTGAATAAAAAACCCAACTGTAGTCTTAACGAATTTGAAGGGTACGCACATTATTAGTGACCTCGTTTATTTTGATATAGCCAATCGCCCCGGCGTTGATGCTATTTTTGATAACATCTCTTGCGTTGAAGTAACTTGCTCCGATATTGGCTCTTGCCCGGAAAATACCTGCCGATCCCACGCCAATCTCAATTGATGCGGAAATACTTGCAAAATGTTCTTGCTGAAAGCGCCATGTTCCGGCGCATCATCTTTCATTACAAATACCTTGATCGGCGTATCTGCTGGCCATTTATTAAGGCGCATGCCAAAAACAGCGCGCAGCGTACTTCTGGAAATTACATTTTCACTGGTCGAAGGAAACGCAATGGCAACCATAGTTGGCTCTTGAGTATCAGCATAAGAATTTGCGGTAATCAGAAATACCGCCAACATGTAAAGCGCACAGACTCGCCAAAACAATGCCAACAAACTAAGACAGAAAAGATTTTTCATCGCTAAAACGAGATACCGCCGGATAAATTTGGACACAGGTTGATAATTAATAACAGTCAAGCTTTGCGCCTAAGACATTCAAAATGTATTGCCAATATTAGTGCTCGTTTCGGACAAGACAAACACTATTTTTAAATATAAATCGACCAACCACTGCATTTCTTTAATTATCTTGGCTATATGTGAAATAAAGCGAGGAATCAACTTTCAACCTCCGGTAGAAGAAGTCAATCTATTTGTCCTGCATTTATCGAAAATGAGTGAATTTACTTTTCACCAAGAGAAAAACTTCCGTCCAACCGACACGCATGGTAGCTTTTTTCTTCATTACAACTCCAGCCTTTAAAGCGGTCAGCAAGACGACTTGCCGTGTGACACACCTTTACAACCGAGCACGTTCCATCGGACGGTGAAACGATTCAACCACCGGCCACACAAAGTGCTGGGTTTTAGGTTATTGCCTGAAGTATTATTTGAGGTGGAGATGCACTACACTAAGCCATCATCAACTGTTGCACTTCGGATTTAAATCCGCCTTTCATTTTTTCGGCAAAATCGAGTAATCACAGATGCCAGTTCATCACGTGCGATCGGTTTCGCCAACGTACCCAAAGGGATCAGGCCAAGCTTGCTGGAATACATATCCATCCCGGACAGCAGATGCCGTTGGGCTCCTGAGATTAAAATAACGTCACCAACATAACCTTGCATACCGAGATGCATCAGAAAACCAACACCGTCCATCTCAGGCATACTGAGATCGCATATCAATATGTCCGGCTGTGATGACAGCCCGGCTAGTATAGCTAGCCCCTGCTCGCCATTTTCAGCCCTAATAACTTCGGCCACACCTAATTCAAGCAACATATCACCAACAAGCTCAAGTGTGAATTTGTCATCGTCCAACAACAATATCCGTAGGCTGTTCGCAGCTATCATTTGCGCTGTCCCGCGTTCATCCATACCAACCTCAATCATACTAACTCCTTATTCATATTTATCCGGCTCTATGTAGAATAGAATAAATAATCAATTTTTAATGTCCCGCAAAAAATAAATTCGTTCGTCCTAGGCTTATTGAAGGGTGAGCGGATCTTTAACTGACTATTGCTTGTTGTTCGTTGTGTACTTATCAAAATTAGCCACTAAAAATCGCATAGAGCCTATTTGCTTAACCCTCACGCCAGCAATAGCACGCATTTGCACGACAACACCTTAACCACCCTTGCATTGCTCTGCCTGCCACAGCTCACCAAAACCTCTCACTACCAATAGCTTAATTCGATACTACAATGATCCAGCGTCATTATGGGCCAACGCGGTTTCATTTTGACGATTGTTTTCTAACAACTGGTCGGGGAGAGCTTAATCACTACGCAAACCATTCACAATTGTCATTGCTGGCATAGCTTGTACAAGCGCAGCCTCATCATCAATCAAACCGGAGGCATGATTAATCTTACCGATAACCAAATTATTCTTCTGACCTATTCGGTCAAAACCATACCATCTGGGGGAACTGACTCCAGTCGCATAGTTTACTTCTTAAGTAAACCCACACTCAATAAGTTAAATTGTTGCAAATTCAGTATAGTTTAGACATCCCCGCAGTAAAGATAGATGTACTACTTACACAGTATTACTAAGGTCAGATTGATCACGGCTGTGCAACGGAAAACTTTAGGAGCATCCGCAAAAGTATAAAATAGTTCAAATACACAGTCTACCGCCACATAATACGTTGGAGTCAACAATAACTCCCAAGAAACAGATTGTTACACTGAAAAATTCATAAAGCTACAACATGCTTAGTTATGGTCAAAGTGAGGTACGCTGTAAAAATAAAGTCCGACATTTCTGTCACATACTGGAAACGGAAGACTGAATAAATCGGATACCCAGAAGGATTTCACGCGGGAATTTCGAGAGCAGACAGTCCCTGCAAAACCAAACTATGGCACGTCAAGTTACCCAAAATTTAAACTATGTAGTGACGGGATCTATAATAATATTGACACAAGAGTTTCTTTCTGTACGATTTGCAAGACAGCCAAATGCACACGATTCGAACACCGGGCTTTAGGGAAAATAAGCGGAAGGGAATTTTTACAGTTACGATAATTGTTAGCGCTGCTTGCTATCGGTCAGCCAGCCCTCCCCGTCTACGAGAGAGGGCTACATCTGAGGTGCTGGCCATTTACCTGATCCTTCTTATAGCTTATGCACCATCTGTTGACCGGTGCGAATCACGGTATTTAAATTTCAGATCTTCTTTTTTCATAGGCTCACTAGGGTGAACAACCCCCTCCGCCTCTGACCCAAGAACAGCTTGTTTTTTGCCATGCTCATCATACGTTTCATAGTAATTAACGTGCGTTGGAGTTGATGTGCCGCCTTCGTTAGAAGCGCGCGCTAATGTGGCCCCTAATACAACACAGGAAACAATAGCAAGATTCACAATTATTTTATTCATGATTAACTCCTATATAAAATTTATGAGAATGGTTGAGTAGGTGCGAAAACTACCGCTTGCCTACGAGTTAATAATAGGGTGACAGGTATCAAAAGTGAATAAGCAAATTCCTATTTTTTGCTTGGCGGGTTCCACCATTGAATAAGGCGGATTCAACTCTGAAGTGCAACTTTTGTAAGCGAATTTAGGTGGCGAGTTGCGTTAATATCAGAACCACTTAAACGACGGCTTTCTGGCCATTTAAATGAGGCTTATCGCAAAGTCTACGTAGATACGGCAGTCGCCTTGCTCATCGGCGGTCGCTAGTGCGTACTTAGCAAGTGTCAGATGCACCTAAACTAAATTATCGCAATCGTTTTTCCAACCATGCATCAACCGACCAGTTGCCGCGACTCAATACCAGCAATACGCCAAGCAAAATGCCCCAAGACAAGTGCTGATTGATACCCGCATCGCTTAAATCAGCATACGAAATGACCGCGACACCATTGAGGATGAATAACCCGGCAGCGGCAAATCGCCCGAACAACCCCAATACAAGCAGCACAGACAGCCCTAGCTCCGCACTGGCCGCCATTGATGCCGCCACCTCAGGTGGCAGTAGTGGCACATCATAGACATCGCTGAACAAGTACAGCGTGCTGTCCCAGCTTTGCACCTTAGTCAGGCCGGATTTGAAGAAAATACTCGCAAGATATAGCCTCAGCCCCAGATCAAGCAGAGGCGCCAGATATTCCGGCAGGTGTGACACTTTGTAGTAACACCTTGCCAAGCGTGATAACAGTGTCATGGCACCGCTCCTAAGCTAAAACTTTCAAAAACGTTTTGTGCAACTAAATTCAGCAGTGCGGCTTGTAAATCAAAATCTGGATAATGCGCTAGCGTGGTGGCAATTGCTTCTCCCAGCGGAGTTCCAACCTGTATGCTTTGCAACCATGCAGCATCACCTTCCGTTAGTGCACTGACCACGACAACACCATTTTTGCGGCTGATCAAGGCGTTGCTGGCACCACTATTCAGGTCAATCTTAAAGTCACTGGGTGCACCGGGTTGATGGGCATGCCAGATAGTGGCGATCGGGTAGCGGAGCGCACCAGTTGACATGCCGGGTGGATGTGCAGGATCAGATCTGGGTATTGTTCAGGCGATACCTGTGCCAGCTTGTCGAGGTTCAGTGTGGCGGCATTGTCTGCGAAATAAGCACAGTGGCAGGCCCATTCCAGTGCCGCAACATCTGGCAGATAAGGCAGTCCTTGCGCAGGGTCAAAGGCCGCGATAAAGCCTGCCATCTCCGTGCCATAGTGATGCAGGTTGCCACTGCGCGAAAGATGTTGCCCGATAAATTGTCGCGTCAACAGCCTGAAAAACTCCTTGCCCACGAGTTGCTCAATAACCGGATACGCGCCTGCAAGTGCGTCATGCAGATTGCCGCGATAATTGTTGCGATAAACTTCGATGGCGATGGCGACAGAATAATTCTGGTACATCGTGTCGATTCGCGACGACGGCTCCTCGCCACACGATGGCGCGGGCAAAATCGGATAGGTCGTCATTTAACAGAAGCACGGTATTCCTCCAGCCATTGCTGCGCTTTTTTCCGCTTCACCCGTTAGTACTGCCAACGCGGATAAATGCGCTCATCTAACGGCGCAGTCAAGCCAGCCCATGCCAACGCCATGCAAGCTGACGGGATAGTGGCCGCACCTGGAGGTAAGGGCTGTAGGACTCACCGCCCCCGAAAAATTCTCGTTATGCACTTCCCACCCAGCCGAGCTTGGGCAGTTTCTCCAGCACCTCACAATAGTGGGGCGCCCGCAAACCCGATACCGGCGGTACACGGTAACAATCGCTTGCGGGCTTTCCCATTACATGGTTTTTAGGGTGCCACCAGCAATCTTGTCACAAGTGCCTTTGGGTACGGCGATGAAGTCTTGAGCATCATTGTTTTTAGTGGCTTGGCCCGCACAGGAATGCGCGCTCTTGTTACTGGAGCAGTCATTCTTGCCTGCCTTAGCGATTCCAAAACATTGTTCCATATCCGTTTTTTTGCCTGCGGCACTGGCATTACTGGCCAGGTCAAGTGCTAGCAACTACCGATTGCTGATAAGATTTGACGGTTGTTCATAGTAAAATTCCTTTTGTTGGTGGATAAACTAGGAGATCTTGTCTCCTGGTTCGTTGGTCGGAAAATGACAGATTTTCTTACAACTCACTAATGATGAAATGGAAGACAGAAATGGAACGGATACCCAGAAGGATTTACACGCAGGAATTTCGGGCGCAGGCGATACGTCTGCGTGCGGTATGGGTTGATGATACCTACAGACTCGGCCATTACATAGTACGATTTGTTATACCCGCGAAGGCCGGAATCCGGATGTCCTAATCAATCTATTTGATGACCGGCTCTATAAAGTGGCAAGACGACTGTCATTGCCAGGAGGGACGTTGAAGAACTGGGTTTACACAGACCGAAAAGGCAAGCTGGGTGAAGTTGGCAAAACTCGAATCGGCTACCTGTCACCCGCTGCCTTCACACAGCAATATTATGAAATCTGCTCGTTGCTTAACTCGTTGGACTCTATGATTGCCAACCGGCCTCAACCAATACCCAAGACGGCATTATTGTCGTTTTAGTTCAATAATAATTAAAAATTATGTACCCTATTTTTTGAACCGCTCCTTCCGCTCATCCAACTACCTTTGACTTCATCGTCTCGCGCTTCGCCATTGAAACTATTTTGAACCGCTCCTTCCGCTCATCACTACTGCCAACTCCACCGAGTGATTTATAAGATCCACCATTGCATCAATTTGTTTTTGTTTCGTTTCAATTAGATCTTTTTTGGCATCCAAGGTATCCCTTTGCGCCAGTAGTACATCGAGGTAGTCCACACGGGCAGATTTGAATAGCTGATTAGCGACATCAATTGATTGGGCGAGCGCTTCCACTTGGCTTGTCTTAAGCTGATAGTTTTTGTCGAGGTTATCGATGTTTGAAATTTGATTCGCTACTTCAGTATAAGCTTTAATAATACTTTGCTCATACTCATAAGCCGCCTGAATCTGCTTGGCATTGGCGTTTTTATATTCCGCTATGATGGCATTCTTATTGACCAGTGGTGCCACTAATTCTCCGGCAATAGTGGCCGCCAATGACTCTGGGGTATTGATCAGGTACTTAAGTGCAAAAGCCTCAAACCCTATTCCAGCGTTTATGCTAAAGGAGGGATAGAAATTTGCCCTAGCCACCTTTATATTTAATGCCGCTGCCGCTAGCTCAAGCTCCGCTTGCCTAATATCAGGCCTGTTTTGTAGCAATTGTGACGGAATGCCCGTCTTAAGCACTTTGGGTTTTAACTCCATAAAACCACTAGAAGCACGCTGGATAGGCTGTGGCGTTCTCCCTAACAAGAAGTTTATCCGGTTTTCAACAACAGTAATATGCTGATTTAATTCGTATACTTTGCTTTTGTTTTTTGCCACTTCCGCTTCATAACGTCTGACGGCAAGTGCAGTTGTTCTTGCACAAACAGTAGTTGCTTGACCATCTCCAAACCATTTTGCTGGATACTAATATTTTGCTCTAAATTCTTAAGCTGGTTATCCAAGGCAAGCAGTTCATAGTACGAATGGGCAACTTCAGCGACCAGGTTGGTCACTAAAAAATTTTTACCTTCTTGTGATGCCATATACTCGAGAACAGCGACCTGTTTCGCATTCCTCAATTTTTTCCATACGTCTATCTCCCAGCTTGAGATTAGCCCAAAGTGAAAATCCCTGCACGTAGGGGAAGGCTGACCATTGGCTTTTGGCAGATTAGCTTCAACAGCGCCATTGCGCGTAAACTCGCCTTTCTGTCCCCGCCCGCCCCAGCACCAACATTTACAAATGGCAAATATTGGCCTCTACGCGCTTGAATTTCATTCTGTGCAACACTGATGCGCTGCATCATGATATTAATTTCTTTATTGTTAACAACAGCTATATCTATCAAACTTAATAAGTTAGGGTCATCGAAAAAGTCTTTCCATTTGATACTCGCCGTATTGGTCTTTTCCGAAACGCCCGACTTATAACCAGTAGGAAGACGCGTGTCTTCTTTTTTGATTAGTAGTTCAGGCGTACCACAGGCTTGCAACATCAACCCCAACACGCCTAAAACCATAAGCTGAAATGTTTTAGTTTTCATTATCATTTGGGCCGTAGTGATAAGTTTCGGTTAGAGGATCAAGGTCTTCATGTTGAATTAATTTTTTGCCTTCTATCATTTTGGCAAACAAATAATAAAGCCCTGGAATAATGATGACTCCAAACACGGTACCGAAAAGCATCCCACCCAGTGCTGAGGTACCAATCGTCCTGTTGCCGACTGCTCCCGCCCCCGTAGCCATCGCTAACGGTACCAGCCCGGCTATAAAGGCAAAGGAAGTCATCAAAATCGGGCGAAAGCGCTCTTTTGCACCCGCAATCGTCGCTTCTAAAACAGTCATGCCTTGGGTTTGCTTCTGTGTTGCAAATTCGACAATCAATACCGCATTTTTGCCAAGCAAACCAATTAACATAATCATTCCCAATTGCGAGTAGACATCATTGGCGAGCCCTAATCCTTTTAACAATAAAAAAGCACCGAAAATACCCGGGGGCAGCGAACATAGCACGACCAAAGGCAAAACAAAGCTTTCGTATTGTGCGGCTAACACCAGGTAGACAAACATGATAACGATCGCGAAGATCAGCAATGCTTCATTACCCCGGAGGGCTTCGTCAAATGACAAGCCTTCCCAGGCAAGGTCAAAACCCTGCGGCAAAGTAGCTTTCGCAACCTCTTCAACTGCCTTGATGGCCGCGCCAGTGGTATAACCCGTTGCGGGCTCGGCGCGGATCGCCGCCGAGTTATAGAGGTTGTAACGCGTGATCTCGTTGGGCCCCTGCTTTTTCACCATAGTCATAAAGGCGGAGTACGGCACCATTTCGCCTTTATCATTTTTCACAAAATATTTCAACACATCCTCAGGAGAACGCCGGAATTCTGGCAAGGCCTGGGCGTAGACTTTAAAAAAGTTATTGAAGCGAATAAAACCCTGCTCATAGGTACTGCCGATCATGATGTCCAAGTGATTCATCGCTTTTTCGACGGTAACTCCTTTTTGCATGGCAAGTTTACTGTCGATAACCAGTTCGTATTGCGGATAATTAGCCGCATAAAAAGTAAATAAGCCGGTAAGTTCCTTACGTTTACGCATCGCGTCCATAAACGCTTGGTTAATTTTATCGAACTCGAAATAATCTGTGTCTAATGTCTTGTCCAATAAGCGAAACGCCAAACCCGACGCCGCTCCGTATCCTGGCACTGCCGGAGGTTGAAAAAACTCGATGATCGCGCCCAAGTTATGGGTTTTTTCCTCCAACTCGTGGATAACATTTTGTACCGAGTTTTTTCGTTGCGACCAATCTTTCAGGTTGATAATACTGGTGCCTGCATTCGATCCGCGGCCTTCAGTGAGTATTTCGTAGCCGGCTAAGGAAGAAACCGATTGTACGCCTTCGATTTTTGATGCTATCACTTCCAGTTGCCGTGCCACTCTGTTGGTCACTTCGATGGTTGAACCGGGCGGTGTTTGGATAATCGCATAAATCATGCTTTGGTCTTCGCCGGGAATAAAGCCGGAAGGCAAGGTTTTATCAATCATAAAAACACCGAAGCCAAACCCGGCCAATACCAAAAACGTGACCATACGCCGGGTGACCGTGACATTCAGCAATTTAATGTAACGTCCGGTGACCTTTTCGAAAATAGAGTTAAAGCCATCGATGAAAAGGCTGATTGGATTTTTCCGTTTCGGCTGGTCGTGGGTGTTTTTAAGTATCATGGCACACAATACCGGGGCCAGCGATAAAGCCACGACTGCTGAAATAATGATCGACGACGCCATCGCAATAGCGAACTGTCGATAAAACACCCCTACCGGCCCTGGCATAAACGCAATAGGGATGAACACCGACACCATGACCAATGTAATCGCAATAATTGCGCCACCGATTTCCCCCAATACTTTTCGGGATGCCTCATAGGGACTGCAATTCTCGGCTGCCATTTTTGCATGCACAGCTTCTACCACCACAATGGCATCATCAACCACAATACCGATAGACAACACTAAGGCAAACAAGGTAATCAGGTTGATGGAAAGCCCGAACGCAGACATAACGGCGAATGCACCGACCAGCGAAACCGGTACTGCCAGAACCGGAATTAAGGTAGAACGCCAATCACCGAGGAAAATAAAGACCACCAAGGAGACCAATATGAAGGCTTCAACCAAGGTGTGCAGCACTTTTTCGATGGACGCATCAACGAAACGAGACACATCGTAATTAATTTCGTATTCCATGCCTTCCGGGAAGGACTTTTTCATTTCTGCCAGCTTTTCCTTCACATTCTCTATGACCTTTTGGGCATTCGTGCCGTAGTTTTGCTTAAGCACGATGGACGCCGAAGGGTACCCGTCTTTATCAGAGAAAATATTATAAAACTCGCTGTTTAGATCGACCTTGGCAATGTCTTTAATACGCAGAATCTCACCTGTCGGGGTAGACCGGATAATAATATCTCCATATTCTTCTGGCTTATTGAAACGTCCTTTATAGACCAGCACATACTCTTTGGACTGGGCGGCCATGCCTGTGCTTTGGCCCAGTCGGCCAGGACGTCCGATAATGCTTTGATTCCCGATGGCCTCCATCACCTCCTCTGACGAGACGCTATAGGCCCGCATCCGTTCCGGATTCAGCCAAATCCGCATCGCATATTGGCGGGCACCCAATATAGATGCTTGGGCGATTCCAGTAATGCGCTGAATTTCCGGAATAACACTGACGTAGGCATAATTGAATAAAAGGTTCTGATCGGCGTTTTTGTCTTTACTGAAGAGGTTGACATACATGAGCATGCTGGGCTGGACGAAGTTCACGATCACACCTTCTAACTGCACCAGTGTGGGCAGTCTGCTCATCATCTGATCCACGCGCGTCTTTACGTTAACCATCGCGACATTGGGATCGACGCCTAAATTGAAATACACTTGAATGGTCGCTTCGCCAGCGCTGGTTGCATCCGAAGTGATGTATTTCATGCCGGGCACGCCATTGATAGCGCGCTCTAACATAATCAGGGACGATTTCACCAGTACATCGGCGCTGGAACCGGGAAACGATATCGAAACCGTGACCCGTGGCGGCGCAATATCTGGAAACTGGGAAATGGGCAATGATTTCATTGCCACAAACCCCAAAAATAGGAACATTAGCGATAACACGATCGCCATCACGGGTCTTCTGAGAAAAATATTAAACATGGTTTAATCCTGACTAAAGGTTACTCGGTATACAATTTCTTCAACTCTGAGCGAACCTTTTGCGGTGGCCTTAAATCGATCGTCACCTTCTCTCCAGGACGAACTTTGCGAATACCCTCGAGCAAAATCCTGTCACTATCATTCACGCCATCTTTAACAATAAACAGTTGTGGCAATTCGGCCTCTATATGAATAAGCCTTTGCTCCACTTTTTCTTCTTTGTTGACGACGTAGACATAGGTTTTATCCATGATTTCGAACGTCGCTTTTTGGGGAATGAGCATGGCATTTGGATAAGGCTTGGCCATTAGGATGGTTCCTGTCTCACCATGCCTGAGAATTTTGTCCGGGTTAGCGAACAAGGCACGGAATTGGATATTCCCGGAGGTATTATTAAAGTCACCTACAATTGCCTCAATGACACCCTTTTGATTGAAAATCTCGCCATCTGCCATTTTTAGCTGCACGGTTTCACCGATTTTGTCTTTTTTTTGCGTCTTAAAATCTAGGTATTGGGCTTCTGGGACGTTGAAATAGACCCACAATTGGCTGACGTCAGACAGTGTCGTCAACAACGCACCTTCATCGAGAAGGCTGCCGATCCTAACAACTAAATGATCCATAATCCCTTCAAAAGGTGCTTTGATATCGGTGAAACCTAAGCGGGTTTCCGCCATTTTCACTTCCGCCTTGGCCTTATCTAATTTTGCTTTGGCCAAAGCCAATTCATTGGCCGATACGATATTCTTATCAGCCAGACCCTTGGTATTAAGGTATTCGATGTTCGTTTTTTGCGCTTCGGCTTGCGTTTTTAAAAGTTCTGCCTGATAAATATTGGGCATAATTTTAAACATGGGCTGTCCCTTTTTTATCAATTGCCCTTCATCCACAAAAATATCCTGTAAGTAGCCCTTTTCCAAAGAGCGGACTTCAATATGCCTGATGGCATGAATCTGAGAGACATAGCCTTTCATGAGAGAAACATCTTCACGGAACGGTGTAGTTGCCGCATATTTAGGCATCTCTTCATGTGTCTCGGTTTTTGCCTGATGACATCCATTCAATAATAGGATGGCGATTAAGCCTAGAACTACGGATGATTTAGTAATCATTTTTATGGCCTTTACGTTGCAAGGGAGCAAAGTATTTTGTTAAGGGAATTAGTCTTTGACGATGGGTTACAAACCCTATTCCACGACACCCATGTTAAGCACGAATGTAAGTTATGAGTGTGGTATTAGACAAACGATTTTTATTGGACTTTAATATCGATATATCCGATACTAAATTTATGGACATAGATCAGATTAGAACTTTTTTGGGTGTGGTCGCCAATAATAGCTTCCTTGAAACGGCCAATAGATTGCATGTTACCCAATCAACTGTCAGCACACGCATACAAAGATTGGAAGCCTATCTTGGCGTTACCCTCTTTGTGCGTAATCGTTCCGGTGCAACGTTAACACTCGCAGGACAACGTTTCTTTCGTCATGCGAAATCCTTTTTATTAACACTGGAACAAGCGCGGCATGATATTAGACTGCCTAGCCGTTTCCACGCCAGTATTACTGTGGGAGCTCGGATCGCCTTGTGGGAAGAATTGTTACCCCGATGGGTTGGCGCAATGCGTGTTCTGGTGCCGGATATTTCTATTCGTAGTGAAATTGGCTTTGAAGAAGATTTAATTCGTGGGCTCATTGAAGGCAGAATGGATGTGAGCATGATGTACACGCCACAACAAAACCCTGGCCTTCAGATTGAGTATTTATTTGATGAAACACTGGCGCTAGTGACCACCGATCCGGATAAACCCTGGCCAAATGAAGATTATATTTATGTAGATTGGGGACCGATATTTTACGAGTGGCATAATAATTATTACCCTGATATGGAACGCCCTCCCCAGGTTGTAAATATCGGCTGGCTTGGAGTACAGCTAATCATAAGCAATGGCGGATCATGTTTTCTTCCTACGCGTATAGCTGAACCTTTAATCCAGGCTAAAAAACTGTTTGTTGTACCTGGCAGTACGCAGTTTAAATTACCAGCTTATATGATGTTTCCACGAGATAGTGATTCCCCTGTTTTACAACAGGTGCTGGAAAGCTTACGTTCATTGGCTGTTATTGAGCGACAAAAAACGTAAGAATTAAATTTATATAGCCATACCGATTTAAATTTGATTAACATGATGTTTCTGCAATAGAAACAACCATAATATGCCTAATAAAATATTGATCCGCCTAGCTGAAATGCATGATGCTTTAGCTATAACCGAATTTAATCGGGCTATGGCTCTTGAAACAGAACAGAAAGAATTAATTCCGGAAGTAATATCAAGGGGCGTCGATAAACTTTTAAACAATCCTGACCTTGGTTTTTATGTAGTTGCTGAGCGCGACAATGAAGTTATTGGATCACTAATGGTAACTCCGGAATGGAGCGATTGGCGAAATGGTCTGTTTTGGTGGATTCAAAGTGTCTACATCAAGCCGAATGAGCGCCGCAAGGGAATTTATACCAAGCTTTATAATTTTATTCGGGAGTCTGCGAATAATAATCCAAGTATTTGCGGGTTTCGCCTGTACGTGGAAAAGACCAATATTTTTGCCAAAAATACATATGAAGCTCTTAACATGATAGAAACAGATTACCGGATATACGAAGAATTAAAACCAGACACTCGTTTCTGTATGGACGCGATATAAAAAATCATCCCCATATTCCGCGCCATGAATACCCTGCTGGGCAACTAACTTTTGTAAATATGGAACCGCTACCTGTCCAAGGTTCAGTACCGCTTTACCATCGCTTCTTCAAGCTTGGCACCATCCTCAAACACCTCGTTCGTGCTGCGGCGATTACAGCCCCATATGTGCCTTGAGGCTAACATTCGGACGGCTGAGGTGTATAACTTTTCAGATGAAATCACGCTTTCTGATTGATTTTATTTCAGTCACCCCAAAGCTGATTTAACACGGCCTTTGAACATCTGAAAAAAATCAGCTTGGTGGCTTTCAAAGAACCGTTAAGTGTATTGCAGCATATTGTAGAGACTAGCAGGGAATTTCAGGAATTAGATAATCGATTGATGCGTTGCTCCAACCGCGCTACGTCGTCGCGCAACTTGTCCGTCTGCTGCACGAAGTCCGCAATATGAGTAGACTTGGCAAGCAGCGGGGATTCTTCCGTCCAATATTCTGCTAACGTTTGCGACAAGTTGAGCGCAGCGCCCTGTATATATTGCTGCCCAGCCTTGGCATATTGCACAATACGCTCGGCAGCGATATCGCCAGTCACCCGGCTTAAGTCTTCTGCTACATCCCAGTGCAGATGACGACTGAGATAAAAAACTTCGGCGAGTAGCGTGGTATCACCGCAACTTTCAATTTGCGCAAAAGCCGCTTCATCATGCACTGCCAGACGCGGCAGCAATGAAGGCGGGATGGTGCAATTTGCATCGACACTTGCATCGGCTGTGGCAGCACAAAGCGTGCCATCACTTTGAATAGTGTATGAAAAAACAAACGGCGCGATGGTAAAGCGCGCCGTCTTGCCTGCATGGACTACCAACCGCTGTAACGCCCAACCACTTTGAGTAAGCAAGTGGTTAAGGACAGAAGCAGTCGGCTGAAACGGCATGTTTACGCTACTTGCTGGATCCCGGATAACAACCAGACTGCCTTTTCATCGCGTAGGTTCTTTTGCACATGCCAAATTTCATCGAAGTTTTCCGGCATGCCGTTATTCTCGCTCAATTGGCCGCTCATACGTACACTAGCAATGGCATAGTCACCTTCATTGACCACCTCAACAATCTGAGTATTGATTGTCTGCACATCTGTTTTTTGCGGTGCATCGCCGCGTTCCTGTAACTGCAAAGAAATTTCGGCGAACATTTCGGGCGTAGTGTACTCACGAATGTCATTAAGATCCTTACGGTCATTTGCAGCCTGCAGGCGGATAAATGAAGTTTTAGCGCTACGCAGGAAAGCTTCAGCCGGGAAATCTGCCGGAATGTTACTGCTGTTATTGGCTAAAGGTGCAGAAGTGGCAGCGCTACTGCCTGCAAATGGCTGCTGCCTCGATTCTGGCTGGTAGGATGATGCGCCGCTTCCTGCATATTGCATGGCAGGCTGCTGCGACGGGGATTTGCGAAACCGTGAAATCAAGAACATCACCAAACCTGCGGCCAGTAGCGCCATCAGAATACCGCCCATCGCGCCACCTAAACCACCCATACCACCAGCGAACATTGCGCCCAAGCCTGCACCTATTGCCAAACCGGCCAACGGGCCAAGCCATTTATTACCTGCCGCAGGCGCTGCCGGGGCAGGTGCCGCACGGGCGGCGCCTTGGACGCTTGTTGCGGACTCATGGTGCGTTGCTGACCAATGCTGCCACCCCCACCCATACGCTTAGCTTCGGCGGTTACAGATAGCATGGAGAAACTAGCTAGGGTAAGGGTTAACAACAACAGAAAACGTTTCATGGGCTACCCTCATTTAATAGTTAACAACAAAAAAAAGCGAATAAAGTATAACACTACATCCTTAGTACACTGCAAAACGCAAAGGTTCATTTTGCGAACCAGCTTGGCTATATCCTTAAAATATTTGGATATAAATCCTAACTTCCTGAGGCAAATTGAATATTGAAAGTATTTGGAGTGCACCGCAGGCGTTTGGGAACATTCTGATTAAATTTTATATCCCCTGTGCAGGGCCACAATTCCAGCATTAAGATTGAAATATTCAACACGGGAGAGTCCAGCTTCTTCCATCATACGCTTAAGCTCCTCCTGTGAAGGGTGCATGCGGATAGATTCCGCCAGGTAGCGATAACTGTCGGCATCCTTGGCGATCAACTCGCCCAGCTTCGGCAGCAGTTTGAACGAATAAGCATCATACAGCGGCTCCAGCGGCTTCCACACCTTAGAAAATTCCAGCACCAGCAAACGGCCACCAGGCTTAAGCACGCGCTGCATCTCACGTAACGCAGCATCCTTGTGAGTTACATTGCGCAGGCCGAAAGCAATGCTGACACAGTTGAAATAATTAGACGGAAAGGGCAAGTTTTCCGCATCACACTGTGCAACAGGTGTATTTACGCCATCATCAATCAAACGGTCACGGCCAACACGCAACATCGCTTTGTTAATGTCGGTGAGCCAAACTTGGCCACTATTGCCTACACATTTGGCAAACTGACGAGAAAGGTCACCAGACCCACCCGCCACATCCAGCACTCGCTCCCCCACTCGTACACCACTGACCTGAATGGCGAAGCGTTTCCAGAGCCGATGCAGACCAACTGACATAAGATCATTCATGACATCATATTTGGTAGCGACGGATGTAAACACTTGGGCTACACGCTCGGCCTTTTCTGTTTCCGCGATAGTCGTGAAACCAAAATGAGTTGTCTTGTTCATTTTATTTCCTCAGGCTTATCGAATACCTTTACGGGGGGATGTGGAACACGGCTCTCTCCCGCTTCTGCCAATTTGCTTAAATATTCGTGCCACAACGCATCCTGATATTTCCCGAGTTCATTCAAATAATCCCAAGAATAAAGGCCGGTATTGTGGCCATCATCGAAAGTCAGTTTGATGGCGTAGCTGCCTACGGGCTGCACGTCAATCACGTTCACCTCTTGCTTGCCGACCTGCAGCACCTCCTGGCTCGGGCCGTGTCCGCGTACTGCGGCAGAAGGCGAATGCACGCGCAGAAACTCATACGGCAAGCGGTAACGTGAGCCGTCATCGAAGGCAATTTCCAGCAGCTTCGATTGTTGATGCAGGGTAATTTCGGTAGGATTAAGCATGGTTATTAAAGTTGTGTTCCATACCGTCCTGGTTTTTTCTCATAAAACTGTTGCTCAGAATTTTTTCCATTTGTAACTTTGAAACTTAGCGCGTTAAGCAACGCGGCCCTTAATCAAGGTATTCAAACACCTTGACTACACGCTCCACGCCACGCGAGCTGCTAGCGATGTCAGCGGCGGCTTCAGCTTCCTTGTGATAAACCAAACCCATCAGAAATACCGAACTATTTTCGGTAACTATTTTTACATGTTCAGGCTGAAATCCTCGGCTGTTATTAAGAAAACGCAACTTAATGTTGCTAGTAATAAGGGCATCATTACTGCGCCACGATAAATCAGTGAGGGAAGATACCTGTAGTTCGTTATTTACAGCCTTTACATTCGTCAAGCTTGTAACTATTTTTCAATATCAGTTTTAGCTTTTTCGTTGGGTACTTGGCTGGTAATGAGCACACGGCGATTAAAACTGGTGACATTCACATACACGGTATCTTTATATTGAATATTTATTTGATTGAGTGCTTTGTTCTCGATGTTTTGGTCTTCGAGAATACTGCCGGCAGTACGGCGATCTGATGACATTATCGCACCCGCGCCAACACCCGCAGCGATTATCGGAAAGCATCCTTGCGTCGCGCTTAGCACGATTGCCAATAATAAATAAGTTAAATAACGCATGTTCCCCTCTCACTAATATGTCGTCGAAGTGCTGACAAATTCTGCTGATCAAAGTTACCAGTGCCAAAAATCCGCTACGATGAATCTGGATGTTACCCGAAATCAAGCGGTAAAAGCATTCTTGACCCATTCCAGTCGAGCGCTATCCAGCGTATCAAACAACAGTGCATCAAAACGGCAAGGTGGGGTTCGGCTCAGTGTGGCGAGGTAATGCTGAGCGGTGTGTATCAATCGAGCCTGCTTGGCCGCATTAATGCTGGCCGCAGCACCGCCAAAATCGCCACGACTGCGCAAACGTACCTCGGCAAATACCAGCGTGTCACCATCTTGCAGAATCAGGTCAATTTCGCCATAACGGCAGCTATAGTTCCGTTGCAGCAACTTGAGGCCATGGCGTTGCAGAAATTGCGCCGCTAACTGTTCGGCCTGAGCCCCGCGTGTACTCATACTTGCAGCGACACTGATTTCTGCATTAGGTGGAAGGTATCGACAGCGAGTGCATAAAAACGTTCCATTTCGGGCTTGAATGGTGGATTGGTATGCAAGCAAATCATCCCTGTCCCATTTCAAATATGGGATGGCTGAACTTGAGGCATTTTTTGGGAGTGGCACAGCCTCCCACGCTCACGTATAGTACGGCGGCTAACAAGCAACAATACGAGGAAATGCAGTGCATAGCGGGCAAAAACAAAAATTAGAATGCGCATTATATGTGGTTGCCACCCCAATTGGGAATTTGCGGGATATCAGTTTACGTGCGCTGAATGTGCTGATATCTGCGGATACCATTGCCGCTGAAGACACGCGTAATACTGCGAATCTGCTGATGCATTATTCCATTGCGGCAAATAGGTTAATGGCATTGCACCAACACAACGAACGAGCGGCGGCAGAAAAAGTGATCGCGCTGCTAGCCCGAAGTCAATCGGTTGCCCTGGTATCCGATGCAGGCACCCCGGCGATAAGCGATCCCGGTGCGATATTAGTGGCAGAAGTGCGCGCCGCAGGTTACCGCGTGATCCCCATCCCTGGAGCAAACGCCGCATTAGCGGCCCTGTCCGCCGCCGGCCTGCCCGCACCGCACTTCCTGTTTTATGGGTTTCTGCCCAATAAATCAGCTGCACGTTGCCGCGCGTTACAAGAACTGATCGCCTTACCCTATACCCTTATATTTTATGAAGCCCCGCATCGCATACTGGAATGCGTGACCGACCTGCAAAGCGTTTTCGGCGGTGACCGGCAAATTGTATTTGCGCGCGAAATCACCAAGCTTTTCGAGAGCATTCATCAATGCTCCCTCGCCGAGGCGCTGGTTTGGCTGAATGGTGATACTAACCGTCAACGGGGCGAATTCGTATTGCTGGTTTCCGGCGCCGCAACAGCGCAACAGGAAGGATTGGATGCAGAAACTGAACATGTATTGGCCGCGCTATTGCACGAATTACCGCTCAAACAGGCGGTTCAGCTCGCTGTGCGTATCACTGGCGCAGGGCGTAACGAACTATATCAACGCGCGCTCTCACTCAAATCCTTAGATTAATTCAAAGCCCACCCCATTTTTACATTCGGATAAAATATTTGTCATGGAACTAAAACTAACCCGCCCTGATGACTGGCACCTGCATTTGCGCGATGGTGCGTTAATGCATTCCGTGTTGCCCGACACCGCACGCCAATTCGCCCGCGCCATCATCATGCCCAACCTCCGTCCACCGGTTACAACCACCGAACAGGCGCAGGCCTACCGCACGCGCATTCTCGCCGCGCTACCTGTGGGTTCGCATTTCCGAACCTCTGATGACTTTATATCTGACCGACAACACGACGGCGAAAGAAATTCGTACAGCAAAGCAAAGCGGCATCGTGCATGCAGTTAAATATTATCCTGCAGGCGCCACCACCAACTCCGACTCAGGTGTCACTGATATCCGCAAAACCTATCCCGCACTGGAAGAAATGCAGCGCTGTGGTATGCCGCTGCTTATGCATGGCGAAGTAACCGATACAGCGGTAGACGTGTTCGACCGTGAAGCAGTATTCATAGACCGCGTGCTGCAACCGCTGCTGCGCGACCTGCCCGATTTGCGTGTAGTATTCGAACATATCAGCACGATAGACGCCACAGAGTTTGTGAAAAACGCGCCCGATAATATCGCCGCCACCATCACCGCGCACCACCTGCTATACAACCGCAATGCCATGCTCATCGGCGGCATTCATCCGCACTATTACTGCCTGCCAGTGTTGAAACGCGAAACACATCGTGAAACATTGCTTGCAGCGGCCACCAGCGGCAACAAAAAATTCTTCCTCGGCACAGACAGCGCCCCGCATGCACAACCTACCAAAGAATCCGCTTGCGGCTGCGCCGGCATTTACACCGCCCACACCGCCATCGAACTCTATGCAGAAGTTTTCGAGCAAGCCGGGGCACTAGATAAATTAGAAGGCTTTGCCAGTTTTTATGGCGCTGATTTTTATCATCTGCCACGTAACGCCCAGAGCGTTACCTTGCGCAAACAGGAATGGCAGGTGCCTGCAACCATTGGGTTTGGAGAACACCAACTAGTACCTTTGAGAGCGAATGAAATGGTGAAATGGAAGCTGGTGGGGTAAGAATATGCCCCGGAAGACGCCCTGATTGAAAATCAAACTGCCAATCTTTCTTCAAAAAATCCGCTATTAATCAACTCCCCGGTTAACGCCTTGTAATCCGCCGCACCAGGACTTTGCGGGGCATAAGCGAAGACATCTTTACCATGCATGGGGCTGGTTGCAAGCGAAACATTTTCGCTAATACGCGTATTGCACACCAATGAACCGTAACGATCCCGAAGTTTGTCGAAAATTTCATATGAAAGTTTACGCCGCGAATCAAAACGGGTCACCACGATGCGACGCTCGAATAAACGTTTAAGTTTAACCTCAAGCACATTAAGTGCCGAATCCAGAAGGTGTACGCCTTGCAATGAAAGAAAGTCCGCTGAAACCGGAATCAGCACTCGATCCGAAGCAAGCAAAGCATTAAGCGTGAGCACTCCCAACATGGGACAACAGTCAATCAGGATGGGCGCACCGGTGAGTGCCAGATCTTCACTCAGGCCTTTTTTCAACAGAGTGGCAGCTTTGGGATCGCTACCATAAAGCGCATCAATCTTGGACAATCCGGGTGAAGAGGAGACAATCTGCCAGCCCGCCGGAGTATCACGCAGAAGCTTGGCCAGCGGAGTATTCATCCTAAAAAAAGCAGTCATGCCCACATCAGATAAAGTGGCATCCTTCAGCCCACAAGCCATACTTAAATGGCCTTGCGGATCGAGGTCAAGAACGATGGGATGCCGCTGCCCCCTGGCCAGCGCAGCGGCAAGATTAAGGCAGGTGGTGGTTTTGCCCACCCCTCCCTTCTGATTGAATACAGCGATAACCGCCATTCTGGAACAACCCCATGGTAATGGACGGATGTGAAATAAGCATAACTCGCTGACTCATCACTCTACAGTGACAGATTTGGCCAGATTGCGCGGCTTATCAACATCAGTTCCCTTTTGCAATGCCACGTAATATGCCAGCAGTTGCAGCGCAATGGTGTGCAGAATAGGGCTTAAATATCCGGCATGCTCGGGCATTTGCATTAGATGTACGCCCTCGCTTGAATGAAAACGCGTACCCGCGTCGGCAAATACATACAGCTCTCCACCCCGTGCGCGGACTTCTTGCAGGTTGGATTTGAGCTTTTCCAGCAATGCGTCGTTAGTGGCAACGGCGATAACCGGCATGTCCTTGTCCACCAAGGCTAGCGGCCCGTGCTTTAATTCACCGGCAGGATAAGCTTCGGCGTGAATGTAAGATATTTCCTTAAGCTTAAGCGCCCCTTCCAGTGCGATGGGATAGTGCAGCCCGCGCCCAAGGAACAGGGCATGGCGCTTGTCGGCAAAACGCTCAGCCATTAGTGCAATGTCGGGCTCGAGTTTCAATACCAATTGAACCGCGCTGGGCAAATGGCGCAACGCATGCAAGTGGCGCTGCTCTTTTTCTGCACTCAACCTTCCACGCAGCTTGGCAAGAACCAGCGTAAGCAGAAACAAAGCCGCTAATTGTGTAGTAAATGCCTTGGTTGAGGCGACTCCAACTTCCGGCCGCGCGCGTCAGAAAATGCAGCTTGGAAAGCCTGACCAGCGCGCTTTCCGGCACATTGCAAATGGAAAGAGTATGCGGGTGACCCGATGCCTTGGCGTGATTAAGTGCAGCCAGAGTATCGGCGGTTTCACCCGATTGAGAAATGGTCACAACTAGCGACTTGGGATTGGGCACGCTCACGCGGTAGCGATATTCGCTGGCGATTTCCACGGTACATGGAATGCCGGCGATTTCTTCAAGCCAGTAGCGCGCCACTAACCCCGCATGGTGGCTGGTGCCACAAGCGAGAATGAGGATACTTTCAACCTGTTCAAACGCAGCGGCGGCCTCGGCACCGAAAATGCCGGGTATCAGGGATTGGCTATTACATACCCCTTCCAACGTATCCGCGAGCGCTTGCGGCTGCTCGTGAATTTCCTTCTGCATGTAGTGACGATATTCGCCCAGCTCCATGCTTGCGTTAGACAGTTTACTGGCGTGTACCGGGCGTTCCACCGCCTGGCCCTTGGCATCAAAAATCCGGTAGCCATGCAAGCTTACTTCGGCCACGTCGCCCTCTTCCAGATACACTACATTTTTTGTCACCGGCAACAGCGCTGACACATCCGATGCGATGAAATGCTCTCCAACCCCCACCCCCAACAACAACGGGCTACCCTTGCGCGCACAAATTAGCTGGCCCGGATTGTCCGCAGCCACTACGCCGATAGCGTAAGCGCCCACCAACTCAGCAAGCGCCGCCTGAGTCGCAACCAACAAACTATTGCCGCGCGCATAGTGGCTATTAATAAGATGCGCAATAACTTCGCTGTCAGTGTCGGATGTAAATACGGAGCCTTGCGCCGTCAGGCGTGTGCGTAGCTCTTCGTAGTTTTCGATAATGCCGTTATGCACCACGGCAATGAGATTGCCACTCAAGTGCGGGTGTGCGTTACGTTCGCTGGGTACACCATGAGTGGCCCAACGCGTATGCGCAATACCGATGTGACCGCTGGTAGCAGCACTTCGTGTGGTTAATTCCGCAACACGCCCAATGCTACGGATGCGTTGTAATTCATTGTTCTCAACAACGACCAATCCAGCTGAGTCATAACCCCGATATTCCAGGCGTTGCAGCCCTTGTAACAGTATAGAAACGACATTGCGCTGCGCTATTGCACCAATTATTCCGCACATAATTAATTCCGTTATTTATTGCAAGCGCTAATTGTAGCAAGAATGGGACTTGTGCCGTAGCTCGAACCATTTATAGCGTCAGGCACCTCTATCAATCGCGATGACTCCTGCCAAATTTAAGTATTTCATGGTTTTTTATACGATACGGCACCCTATTTTTTTAAAATAAACAGTCCACACTTCCTTCGTGTTCTTCAACATTAAAGTGCAATATGTTGCCATTGTTCAGCACCAACGCTGGAAATGCTTTGACTCCTTTATTTTTCGCTTCAATTTGTTTTAAAGGATTTAACCCAACATGAACAATATCTAAATTGGCTAACCCAATTAAATTTACAACTTCCTGCCCAACCAATGCACATATATCGCAACCATCGTGATAAAGCGTCGAATTTTTCATAATTTTATTTTCTTAAGAAATTAGCAAGGAAACTAAAAGAAATTCTGGATTCCTTGAAGTTTAACCTTTGACATCAGCCATTGATGCACCGAAATTAATATGAAGCACCTTTCCGTTTGGCGTTACTAACGCCGGAACAGACTTCACACCTGCTTTTTCCGCCTCGTCAAACCTCGACATATCCTTACTTAAATGGACAATTTCCACATTATCGGCACCAACCAAATTAATAATGTCATGTTCAGCACTAACACAAATAGGACAACCCGCATGATAGAAAACTGATTTACCCATCTTTTCTCTCCTTATAATCTGTCTAAACACGATAACCAGCCTAATTATATTTAGGAATCCTAAAATAATCAAGCTAGGGAAACGCTGAATAATTCACAGCACAGCAGAGTCCGGTGCTTAGTTTCCGAATGCAGTGGAATTCTGCGATTTTGCCCTGGAATTGCGCCATTTCTTGGCATTATTCCGTTTTTCATTTAGGGCGCGACTTGGCCGTCAGAAATACGCCATCGACACGCCAGCACCAAATTAGCAAACCAAACAGCGCAAATAGCCGAGCGGTGTTCTTAGCCTAACCCTTTGTAGGGTCTTGCGGTTTGCCTGAACAGGGTTCTTACCACATGGAATGGATGCTCACTTTGGCACGAATACTGGCTTTGGCATGTTCAAGTTTTTCCATCAGCCCGCCTACAGCCGACTTGTCCAGCGCTTTATGTTTGGAGGCCGCATCGCAACATGCCAGGTCACGGGCAACTCAGATTCTCTTCACGCTTCTCAACGCCTGATAACCCGCATCACCAAACACATCCGTTTCATCGCCATGCAGCAGCGCCTGCGCCTAGGTTATCATGCACATTGGCTGCCGTCTGACGACAGGTGTGGACAAGCCCTGACTGCGCATCAACCCCATAATGACCTTCATCGAAATGCCACTGATTGCCTTTTTGGACTGGTGCATCTCGGCATCATTTCCCCTTCATATTCTTGGTCGAAGGAGGTGCGGCGATCAGCGTGGCATCCACAATGACCGACCTCACGCAGAAGCAATCCCTTCTCCACCAGATGGGCGTTGATCGCGTTGAAGATGGTCTGTCATTGATGCGCTTCCAGCAGATGGCGAAAGTTGAGCAGGGGTTGTTGCATCCGGTGCCGCCTGTCGATTCAAATCAATGCCGACAAAACGGCGGCTGGCCTGACTGTCGTAAAGCGAATCTTCCGTCGCTTCATCCGAAAGACCGAAGCACTGCTGCGCATACATACGCAGGATCCGCTCCGCCCGACCGGAGGGCGACCTGGAGCCGCCGCCGCTCGGATAATGCGGACAACGGCATTCGTCAGGATAACTAGGACGTGACCGCTTCAATTTCGGCCAGGAAAACGATCACGCCGTGTCACGGCCTTCTTTGCCCGCATACTCAGTTCAGAAAAAAACTTGATTGCATCTCGATTAATCACTAATAATCAAAGTGATGCCAATTATATCATGATGGCGAGATTCAGTGAGGGTGCAGTGGAATAAATCAGTGTTTAGCATTTTACATATTCTGATTCTCAACACTTCCATAGAAATAACAGAATCAGGACACGCGGCAGTTACCAGTTTGTGCGTCCATTGCCAAACAATCAGATACCACGGATGGCTGGACAGGACAAGCAGAAGGCGCACACCATGGAAATGACCTTGCTATAAAGTAACGGATATAGTATGTATATCGGAGTGGCTGGGGTTGATTATCGAGCGGAGTCTGACCAATTGGTTCGTAACAAAAATATTTATTCCAGCGCGCTCTTTAACCGTTAATTTTTGACCAACAGCCCCAGCACGCAAACCACTAACTAGGGAACCAGACAAATTACGGCCATTGTGAAGGGTATTAATTACCTCCGCCAATGCCTCGCCTGCTTTTAACCGTTTCAACGCACCGCTTTTTAGTTGAACTTCCAGCTCACCCTCAAGCACTAGGCCAAATGATGAAACTGGATGCGAATGCCAGCCTGTTTCACC
>JADKHS010000017.1 GCA_016721605.1 Nitrosomonadales bacterium
AGGGTAGCGGCAAGGCTGTATATGCCCAACCCCACCCAATCTGGCAGATGCCCCCAGATCAACACTTCTCGCGCTTGCTCGATAATAAAGGTGAGCGGGTTGACCATGATCCAGGGACGGAATCCTTCCGGCAAAGCAGTCACAGGATAAAAGATTGGAGAAAGAAACATCATGACCGTAGTGGTGATGCCGATGGTTTGTCCCACATCACGCAGAAAAACGCCCAAGGATGCAAGCATCCAGGCAAAGCCCAGCGTAAGGATAACTATAGGCAGCAGCACAAACGGGGCGAGAATTGCCGTCCAGTGCAAGTAACCGTTAAACAGGGCAAAAGCAGCCAGCAGCACACCCAGGCTGATAAAGCTGTGAAAGAGCGCTGCCCCCATAGCAATGACCGGCAGTGTCTCTAACGGAAACACAACTTTTTTGACGTAATTGATATTGGAAAGAATAAGCGACGGTGCACGATTGAGTACCTCAGCAAACAATCCATGTACGATCATGCCGACAAACAGCACCGTGGCAAATTGGGTTTTGCTTTCCTCACCCCAACACCCCAACGTGACTTGAAGATCACAGAGAAAACAAAGGTGTACACGGTCAGCATGAACACTGGGTTAAAAAAAGACCAAGCCAGACCCATGACAGAGCCTTTATAACGACCCACCACTTCGCGCTTGGTCATTTGTACGATGAGCTGGCGGTTGCGCGAAATACTTTTGACCAATGCCGCAAGCGATATAGGTTGAGCGGCGTGTGGGTTGATTCCCTGGTGAGTGGTTAGCGAAGCGAGAGACCGGTCAGTAACAGTCACGCGAAGTGCTCCGCTTTTGCCAATAATTTGGCTTTTTGATCTTTATGCGGACAAGGTAAGTTCGCCTTAAATAATCCATTGGATGCCAATGGCAAAAATCCTTGCTACAGGCAGAGCGAACTCCATTGAGATTAATGTTAATTGCGCGCACTAAAGTTCTCCATAAGCAAAGCATACAATTATAATGGTGGCACGTCTAAATTTTGATCTATTTGCCATGTCCCACTTTTGTCAGAATTTCATCCGTTTTGCCATCGAACAAGAAGTGTTGTATTTCGGTGAATTCAAAACCAAAGCTGGCCGTACGGCCATGCTCACAAAGATATTCCGCTCGCCACGGGAACAGCCACTGTTCTAGCGGAAAAAGACCTCGATGCACCTTACTATTTTAACTGCGGATCATGGTGAAAGCGGTAGTACGGCTGATGGTCAAAACGTAAAAATAGAATTTTTTCATGGGCAATTAGCCATAAGAGTTTGTCACTGGTAATGCTGGGGCTTATAAGATACATACCCAACCATCCTCACATGTGTTTTTAAAAAGGATGAAAACAGTTTTCGATGCCTAATATCCAAATGCAAAATGTAAAAATCGCTGTAATTCATGATTGGCTAACAGTCTATGCCGGAGCCGAGCGTGTTCTGGAACAAATATTATTATGCTATCCGAATGCTGATTTATACGGCGTGGTAGATTTTATCCCATCTAAAAAACGAGGCTTTCTACTGGGGAAAACGGCAACAACTTCGTTTGTGCAAAACTTGCCTTTCGCCAGAACTCAATACAGGCAGTATTTATCCTTAATGCCTTTAGCTATCGAACAATTCGACCTGTCCGGCTATGATTTGGTGCTTTCCAGTAGTCATGCTGTCGCAAAAGGCGTTATTACGGGGCCGGATCAGCTTCATATCAGTTATGTTAATTCGCCTATGCGCTATGCGTGGGATTTACAACATCAATATTTGAAAGATTCAGGTTTGGACAGGGGCGTAAAGGGATGGGTCGCCAAATGGCTACTGCACAAAATGCGAATATGGGATGTGAGAACGGCTAATGGTGTTGATTGCTTTATAGCGAACTCACAATTTATTAGGCGACGAATTGGGAAAACCTATCGCCGCAATGCGGCGGTAATTTATCCACCTGTAGAAATTTCGAAATTTACCTTACACGAAGACAAGGAAGATTTTTATCTGGCCGCCTCCCGTCTGGTACCTTACAAAAAAATGAATCTAATCGCCGAAGCATTTACCGCCATGCCGGAGCGACGTTTGGTGATCATTGGCGACGGACCTGAAATGCAGAAAGTGAAAGCGAAGGCAGGGCCAAATGTAACGGTGCTGGGATACCAGACTGATGATGTTATGTGCGATTACATGCAGCGTGCCAAGGCGTTTGTATTTGCCGCAGAAGAGGATTTTGGCATTACCCCATTAGAAGCCCAGGCTTGTGGTACGCCAGTCATCGCGTATGGCAAGGGCGGCGTACTGGAAACAATTCGCGGCCTGGATGATGAACAGCCGACCGGGGTGTTTTTTGCTGAGCAATCCATTCAATCCATTCAAGCGGCGGTGATCTGTTTTGAACAGGAAGCCGCTCGTATTTTACCCGTATCCTGCCGTAATAATGCCTGCCGTTTTGCACCCGAGAGATTTCGTGCAGAGTTGATGGCGTTCGTAGAAAATGAGTGGCATCGATTCCAACAATCGCTGACGACGGCCACATCGGACAAAATGGGGTTGCCATGACCTCGCGTAGCCTGCTTAAGGAAAATGCTGGCATTCTTGAATTAATCCAGCGTTTCCTGGATCCTTTTGTGGTGGTAGCCACCGGAATGATGCTTTACGCGATCAGGTTCGGGTCTTGGGATTTTTCGGAAAATTACGTTTTTGCGCTAATCGGTGTGTTTCTGTTTTGCCTCGCAGTGTTTCCATTTTTCGATATATATCGCCCTCATCGGGGAGCCAGTCTGTGGGCTGAAATACAGATTTTGGCAACCGCCTGGACCGTGGTTTGCGCTGGATTGATTATCGTGCTGTTTGCAACAAAATCCAGCACCTACTTTTCCCGTATATGGATTGGCCAATGGGCAATAGCAGGGTTTGTCTCTTTGGTCGCCTTCAGAGTAGTGTTGCGAATCGGACTGCGTTTTTTCCGTCGCCGTGGCTTCAATCTCCGTTTTATCGTTATCGCCGGGGCAGGAAAACTTGGGCAAGACGTGGCGCACCGCCTTGCCGCTTCACCATGGACGGGCTTGAAAGTGGTAAGTTTTTATGATGATGATCCGCAGATGCAGAGGCAGGCGTTTGAGGGTATTCCGGTTCGTGGTGGCCTGCATCGCCTTACCCAAGAAGTAGCGGAACTTGGTATTGATCAAGTATGGATTGCCCTGCCATTACAACACGATAAGCAAGTCAAATCGCTGGTGGCGCAGTTAAGTCATTTACCGGTACAAGTCACCTTCGTTCCTGACATTTACGGAGTTCATTTGCTCAACCATTCCATCGGCGAGGTAGCCGGCTTTCCAGTCATCCATCTGATGGAATCCCCTTTATCTGGAATACAGGGGATCGTTAAAGCCGTCGAGGACAAAATTCTGGCGGTATTAATTCTGCTGGTAGCCAGCCCCCTCATGTTACTTATCCTAATCGGGGTCAAACTCAGTTCTCCGGGACCCATTTTCTTCAGGCAGCTACGTGGCGGGTTGCACGGTGAACGCATCTGGGTTTGGAAATTCCGCACGATGAAGCATCATGCCGAACCGGCTGAAAAAGTGCCTCAAGCAATACCTGGCGATCACCGCATTACTGCCTTTGGCGCTTTTCTGCGACGCTCAAGTCTGGACGAATTACCTCAGTTTTTTAATGTGTTGAAGGGCGATATGTCGATTGTGGGACGCCCGCATGCGGTGGCGCATGACGAATTTTACCAGCAACAAATCGATGCCTACATGCTACGGCATCCGTCAAGCCGGGCATCACTGGTTGGGCACAAGTTAATGGCTGGAGAGGTGAAACAGGAGAGATTGAAAAAATGGAAATGCGAGTAAAGTACGATCTGTATTATATTAACAACTGGTCTTTATGGTTCGACCTGCGAATTATTTTTATGACGGTTTTTATGATGATCACAGGCAGAAATGCGCATTAAGTAATAATTTCTGCGTGTATTTTAATCAGCTATTTCATTTTTAATTGAAGATATTATGGTATGCCCATTCAACTTGAACCTCTGCACCCTCTAAAAAATCCTGCGCCAAGAGTGGCTAGCTGCACCTCTGCTATTTTTTGCAAGCGCTTTGATTTTGTCGCTTGTCTACCTTCAACATAGCTGGCCAGGAAAATGGATAGGCGGTGCCAAGCCTTTAAGCTGGAATGGTGCGGCACTAATCATGAACAAGGGCCAGGGTTATAGCGACCAGGACAAACTGGTAATTAAAGCGCTAACGGATCAGGGTATTGCTGTTGCGTCACTATCCCCGCCAACTTTTCAAGCAGAAAATTATTCCACCGTCCTCTGGACTGTTTCAGGCGCCACACCAAGCGTTGAAATGGAGTTTTTGTGGCGCACTGCGGATAATCGTGTTTTTGTGCGTCCGCTTGTTTGGACAGCTAATACCCTGGAACCATTAGAAATAGCGGAAGATGAAAATTGGCACGGGCAAATTATAGACCTGGCTATCATTGTCAAGGGAACACTGGCTGCGCCGATTTTGGTAAATGGTGTTTCACTTGAGTCTGCATCTTTGCCAGAAGCGCTACCAAATATGGTGAAAAAATGGTTTGCGCTTGACCGATGGCAGGAACTTCGATCAACTTTGTAGACGGAGATGCCATCGACAAAAACGTCCCTCCTGTTTTAGCCATCGCCGCGATTATATTGCTGGCGCTGGCCTTAAGTTTAATCTTGGCCATAACAAAGTCATGCCCCTAAATATTGCCATGTTATGGGGCATGGTGTTTCTCGGCTGGTTCATATTAGATATCCGTTGGCAGGCAAATTTGTTTCAGCAACTAGAGCTGACGCACCAGCAATTTGCCGGTAAAACCTAGGAAGGCAAACATCTTGCTGCCGAAGATGGTGCCTTGTTCGACTTCATGAAGAAAGTGAAAGCAAAGCTGCCTCCCGCTACTGGCCGCATCCTTTATTTTTCCGATGACGCCTACTCGCGGGGAAAGGGCGCTTACCATTTATATCCTCATAACGTACTAGCCCGTAATGACCTGCCTCCGGCATCGCAGGTCAAAACCGGGGACTATATTGCACTGTTCGCAAAAAAAGGCGTGAAATATGATCGTTCACATCAATTGCTAATGTGGGGCGATGGACAATCTATAAAAGTCGACTTACTGTTCTTGGCTGAGGGCAATGCTTTGTTCAAGGTGCGTTAAATGGAATTATCTACGTTAGTGGTTGGCTTGTGTTTGCCTTGGCTATTTGGGGTAGTATGGCTACGTGCACCCTGGCTCAGGGCCACCGGAGTTACATGGCCGACGCTCTTGGGATATGGCTATCTGGGCGGAATATTATTAACCACGCTTGTGATGCGTTTGCTGAATGCGCTGGAAATCCGCCTTGGCTTCTTCAGTATTGGACTGGCACTTTTATTATTGACAGTGGCCGGTGCTTGGCTTGGCCGTAAGGAACCTTGGCGAATCAGGCGGCCCGGAGCAGATTGGCACAGCTTGGCCGGGTGGCGAAAAATCGTGTATGCCATCGTGTTGGCCGCTATCGTAATTCGGCTGGCAGGACTGGGACTGGAAATTATGTGGCGCCCGCTATTTCCTTGGGATGCCTGGTCACAGTGGGCAACCAAGGCTCGGGTTTGGTATGAGCTTGGACACTTGGCGAAATTCGTACCCGCTGACATTTGGCTTAGCGGCCAATTGGCAGGCGCTTACACTGATGCAGCCCCCCACTACCCCCCTGCCATACCGCTCATACAAGTATGGATGAGCTACAGCTTGGGCAGATGGGACGATACTCTGATGAACTTGCCTTGGCTACTATGCGCGGCCGCCCTGGGTCTGGCATTTTATGGTCAGGCCAGGCAATGGCAGGTATCACCATTATTTGCTCTGATGTTCACCTATTTCCTGCTTTCACTTCCTATTTTGGATGTTCATGTGGCTTTGGCAGGATATGCGGATTTATTTATGGGGGCGTTTTACGGCTTAGCCGCAATGGCTTTTTTCCACTGGGCTAGAAAGCGCGATTTCTGGCAGGGAGCCATGGCATTGCTGTTTGGATTAGGCTGCATCTTGATCAAGCAACCTGGCATTGCATGGGCGCTGACTTTTCTTCCCGCGTTGTTGATTGTGTTCATGCCGCGTGCTGGGTTAGTGGGGACGTCCGTGCTGGCAGCAGCAAGGTGTGGCAGCTTTGTTTGTTCTTGGAGGGAAAGATTTTCATTTGTTTGGCTATCACGTGCATCTGCGCTTCGCGGCGGATTGGCAACCATTTTGGCAAAACATGATGGTGATGGACAACTGGCACCTGCTCTGGTATCTGGTAGCGGTGGCGCTAGTTTTGTCGTTTCCGCGGCTTCTTGCCCCCTCTTTTCGAAGCATGACAGTTTTGCTGCTCTCCGCTGTTTCGTTTCTCGCGGTAGTTTTCTTTTTTACCCATGTTCAAGCATGGGCGGAAGACTACACTACGATCAATCGTGCTTTACTGCATATGGTGCCCATGCTTTTGTTTTATGTAATGGTGCTATTCCGGGAAGCTGTCAGTCTCCCGATGGTCGTGACTACCCGCCAAAAATTAACGTAATTAGCAAGTGCAATCGCTCACCTCTTAATGCCGAGCTGACTCTATCTGTTCGCATATCCGTTTTGCACCAAGCAGAATGCGCGGCGTAGAGCGGCTGATCAGGTCGGGGTGAATGAAAGCCATGCGGCCTTGCCGGGCAGCAATCAACGGCAACCCGCGCCATATTTTTTTCGTCTCTTCTTCCTGTTCATGCGTGGCGGCGACAGCCAGCATCAGCTGCGGATTTTCTTTTACCAATGCTTCGTTCGAAATGGCAGGAGTCAACAGGGGCACAGCGGCAAATACGTTCTGTGCACCGCACAAACGCAGCACGTCACTGACGATATGTGCATCATTTACCGTAAGCAACGGGGCTGCGGCTATTTGAAAATAGGCGCGCACCTTAGTGCGCCCAGCATATTGTCGGCGCAAGGTATCAAGCTGTTGCACGAAGGCGTGCGCAGCAGCTTCGGCTCTGACTCAGTGCTGGCGACACGCCCCAGCAAGCGCAATACTTTGGGAATATCATCAAGACGGCGCGGTTCCAGTACCAGCACTTTCAACTTCAGCTTTTCAAATGTGGCGCGGTCACGCGATGAGAAGCTGCTGCCCCATGCCAGCACCAGATCGGGTTTTAACGCGACCAACCGCTCCCAATCGAGACGAAATACATCGCCTACTTGCGGCAATTGTTTGGCTTGTTGTGGATAGTCACTGTACGCCGTAACCGCCACCATATGGTTGCCCATGCCTGCGGCATAAGCCAGTTCGGTAAGATTGGGAGCTAACGAGATAATGCGCTGCGGCGGTGTGGCGAATACTACTTGCGTGCCACTGGCATCGGTGACGGTAAATGGCGTCGCGGCCTGCGAAGTTGCGCAAAACAGCAGCAGGCAGAAAAAAATGGCATGCTTTACAACAGTATAATTACTTTCATCCTCGCCTCTCACGCTTATCCCCAGCACATGGGAAGAAGAAAGCGAACCAGGCTGAAGTGAAAAGCCTCCGCTCACTGCGCAAAACGTTGCGCCAATGCCACACGTTTGAGATACGCGTCGCGCGCGATTTGTACGTCCTCAAGGAAGTGCGGCAATTCTTTCAGCAATAATGCCTGTGGCCCATCCACCAAAGCCTTTACGGGAACGGGATGAAAATCCACCAGCACCATATTGGCGCCAGCCATCACTCCCTGCGCGGTGATATGCATCAAATCAAGAATGCCATCGGGCGCGGCACTACGCGTGCCAACTGAATGCGATGGATCAATGCACACAGGCATCCGGGTCAGGCGCTTGACCACCGGCACATGCGCAAAGTCCACCAAGTTGCGGTGCGGATCGCCCATGTTGGTCTTCATACCACGCAAGCCAAACACCACATTGCGATTGCCTTCAGACGCCAGATATTCGGCGGCGTTGAGTGATTCGTCCAGCGTGATGCCAAAGCCGCGTTTAAGCAGCACCGGAAATTCCTGCTGGCGCCCAACGATTTTCAGAAGTTCGAAATTCTGTGTATTGCGGGTGCCAATCTGTAACATCACGCCAGTGGGGTTGCCGGTCTGCTGCAATGCTGCGCGGATTTCATCGAGATGTGACTCATGCGTAATTTCCATCGCAATCACCTTTATGCCGTACTTTCCCGCCAAGTCGAACACAAAAGGCAAACAATTCTTGCCATGCCCTTGAAAAGCATAGGGGCTGGTGCGCGGCTTGTACGCGCCCATACGCGTGCAAATCTGGCCATTATCGCGCAACGCTTTTAACATGATCTCGACATGTTCGGCGTTATCCACCGCACAAAGTCCGGCAAACACGTTGAGCGTGTCCTGGCCAAAGCGCACGCCGTTATAGTCGAAATACGTCGGACGCGGGTCGTCTTTATGCTGCCCAAGGATACGATATTCCTCCGACACTCGCACCACACGCTCGACACAGGGCAAACTTTGCATCTCCTTGATGTCTAAAGGCTTGGTGTCGCCAATTAAGTAAATCTCGGTTAATACCTGCTCTGCACCGCGCTCAACATGCACGCGCATCTGAACACCCATCAGCCCGGCGAGATACGCAATCAGTTGCTGATAGTCTCCGCTCTGCTGGTTGGTATTGGAAGAAAGAATCAATATCATGGTGAAGCTCCTGTTATTTGCAAACCAATCATTTTCGAGAAGGATGATCCATTGCTAAGACCACTGTGCCTTCGGATCTCGTGTAAAGCCACTCTTGCCTAACTACTGCCAGCGTCCGATGACATAACACAGCAGCGCATTGGCGTTGGCAACCACATCCGTCATATTGTTCCCCGTTTAATAACCTAAATTTTTCCAGTAGATCACCGCGCCGAAACGTTGCTGATAATTGTTGCAAGGAAATATCATGTTTTTTATATAGCTTCGCAAGAGCAAACCTTAATTTGCCCAAAAGCATCTTTGAGATAAATCTCTTTTCTTTGATGCAAGATTTCGGCCAGCAATTTGAAATTACGATGATCAATTTCTGCCATTTTCAAAGTTTGCGATTGGAGTAATTGCTGCCCTATTAACATTGCCAAATAATGCGCCGCATAAGGTAAAAATTCTGGCGGATTATCCAATGTAGGTCTCTTACGTTCATTCTCTACAATACGAAAAATTAGTACCGCCAAGACTGCCTGCGCTGCATTCAGGTTTTTAAATATGTCTTGATAAAGTTTTCCAAAATGCTCCCTACGCAAAAACTTTGCCTGATGTGGCTTGTTACGCCATATAGCTAATACAGCTTCTGCTGCAATAGTGCTCGCAATTCCAGTGGAGCCACCCACGCCCTCTTCGCGCTGCCGCTTGTAGGTATAGCCTAGTGCTGAAATACCCGTTTCAAGCTGTTTTTGAATTTCATCATTAGAATGTAAATCACGTAAATCAACGGGGTTTTGACTGTTAGTAGCATAAGTAATATCGCGCACAAAATCCTGGTCATCATCGGCCAACTCGTAAAGTCTCAGCAATACGTATACGCCACTATAATCTTGTTGAGACTGACTTAAAGTTTGCTAAATAGTTTTACAAGTTTGCCCACCATTGATGATTTGTATGCCCTCAACCCTGAGTTGATAATTTTCACCTTGCAGTGCGTTGTGGCGAAATTTCCGGCAGATCATCGTAATGCCGTTATTAAAGAAATAAAAATTATTACTTTTATCTTTATTGGCAAGAGTGTCGTGTACCGCCGAATTAACCCGATTAGCATGTAGCCCAAGATAGCGGCGAATGTTCCGTTCCAGCAACAAGTCATTATGTCGATTAAACAGTTCTGCAATTTGAGTGATGGCAACCTTGCCAACTAGCACGCGACGAAAATCGAACTCTTCTATAAGAGCCTTGCCCTGTAATTGTATGCTGTCATCCACCGCTTTTTTACTTTGCAAAACGGCAACAATATTGTCATGGTTAAAATGTACCCAGCTTACTTGATCAGACGAAAACCCCGTTTGGTCAATCCAGGATTGTGCTTGCCCGTTCCATTTCACACCGTTGTTACACAATATCAAGCGTACACTGGGAATATATCCATCACGTATAAGCGAGCGAATTTCCTCCACGCGTGGAGCAAGATGCTGGTTTAGTTGGATAGACTTACTTGGATCAAATAACGTGCCCACCATATTGATCGCAGCTTTAACCCCATTTTCTGGAAAGTTTGCCGCTCCCATCAAATCATTTTTATATTTTCCTTGAAAAATAGTTACGGTAAATTCACCATCATCGGGTTCACTGAAATGAAGCGCATCAACACCAACATCATTTCCACCCTCAGTAAGTAACTCCGCAACATCTTCTAGCGGAAGCTCAAGCGCGGTGCTAGCACACAATAAGACGAATGCAACTGAACGCTGTTTAACGGTATCATTACCCGCATACGGTTTAATTAATGCCAGATGGTTATGTACAATCCCTGTCAAACGCTGATCTACTATGCTTGCATTGATGTCCATACATCTCCTTTTGGCACTACCCAGAAAATAAAACGAACCTCACAGACAGCGTAAAACCCTCGGCAATTCCAGCACATCTCTAACTTTCACATCCACATAGCCGGGCAAGCGCGATGTGGCATTCACCCACACGGTAAACATCCCCAAACACTTGGCAGCCCGCAGGTTTTCCGCACTATCTTCCACCATCACGCAACGCGCCGGATTCAGGCAATGTTTGCGTAGCAAGCGTATAAAACCTGCTAACTGTGGTTTGGGTTGGTAACGCGCTTGCTCAATAGCGAAGACATCGTCGAATAAATCATCTATGCGCAACAATTGCAGCACGGCATGTGCATAGTGCTGCGGTGCGTTGGAAAATACCAGCTTCTTGCCCGGCAATCTTTTCAATACATGGCGCAAGCGGGCTTCACGCAAAACCATCTGCGGTAACTGTGGAAACTGATGTGTATGCCACAGAAAATGATCGGGGTTGGTGGCATGATGCCGCATCATGCCACTTAGGGTCGCACCGTAACGTTGCCAGTAGTGCATTCTCAAGTCGTTCGCCGCCTGTTCATCCAACTTCAGATGCTGTTGCAGGTAAGCGGTCATACTACGATTAATATGCGGAAAAATGTGTGGCACGGCATTGTGCAATGTGTTATCCAGATCAAAAATCCAGACGAGTCGGCTCATTTACTTTTAATCAGCGTGCCCACACCTTCGTCGGTCAGAATTTCCAGCAGCAGCGCATGTTCCACGCGGCCATCAATGATGTGCACCGACCTCACCCCCGCGCGCAGCATCCAGCGCCGAACTGATCTTCGGTAACATGCCGCCGGACAGCGTACCGTCCGCCACCAGTTCGTCGATCTGTTTTGGTGTCAGACCAGTGAGCAACTTGCCGCTCTTGTCCAGCACGCCCGGCGTGTTAGTTAACAGTACCAGTTTTTCCGCTTTCAGCACTTCCGCCAACTTGCCCGCCACTACGTCAGCATTAATGTTCAGTGTCTCACCATCTGGCCCGACAGCAATCGGCGCGATGACTGGAATAAAATCGCCAGAATCGAGAAAAGTTATGATAGATGGATCAATCAAATTAATTTCTCCCACTAGACCGATGTCCAGCAACTTGCCCGGCTCATCGCGGCTTTCCAGCAGCATCTTGTCGGCCCGGATAAACGAGGAATCCTGCCCGGTCAGCCCCACCGCCTTGCCGCCATACCGGTTAATCAAATTAACGATGTCCTTGTTGACCTTGCCCAGCACCATTTCGACCACATCCATGGTCTCTTCATCCGTGACGCGCATACCTTGAACAAATACCCCTTGCTTACCAATGCGCTGAAGTAGATCGTTGATCTGCGGGCCGCCGCCATGGACGACGACCGGATTCATGCCGACCAGCTTGAGCAACACTACGTCGCGCGCAAAACTTTCCTGCAACCTGGGTTCGGTCATGGCATTGCCGCCATATTTGATTACGATCGTTTTATCGAAAAACCGTTGGATGTACGGCAACGCCTCAGATAGTGTCTGGGCTTTCTGGACGGCGGTGGCAGGGGTAAGTGACATGATGGCTTCCTTCGCTAAACAGGCACGCATTTTACCCCAGAAGTCCGCCATTATTGCAGCAGAAAACAGGGCGACACCAAGCCGCCCGCTACGCGCGTAGTCCGCGCTTATTTAGTGACGCATTATTAGAAATGCTAATGGGTATGATGTCCGTGCTCATCACGGCTTGCGGTAAGTGGTTTAACTTCGGCGCTTACATTCACCTTCTCTTTGCGCTTATCAGAAAACTCTACGGTAATGGTGAGTGGCACACTCTCACCTGCTTTAAGCGGATTCTTAAGGTTAAGCAGCATCACATGATTTCCACTTGCTCCCAGCTTAACCATCTTGCCTGCCGGTAGCGGCAAAAATGCAATCGCACGCATTTTCATCACGCCGTTATCATGCGTCATGCCGTGAATCTCGACTGCACCCGCAACCGGGCTGACAATCGCCACCAGCCGTGCTTCTTTCTTGCTGGTGATGGAAAATCGTACTGCGGCACTTTCTTGTCCCGTGCCGTGGCGCGCTGATGCGTCACTCACTACCACATTTTCTGCCCATGCTTGTGCCGCACAAAACAGCATGACGATTACAATTGCGTAACGCATCTGAGTCCCCTTAATTTAAAAAATGTACAGACGGCTAAGATACATGAATTACAGAAAACAAAACAAGCATATTCCCTGCAATCGCATCTAAAAAACAGGACACCTACCTAAATTTGGCGAAATATTAAGCATCTGTACCTTAACAATTTTAGGTAAAATATTAGCCGTAAGCATTTCACATGTTAACAATATCAAACAGGATCAATTCGAAAAATGAACATGCCGACTAACAGTACAGATGCAGTTTCCAGCAACCCAAACATTGATCTTAGACAAGCTATCAAACAGATTGATGCACTGCCCGCTATGCCAGTCATTGCTCAAAAGCTACTGGCACTGCATATAAATACTGACGAAGACGAACGGGAAATGCTAATGCTGATCGAGCAAGACCCACAAATTTCAGCAAAAATTATCGGGCTGTCTAATTCATCAATAATTAGCTCCACACGCAAATCAACCTCAGTAAAAGAGGCTGCAATATTGCTCGGCATGAACCGGGTTAAATCGGTTGCAATTAGCATCGCCATCATGTCCTTGTCGACCAAAGTAACCACGGCTAAGTTTAAGGTACAAGATCTTTGGCTACATAGCTTTGGCATCGCGTTTGCCATGATCGGCATCGCCCGTGCCATGCCCGCAAAAATACGCCCTAAGGATGACCAAGTTTTTTTGGCTGGCATACTGCACGATATAGGCTATCTTGCGCTCGCTTTCCTGGATCCAAAACGGAGCGATGATCTGCACGCCCGCTTATCAGCGGAATCTGACAGCCCTGTGCTGAGTGTAGAACGGGAAATGCTGGGAATATGCCACGATGAACTGGGTGCGGAGCTAGCGCGCCATTGGAATTTGCCGGATGAAATTATTGCCGTACTACGCTACCACCATACACCGGATGCAGTTGAGGCGGCAGCAGGACAACCAATAGTACACATGATTAATTTGGCGGAAAAATTACTGGCTTCCTTTGGAATTAGTGAACACGTCGATACCAACATCAGCGACGAAGATTGGGAAATTCTGGGAATTGATCCAAGTAAGTCCGAAGAAATCAGTGTGCAAGTAGCTGAACAAGCAGAACAAGCTGCAGCAGCCTACGGATAAAGTGTTCGACTTTCCGATACATTTAGCTTTGGCAATCTTAAAGTCAGCCCATAGCCCAACCAATCTCACACGTCTATAATTACCGGTTTTGGTTACTGACCTCAATATGAAGTTTTCGCTGTTATTTTTCATCGCCCTATTATCCCCTCTGCTTGCCCGAGCGCAGTTAGCCAACCTGCCGCCCGCTCCGGTGCTGGCAGCCAAGTCATATCTGTTATATGACTTTACCAGCAATCAGATTCTGGTCGACCAAAACGGCAATGAACGCACCGAACCAGCATCTATTACCAAACTGATGACGGCGTACCTAACCTTCAGCTCCCTCAAACTGAACAAGTTTTCGCTAGATCAGACAATAACCCCTTCAGCAGAAGCACTGCGCGCCCAAGGCGTGGAATCTCGCATGTTTCTGGACAAGAATAAACCCGTGACGATTGCAGAATTACTGCGTGGCCTCATCGTACAGTCTGGTAACGACGCCGCGCGTGTGTTGGCAACCACCCTAGCCGGCAGCGAGGAAAATTTTGCTAAACTGATGAACCAAGAAGCGCAACGATTGGGTATGAGCAACACGCATTACATCAACGCCACCGGAATGCCACATCCACAGCACTATTCCAGTGCATATGACACTGCAATACTCGCCGCTGCAATAGTGCGCGACTTTCCCGAACACTATCCAATCTATAGCTTGCGCGAATATCAGTACAACAATATTAATCAAGCCAACCGCAACCGCTTATTGTGGATGGATCCCTATGTGGACGGAATGAAAACAGGACATACCGAAAGTGCGGGTTTCTGTTTAGTGGCTTCGGCCAAGCGCAACCAACGGCGGCTCATATCAGTGGTGCTGGGCACAGCCTCTGACAACCTGCGGTCTACCGAAAGCCAGAAGCTGCTAAATTACGGTTTCCAAAATTTTGAAGCAGTGCGCCTATATAAGAAGAACGAACCGGTAGCCAACTTACATCTGTGGAAAGGCACTGAAAGCAAAGTCAAAGTAGGGTTCCGTAGTGACCTGTTTCTGTCCATCCCTACGGGACAAATGCCACAATTAAAAGCGTCCATGGAAACACAACAACCTCTTATTGCGCCACTTTCTGGTGGGACAAAAAGTCGGTATGATAAAAATTTCGCTGGGCGGTAAACCCTATGCCGAATACAAGCTGGTAGCGCTAGAGCCTGTGCCGCTTGCCAACGTATTTTCGCGCGGTTGGGACAGCATCCGCTTACTTTTCAAATAAAAGCTCCTTTAAGGACCATAAAATGACAATCTATTTGAACGGGCAATTCATGCCCATTGAAGAAGCCCGCATTCCCGTACTGGACCGTGGCTTCATTTTCGGCGATGGCGTATATGAAGTTATCCCGGTGTATTCGCGCTTTGCTTTCCGTCTGGCAGAACATCTCAAGCGACTGCAATTCAGCTTGGACGGCATACGCCTGGCAAACCCGCACAGTGACCAGGAGTGGACTAAGCTCATCACGGAGCTGATCGGGCGCAATACAGCGGAAGACCAATATTTATATCTGCATATCACGCGCGGAGTGGCTAAACGCGACCATGCCTTCCCTAATCCTTCGGTGCAGCCGACCGTATTTATGATGAGCAACCCACTACTCACCCCACCCACCGCGTTACTTACCAGCGGCGTGGGGGCGGTAAGCGCGCCGGATAACCGCTGGCTACGTTGTGACATCAAGGCCATCTCACTTTTACCTAATGTGCTGCTACGGCAAATGGCGATAGACGCTGGCTGTGCCGAAACTATTTTGATCCGTGATGATGATTTCATGACTGAAGGCGCAGCCAGCAACATTTTTTTGGTAAAAAATGGCGTCCTTCTCGCACCGCCTAAAGATAATCTTATGTTGCCTGGAATCACCTACGACGTCTTGCTGGAAATCGCCGCTGCCAACAGCATCCCCCATGAAATTCGCAGGATTGCCAAGGACGAAATATTCAACGCCGACGAGCTATTACTCACCTCCTCCACCAAGGAAGTGCTGGCCATCACCACATTGGACAATAAACCAGTAGGCGATGGCAAACCCGGAGTGATGTTCACCAAACTGCATAAACTTTATCAGGACTACAAGCGCGACGTGATGCGGAAGACGTAGCAAAGCCCGATATTCCCATGTAGACAGCCAACAACTTGGCAGATATCGGTGGCATAAATTTGATCAAACTGCAATCAAATAAACAAGCTGAACCCCTGCCTTCATGGGGACAGAAGAACCTAACCATACCAACTTATCCATGGCACTTACTGACAGCCTTATCGAATACCCGTGCGACTTTCCAATCAAGGTGTTAGGGCTGTCGCATCAGGGCTTCGCGCAAGCAGTAGCGGAAGTGGTAATGCGTTACGATCATGACTTTAATGCTGCCACCATGGAAATGCGCCCCAGTAGCGGCGCACGCTACATCGGCCTAACCTGCACCGTGCGCGCCACTTCACGCGAACAACTCAATGCGCTGTATCAAGAATTGTGCGACCACCCACAAGTAGTGATGGTGCTTTAGTGAAATGGTACCGCTGATTAAACATCTAGGTCTGGTCGAATACCAACAAACCTGGCAAGCAATGCAACAGTTCACTGGTGCACGTAACGCCGACACACAGGACGAAATCTGGTTACTACATCATTTTCCGGTCTATACCCAAGGCTTGGCAGGAAAACCGGAGCATCTTTTGCATGCCAGCGACATACCGGTGGTCAAAATCGACCGTGGCGGCCAGATTACCTATCACGGCCCCGGCCAGATCATCGCCTACCTGATGCTGGATTTGCGTCGCTGGAAACTTAACGTGCGCGGGCTGGTACGGCTAATGGAACAGGCTGTGATAGATTTGCTTGCGCCATTCGGCGTCATAGCACAGGGGCGGGAGGAAGCACCGGGCGTTTATATAGATAACGCAAAAATTGCCGCACTCGGATTAAAAATTCGCAATGGATGCAGCTATCACGGATTGGCATTCAACGTAGATATGGATCTTGCCCCGTTCGCGTACATTAACCCATGTGGCTTTGCCGGATTGCGTGTTATCCAAGCAAAAGACTTTGGTATAAATGCTCCGCGGTCTGAACTGGAACTGCAACTTGCACAGAATTTGATCAAATTATTACAGCAACATAAATCAGAAAAATCCGTCCAATATTGAACAGTAGCTTATGTAAGAGCACGCATGACATGCAAACCAGCTAAAAGGAAAAACCATTATGACTATTGAAAAACAAACTGGCGCAGCTAAAACAACACGTAATCCGATCAAAATAGTCCAGTTAGAGCAACGCCTACGTAAACCAGAATGGATACGCGTTAAATCCGGTAGCGGGCAAGGTTATCACGACGTCAAGCGTCTGCTGCGTGAACACAAATTGCACACTGTGTGCGAAGAAGCATCTTGCCCCAACATTGGCGAATGTTTTAGCAAGGGCACGGCCACTTTCATGATTTTAGGCGACCTCTGCACACGACGCTGCCCCTTCTGCGACGTAGGGCACGGCAAACCGCTGGCGCCAGACGCTAACGAACCGGCACATCTGGCGCAATCCATTGCGATACTCAAGCTGAAGTACGTGGTTATCACCAGCGTGGATCGTGACGATCTGCGGGATGGTGGCGCACAACATTTCGTCGATTGCCTGACCGCCATTCGCGCGTCTTCACCCCATACCAAGCTGGAAACACTGGTTCCTGATTTTCGTGGCCGCCTGGAAACCGCATTGGACATTCTGGCAAATAGCCTGCCTGACGTGCTTAACCACAATATGGAAACCGTGCCGCGCCTCTACAAACTGGCGCGTCCCGGCGCAGACTACACTCATTCACTCAAATTATTAAAAGATTTCAAAACACGCTTTCCACAAGTGATAACCAAATCCGGCCTGATGCTGGGGCTAGGCGAAACAGACGATGAGGTACTACAGGTAATGAGGGACATGCGCGCACACGATGTACAAATGCTCACGCTGGGACAATATTTGCAACCCTCCGACAGTCATCTGCCGGTGTTACGTTATGTCCACCCGGACACCTTCAAAATGTTCGAGCAGTCCGCGCTAGAAATGGGATTTTCACATGCAGCGTGCGGGCCAATGGTACGTAGCAGCTACCATGCTGATGAGCAGGCACACCAGGCTGGCGCCATATAGCTCCCATATTCAAAAACATTCGCAATTACAAGTGCATAGTGAAATCCGCTAAAATAGCAGTCTGAAAAAAGCAAAAAATTAATATGTGCCTGATTGCCAGTCATTTTGGTTGCCGCCTTTCACGACAGTTACTTGGCTAATCCATCTTGGCCTGTTTCTTCGGTCATACATAATACCGATGGGACTGAGTTATGGCGATGGATCATCAAGAATCATTGCAGCAATTGCCTGCTTTGGGCAGAGGAGGATTTGGCTCGCCGTATTAAGGTCAGCGACATGGATATCGCCATTAATAAACGCGCTATTGATCGCCACAATCAGGCCCGCAACGATGCCATTGAATGCATTGATGAACAGTTATTAATTGCCCTTAAGCTGGTGGATGCTGTCTCTGTGCGAACTGATTCGGCGATCGTCAAAGTAACAAAGGATGCGCGTTTGAATAGCGAGACCGCTGGCAGCATGGTGGATAGGCTGTCAATTCTTGCACTGAAGATATGCGCCATGCGTCAACAGATCGAGCGTATTGAAGTTGATGAAGCTCATCGTTTAGCGTGCCGTAGAAAATTGGAGCGATTGAATGAGCAGCGCAGCGACTTGGGTGCTTGCTTGGACGAGCTGCTAACTGATACACAGGCGGGCCGAGCATACTTCAAAGTTTATCGCCAGTTCAAAATGTACAATGACCCACAGTTAAATCCGGCGTTGGTGGCAGAAAATAAATTATGAATCTCTTAATTTAAATCTAGAAACGTAATGAAATTCTCATGAGCGATCACGCTGCCAACTTGCACAAGGCGTCTCGCACTCTCGCCACTACCTCTTCCCAGTCGCCAATATTGCATTGGCGGAACAAGCGCAGGGACGGATACCACGGACTATCTTCCCTCTCCAGCAGCCAGCGCCAGTCCGCCGCAAATGGCAATAGCACCCATGCTGGTTTGCCAATAGCCCCGCAAGATGAGCAACCGATGTGTCGACACAAATCACAAGATCAAGATTGGCAATTAACGCTGTGCTGGCAAAATCCCCAATGTCTTCCGTCAAGCCGATGAAATGGAGATTGGCAAGCGGTTGTTTAGCTTGAGCCTCTCCAGAGCCTTTTTGCAGGTTAAAAAATACCACATTTTCTACAGTACCCAGTAAATCAAGTTGGCTGAGGGAGATGGAGCGATTCAGATCGTTCTTGTTTCCAGGGCTTCCAGCCCACACCAAACCCACTTTTAATGCTGACCCTGTATGTGGCATGCGTTTCCGCCAATCTTCAACCAAGCCTTCATCCGGGGAAAGATAAGGAACCGCCACTGGTATTTCCACCTCAGCTGTGCGGAACCTGGATGGCAGGCTGAGTAATGGACAATGGAAATCGTATTGAGGTAACGGGTCGCCTCGCAAGATGATTTCATGTATTCCTTTTACTTCTTTGAATAGGCGTTTCAGCGCAGGTTTACATTCAAATAAGATGCGCCCCCAAGCGAAGCCACTAGTGGCGCATATCGAATGAACTGTATCGCATCGCCAAAACCCTGTTCCGCATGCAAAAGTATTGTTTTGCCGTGAAGGTCTTCGCCATTCCATAGCGGGCGCGTAAAACGTTTTCCTTCACCAGCCAGTTCTGGCGTCTTCAAACGCCACTCATATTCATCCCAGCCACGCGAAAAATTACCTATTGCGAGTAACGCCAGTGAAAGGTTCCAGTGTGCCTGAGCAAAATCGGGCCGTAAGGCAATTGCGCTTTCGTAATAAGTAACTGCTTCAGCAGGATGTCCTGTGGCTTCAAGAACCAAGCCCAAGTTGTTATATGCTTCCACATAGTTGGCGTTAAGGGCAATTGCTTGGCGATAACATTCAGTAGCCCGTTGATGATCCCCTATGGCTTGAAACACCAATCCTAGATTGTTATGAAAATCTGGAATGGAAGGCTGAATTTGGATGGCTTGCTCAATCAATTTCAAGGCATTTTCGTGGGCACCTGACTGATAAGCGATGACCCCAGAATATTGCAACGCAACTGCGTTTTGCGGTTGTTCATGCAAAATCAAGCCATAAATTGTGTTGGCATGAACAATATGGCCGAGCTGATGGTGCTTTAATGCGACGGATAACATCCATTGAATGTCCTCCTCGCGGGTTGCGCCGCGTGGGATAGATGTCACAGCAATTTTTCCGCAGCAGTTCTTGTATCGTTCACCGCTACCACATGGACATGTCTCGTTTCGGCTTATCGGTTTTGAAGCTGGCGGGCTTGTCATTGCCGCTAATTGACTACGGGCATCCGAATGTGCGGGATTGTTCTCAAGGATGCGTTGAAAGATCGCCTCAGCGAAACGAAACTGTCGCAGATCCCGGTAATTTATTCCGAGCTGGAAAAACTGGATGGAATTTGTAACATTGGATGGCAGGCTATGGATAAATTTTTCCACTTCATTCGGAGCAAGGGCCATCCATATGTTGAATAACCCGTGAAAGCCGAAAGGCTGGCGGGCTGGATAAGTGGTTTCGAAGGAAAATTTTTCTGCTTCGGATTCTGGCGCGAACCGCACTTGGTATTGCTCTTCCAGCAGGGGGCGATATTTGCGGCCAATCAGTTCATCTTCAGCCAACTCTTCATTGAATGGGATTTCCCGCGTTGCAAGTAACAATTTACGCGACCGCAGCGAAAATCCACCGTTACCCACTCTGAATCCATCTTTATGATGACCCCACACCGCACCGATATAGTCAAAGTTTAGAAATTCATTCGTCCATGCGTTGGGGTTAATAATGTAGCCGTCCCACTGAACAAGAAGAACAAAATCACTATCAATATAATGATGCAGTTCATGCAATATAAACATTGAATATTCCTGCCGAGAGCGGATCGGTGGTATTTCTATTGTTTCAATACCTGGAAGGGTGAAATCTCGGTTCGTCAAGAAAAGGACGCGGTCAAAGACGCATTTTTCTTTAGATTTTTTCAATGCTTCGATGGCAAGGTCATGATTGATGCAGTCCACGCAGCAAAGCGTGATAGTGATATCTTGCCCGATTTCCATCGCAAAGCCAGTTGGTTTTGAACTTGAAGAATCAATAATTTTCATTTGAAGTTTTGGTAGTTCGCGAGTTCAAATTTGAAGTGCAATGCCTGATTTGAAGAATACCTGACTGGGTGTTTTGTATTCAATAGCACCTCTAAAAATTCAGATTTACGGGCATCCCCTTCGGAGATTGCCTGCTTAACCCGTCTCGTCACAATACGTTGTTGCCCACAAAAAATGTTTCCTTACATATCAATTATATGCTGCGTCAACATTTTTATTCGCGCCTAGTCTTGTTTAGAACTCTTAATTTTTGGAGATGCCCTGGAGTAAACCTGTCCGCAGGAAATCGTGCCTATCGGATCAGCACATCCGTAAAATTATTCAAAGGGACACGTATTTGGCGTTGCCCGGCATGGGCATGATTGCAGAATGCTCTGCATTGAACAGATAGCTCATATGTTGCTTGGTGAGCAGGTTAAGCGGGGGTGGTAGCCGATCATCATTACGTCCTTGCAGCGGGCTATGGGACATGCCGCTTACCCCAATAATCCCGCAAATTTTATCGGCTATGTCCAATTGTGCTGGAGTCATTTCATCATTACGATGTGCCGAGTACCGGGTTTCACCACTTAGATACATATCAATCTCGTTGGCAAGAGCAATCATCTCCACTTCGGCATCAAAAATAGTGAACCGACCGACATCCATCACCACGGCCTGATGTTTCGATGATCTAATTCCCCTTAACGTATAACCCCTGACCAGTCGCTCCACCATGTTGCGCTCGCCGCCGAGTTTATTGCACACGTCATCACTCGCGGCCTGCTTGCCTTCCGGATGTGCAGGGCAATGGCTGTATGCCGCGTGCAGCAGCCCGGCCACCACGACTTCAATCCGAAAATCATAGCGCAGGAGCACGCTGGCAGTACCTGATAGATGGTTAATAAATGGCCGTCCACACGGGCGATATCCACCGGTTACGAGTGCCTGTGCAATGAAATAGGCATTTCCTAACAAGGCAATCTCATCGGGTTGATAGCCGCGCTCCATGGCCATATCCAGCAAGCCTGAACGGGTCTGCTGCAACTCCTCCTTGCGCATGGCAGTGTTCCAATCCGGGCGCGGAGGGATATTTGCCCTGAGTGGATCGATGCGGCCAACATGCTTGCTCAGAAAAGTACGTAATACGCCAAAGGAACGCTGATCGTTGCAAATGCCCCATTTTTTTGCAAAATGCAGAATGCATTGTTCGCCTGCTTCACGCGACCAGCGCAACCTGAAAATGGAAAGATCCCCTAGCAGAAAATCGGCGAAAGCAATGTAGTTCACGCGCGATGCAGGTTCCATGTAAGTAGCGTAACCCCGCCGCTTAGCCACAAGTGAAACATCGACATGATCGTTGACAGAGATGATTTCGTCGTCGAGCAGACCATGCTCCTGCAGGAGTCGGGTGCGAACCAACATGCAGTGGTATTCAGCAAAATCGCAGGGTTTTCTGAAAAGCTGTTCATGCACGTCCTCAGGCCGACAATTAACGAGCTGATGTTCCTCTTCCATGACCAATCCATCACTGGAGACGTCTGGGTAAATAATAAGTTTGCCACCCGCCATGTGGATTTTTGGAACAGATTTGCCGTCGCTCCAAAGAGGTACAAAGGCCCCACAATGCCAGCGCCCGCCTCATCAGCGCAAGCGACTAACTTCTCAAGCCAGCCCGATTCAACCTGAACATCGTTGTCGATGAATACGGTGTATTCAGACGATATGCGATCCAGAACTTTTGTTCTGGCTTGATTGGGCCAGAGGAACTCTTCGGCGTACACCAATTCAATCCCGTATTGGCGAGCCAGAGTTTCAAGTTGCTCACGAATCCAGGCTGGTGAATGGCAATCCACGAAAATGAGTCGGAAAATGGGGGGCGTATTGGACAGGATAGACTTCAAGGCTTGGATTGTCAGACTGTAACGCTCCCGTATCGTCATGACGATCGTAACGCGAGAGTTGCGGTCGGCATTTGTCATGTAGGGTTCTTGATTTGGCCGGATAGCTCCACAACATTCTTTGAAGCGATGTCCACTACCGCATGGGCACGGCGCCAGTCGGCTAACGCCTGCAGCGGGCGGCTGGACGGGAAGTGTTGCTCGAGCAGTTACAGGCAGGCGTCGGGCGAGAGCATCGGCAGCAGCCCGAAATGTCGGATTGATTCCCGCTTGCCGGGCAAATTCAAGTGCATCTTCGTATTTATGGGAGGCCTCTAGAATGAGCGCCATGGTCATGCTAAATTCGCCGACTGATGGATTGATTTCGATTGCCCATCGGGCCAATATTTCTGCCGTATCCAACTGACCATCATTCAAGTCTAATCGGGCGAGTCCATGCAAGGCACTTGGGTCATCGGGGTACGTTTCAAGCGTTTTATTGAACAAGGTGCGGGAAAGTGCAACATTCCCTTCATGGAAGGCGCGAATTGCCCCCGTGCACATCTCCGTGAGGCTTGCGGGTGTGATAGGAAGATGCTTTGGCCCATTTGGCGCGCAACAGATTTTCCGAACGTAGAGTGCGGGATCTATCCCGGTTTGCTCCAGGCCCCGTACCTGAGGTACCCAAGTCGGGCCGATAGTTGAATCCCACCACTGGAACAAATGCAAAATCGCAGTGCTCTGCAATTTGATGCAGAAAATCGCGATCCTCACAAATTTCAAATGTTTCATCAAAACAGCAGCCCAATTCAATGATTTTGCGGCGGATAATTGCTGCCTGCCAGTAAAACAAAGGTCCGTAGTACATCATTGCGCGGTTAAACGGACTACCAAACAATTTTGTGACGTTCCCATTCGCATCAAGCATTCTGGCCTTACCGTAAACCAGCAGCGTTTCAGGATGTTCACGGGCGGCGCTCAGCATTGCCGAGAGGAAGTCAAAATCGTAAGTATCGTCATCATCCAAAAAACAAAACCACTCGCCCTGCACGGCTTGCAATCCTTCGTTGGCGGCATGCGGTCGAGGCAATTGGCAATGGCCGCCGACGATTCGGATCGAATGGCCAGTCTGCCACGCTACAGCCGGCAGTGTCGGGTGATTTCCGCCGGTTGCATCAACAACGATTACTTCAACGTTCGGATAATCCTGCCGTGCGATTGATTCCAGCGCCACGCGAAGCTCCGGCCGTCCCATGCTGCGCACAATGACGGAGACGAGTGGTAGGGTTGGCTGATTGCCAGGATGTACTGCAAGAGTTTCCTGTGAAAAATGGGTTGGGGAAAAGATGGGGGACATGGACTTAAGTTTACCAGGATAGTTATGGGCACTGGCGGATTCAACTTCGAAGTGCAACAGCTAATGCTGACTTAGTGTGGCGCATCTCCACCCCAAATAATGCTTACCAACGAGTTCCGATAGCGATTAAGATTTACCACGTAACGCGCAGCGTTGGTATGCAGGGCTGCAATTTCTTCTTCCCGCAAGCTGCGCAACACCTTGCCGGGCGATCCTACCACCAGTGAATTGTCCGGGATTATTTTGCCTTCTGTAATCAGCGTGTTCGCGCCTATCAGGCAGTTGCGTCCGATTACAGCGTGATTAAGGATGGTGCTGTGAATACCGATCAGACTGCCATCACCGATGGTGCAACCATGGAGCATCACCAAGTGGCCGACAGTGACGTTATTGCCTATAGTGAGCGGTGCGCCAGGATCAGTGTGCAGCACTGAGCCATCCTGAATATTACTGTTTTCACCGATGTGGATGGGTTCATTATCGCCACGTATCACCGCATTAAACCAGATGCTGACATTATTTTCGAGAATGACCGAGCCGATGACGCTGGCATTGGGCGCGATAAAATGCTGTTGCCCGCGTAATTCCGGTGTGCGGTCTGATAGGGTATAAAGCATAAATCAGCCGAGCGCCGCTACACCGGCTTGCGCGATCTGCCCGTCCTCAAACGAGCGTACGCCGCTGATGCCAAGTCCGCCAATGATCTGGTTGTCATGCATGAGCGGCACCCCGCCTTCGGAAGGGAGGACACCCGGCAGGGCGAGATGAATCAAACGACCGCCCATTATCGCGTCTTCGGTAACCTTGGTCGGCCGTTGAAAGGCAACTGCTGCCCGGGCTTTCTGGGTGGCGATTTCCACGCTGCCAAACTGGGTGTCGTGATTGCGTTGAAGATAGAGCAGATGGCCACCGTCATCCACGATGGCGATCACGACCCGCCAGGAATTGCGCAGTGCCTCGGCCTCGGCCGCTATAGCAATTTTTTTAGCATCGTCAAGTGTAAGGATAGGTTTGTTGATCATGGTTGATGTGCTGCCAAAGCGTTAAATATCCGGTCACGTATACTATCCACGCTGCCAATGCCGGGAATATTAATGCAGTGCGGCGCGCACGTACCATCGCATTTCCCCTTAGCGGATCCACTTTTCTCCCAATTTAAGTAGTACTCGACGAGCGGTTTAGTTTGTTCGTGGTAGACCTCAAGACGTTTTCTGACGGTGTCTGCGCGGTCATCCGGGCGTTGTATCAAGTCTTCACCGGTGATGTCATCCTTACCGGGTACTTTGGGTGGATTGAATATTATATGGTAGGTACGTCCCGAAGCGGGATGGGCGAGACGGCCATCCATGCGCTGGATGATGTCGCTATCTGGAACTTCGATTTCCACCACGAAGTCAATTTCAATACCGGCATCCTTGATTGCTTGGGCTTGCGGGATAGTGCGCGGAAAGCCATCCAGTAAGAAACCATTGGCACAGTCTGCTTCTTTGATGCGTTCTTTCACCAGGTTAATGATGATGTCATCAGATACCAATCCACCTGCATCCATTATTTTTTTGGCTGCTTGTCCTAGCGGGGTATTTGCTTTGACCGCTGCACGTAGCATATCTCCGGTTGATATTTGCGGGATATTGAATTTTTCTTTAATCAGATTGGCTTGGGTGCCTTTACCGGCGCCAGGTGCGCCTAGTAGTATAAGTTTCATAATGGTGCTCCGTTTATTTGGTCGTTGATTATACGCTTGCTGTCAAACAGCTTGCGGGTAGTGTGCAGGTCTTGTTCGGTATCTACCCCGCTGGGAGGCGCGTCTGTGCTAACGGCAACCCCAATCTTATAACCGTGCCACAGGGCACGTAATTGTTCCAGTGCCTCAATTTGTTCGATGGCGGCGGGTGCAAGATTGCGAAAGGCGAGCAAAAAGTCGGCACGGTAGGCATAAATGCCTATGTGCCGTAATACCGTAAGATTTTCCGGTAGCGCTGTGCCGAGCGCATCGCGCGGATAAGGGATCGGCGCACGGCTAAAATACAAGGCATTGCTGTGTTTATCCAGCACCACTTTGACAATATTGGGATTGCGCATGGCTTCCCCATCCTGGGTGGGATGGCAGGCGGTAGCAATAGCGCACTCTGGATGATCGTGCAGGTGTTGTGCTACGGCACTGATCAGTGCGGGTGGCATGAGGGGTTCGTCGCCCTGTACGTTGACTACAATCGTATCATCAGGCCACCCAAGTTGTTCTACCACTTCGGCAATACGGTCGGTGCCGCTGGTGTGGTGAGCGTGGGTCAGACAGGCCTTAAAACCATATTCATGCACGGCAGCTACGATGGATTGATGATCAGTGGCAATCCAGATTTGTTGCGCGCCGCTCTGCGCAGATTGTTCGGCAACCCGCACCACCATCGGCTTACCTCCAATCGGCAATAATGCCTTGCCCGGCAGGCGGGTAGAAGCAAAGCGTGCCGGAATGACGACATGAAAAGCGATCATCGGAGCCGTTCGATTTCTTCCGGGGTAAGCTTGCGCGCCTCATCTGCCAGCATTACGGGAATGTCATCCTGTATGGGGAATGCCAGACGATCCGCCTTACAAATTAACTCCTGTTCGGTTTTGCGGTAAATCAGCGGGATTTGCACAACGGGCAAACCAGGATTTCAAGCAGTTTGGCGTCCATCAGGAGTAACCTTTTCTAAGATTTGTTGGGTAATCAAGGAATCCAGCTGTGCATCCACGCGCAGCACCCAGCATTTTTCATTAGCGAATGTCGTGCATTTTACCGCATCTTTTTCCGTCATGAGTATTGCGTCTGCATCAGTGTAGTCCAGATCGGCAGGTGTAAAGCGATGATGGTCGGGGAAAGGATGGGCTTGTACCTTCAATCCAAGACGGTTTAAATGCGCGAAAAAGCGCTGCGGGTGGCCGATCCCAGCAATGGAGTGCAGACGTTGGCCGTAAAAATCGGCAACTTGGGCAGACGTATTCGGATTGAGCAGGTTGTAAAAATTCTCACCATGTAATTGCATGCTATGTTGGCCTGTAGTGGCCATTCCCCCGTTGATGACTACGGCATCCACCTTAGTCAGGCGTGAAAGTGGTTCACGCAATGGACCGGCCGGGAGCAGGAAGCCATTGCCAAAGCGACGTATACCATCTACTACCGCAATTTCAAAATCGCGCTGCAAACGGTAATGTTGCAGGCCGTCGTCACTAAGCACAATATCGCATTCGGGATGGGCCCGTAACAATGCGCGTGCCGCGCCAACGCGGTCACGCCCGATCCACACTGGGCACAGCTTACGTTGTGCCATCAGCACTGCTTCATCACCGACCTCATCGGGACTGCTTGACGCATACACGGCTTGCGGGGATAGGGTGGTGCCACCGTGGCCACGGCTGATGATGCCGGGATGCCAGCCGTTATCAATTAATTGCTGCACCAGCCATAGTGTAAGCGGTGTTTTGCCGCTGCCGCCAACGGTAATATTACCCACTATGATGACAGGTATCGGCAACTTCACGCTAGTTAAAATGCCGCTACGGTAAAGCGCACGTCGGGTTGCCGCCAACATGCGAAATATGAAACTGACAGGCAACAAGATAAGGTGTAGCGGAGTGGTGCGATACCAGCATTGCTCTAGCCACTGCATCCGCTTAGCCTGGCCGCCCGTTATTTTCGGCTGGTGGTGAAGGTGATGCGGCCATAACCAGCGAGACGCGCTGCTTCCATAATGTTAATTACGGCTTGGTGCGGCGCCTTGGCATCAGCGTTAATGACGATGGTTGGATCTTTTTGTTCGCCTGCGGCTGTACGCAACGCTTGTGACATATTCTGTACGTTATTGAATGCCGTGGCCGCGTTATTGATGGCGTAGTGCTCCGAAGCGTCGACTGACACATTGATTTGCTTTGCTTGCGAAGTCGTTTCATCGCCACTGGCCTGCGGCAGATTAATCTGTAATTCGGAAAATTTGGTATATGGTCGATACCATTAGAAAAATTATGATTACCAGGAATATATCGATCATTGGAATCAGGTTGATTTCTGGTTCCTCACGCATGCGGCCACGTTGAAAATTCATGGCTTAACCTCGGCGTGCGCCATGTATGATTTCAATCAGCTTGATTGCTTGCTGTTCCATTTCGATAGTCAGGCCGTCTACCTTAGCGCGGAAATGACGATAGAAAATCATACTGGGGATAGCCACCATCAGGCCAAATGCTGTGTTATACAAGGCTATCGAAATGCCATGGGCGAGTGCGGCAGGGGCATTATCCGCAGTATTTTGTGCGCCGAAAATTTCAATCATTCCCACCATCGTGCCGAACAAGCCTAACAGCGGACTTATTGAAGCGATTGTGCCTAAGGTGGTAAGAAAACGTTCAAGCTCGTGTGCGGCAGCGCGCCCTGCCTCCTCAACAGATTCTTTCATCACTGTGGATGGGCTTTTAATATTCTTAAGGCCTGCGGCGAAAATACGGCCGAGCGGGGATTCTGCTTCTAAACGGGAAAGCATGGCGTCACTGACCCCACGCTGTTTAAGTTCCTGAACCACTTCATTGAATAGCTCTGCAGGTGCAATTTTTTTGCTGCGCAGGGTCATCAAACGTTCTAAGATTATCCCGACGGCAATCAAAGATGCGATTATCAAAAACCAAATCGGCCAGCCAGCCATTTCTACAATAACAAACACTGAATTTCTCCAAATATGCTTAAATTAATAAAGCGGAACTGTATCTGGTCGCACTTGTTTGAGCAAGATTTCTCCAGTTACTTTAACCCGAATATCCTTTGATATTTATATCATGATTATTTTGAGATGCTTAGCAACATCATTGAAGTGAAGGGACTATGATGTTTAATTCATGCACAAAAATAGTGGTTTTTTATTAAAGGATGCCAATATGACCTTTAAATTAATTGAAGATAAAAAAAATCATATCTTCAGTGTGCAAGAACTCAACATGGCAACCAAGCAGATATTGGAAAGTAGTTTGCCGCTGTTATGGGTGCGCGGTGAAATTTCCAATTTTATCTGCGCTACTTCCAAGCATTGGTATTTTTCCCTGAAAGATGGGCAGGCGCAGGTGCGCTGCGTGATGTTCCGTCACAAAAGTCAGCACCTTGACTGGCTACCAAAAAATGGCATGCAAGTGGAGGTATTGGCTCTGGCCACGCTGTATGAAGCTCGTGGTGAATTTCAATTGACGCTGGAGCAGATGCGGCCAGCGGGACTGGGCGCGCTGTATGATGCGTTCGAGCGCCTCAAACGCAAACTGGAAGCCGAGGGGTTGTTCGATGCTGCGCGAAAACGGCCGCTGCCGTTCTTCCCTGCACAAATTGGCATTATCACCTCACCGCAGGCAGCAGCGTTACGCGATGTGTTGATTACCTTGGCTAAGCGTATGCCAAGTATTTCTGTCGTGCTGTATCCCACACCGGTACAGGGGGAGGAAGCGGCGCAAAAGATCGCGCAAGCCATTCGATTGGCTAACGAGCGCGCGGAGTGCGACGTGCTGATGTTATGTCGCGGTGGTGGCAGTATCGAAGATTTATGGGCATTTAACGAGGAGATTGTAGCGCGTGCCATCTTTGCCAGCCGCATTCTGATAGTGAGCGGTATTGGACACGAAACTGATTTTACCATCACTGATTTTGTTGTTGATCAACGTGCTGCCACACCCACAGCGGCAGCGCAACTGGTTGTGCCGGAGCGGCAAGAGTTGTTACAACGCGTATCTCATTTGGCACAGCGATTAGCACGCGGCAAGCAACGCCAATTCGAACGTGTAATGCAGCAGCTCGACTACTTGCAGCGTCGCTTGGTGCATCCCGCACAGCGAATGCAGCAACAAACTCAGCATCTTAACCATCTGCAGCAACGCTTGCAGACCGTGTTAACCTATATTTTGCAACGCCAACAATGGCATTGGCAGTCGTTGCAGCAGCGTTTACGTGCGGCATATCCAAATATTGAACAGCTTGGCGCACGACAGATAGCTTTGACTCACCACCTACAGGAAGTTATGCAACGCACACTGGGACGCTTCAATGCCCACCTAGACGTCTTACAGCAACATCTCGACCATCTCGATCCACAACAGGTGCTGGCGCGCGGCTACAGTATGGTACGTGATGCACGGTACAATTATTTTGGACAGCGCTGCTTTGCCTGTAGGCGCACACCTCGATATCACCTTCGCGCATGGTTGGGCGCATGTAGAATTAACAAAGAAGGGGGAGTCTTTACCCAATCTGGAGATAAGTGGGAACAAAGATAGGAATGCTGAATTGCCATAACTCAGGAAGAATTTAACGTCAGAGAAAGCGGGTATCGTTATTTCGCTAACCTGATGAAACAACCGCAGGTTGATCAGGGAGAGGGTTTTAGAGTAGAATCGCACTTCTTTTGTAAACTAGTTGGAGAAATAGCTATGGCTCGCGTCTGTCAAGTAACGGGGAAGCGCCCGATGGTGGGAAACAATGTATCTCACGCCAATAATAAAACAAAGCGTCGTTTCCTGCCAAATTTGCAGCGTCGCCGCTTGTGGGTTGAAACTGAAAATCGCTGGGTATCCTTGCGCCTGACAAATGCCGGGTTACGTACCATTGACAAAAATGGTATCGATGCGGTGTTATTTGAAATGCGCACGCGGCGAAAACGTTTAAGGAGTAACAAAAAATGCGTGAAAAAATCAAGCTTGAATCCAGCGCCGGCACTGGTCATTTCTATACAACGGACAAAAATAAGCGTACTACGCCGGAAAAACTTGAGATCAAGAAGTTTGATCCAGTGGTGCGCAAACATGTGATGTACAAAGAAACCAAGCTAAAGTAAGCCATTCTCTTTGGTTCACAAAGGTTCACAAACGCATAAAAAAACCCGCTTAAGCGGGTTTTTTGTTTAGGTTAACAAATACTAAGCGTAGCAACGCAACCGTTGGGAAAATTCCTGTAATGCCACAATCCCACTGTTTTCCGCCCGATGACACCAATCTTCCAATTGTTTTACTAATTGCTCCTTGGTAGCAGTAGAGTTTTGCCAGATAACAGCTAACTCTTGGCGTAAGGTATAAGTTGTCCGTAGGATGCCGCTGGCTTTAATCACCACGCTGAGTTTTGTTTTTTGTTGTTCGGTCAAAACGTTCTCATCCAAGTGCAGCCAATGTTTTATACGCGCCACGTCAATTTTATCTGAGGCTTGTAGTTTGAGCCGGGCTATCTCTATTGAGTAAGTTTTTTTCAGTAATTGGGCATATCTGGCTGTCACTTCGTAGCGGTTAGCGATAACGGCGTGCAGGGTCTCCATATCGCATGAAGTCTTGGTTTGGTTCAGGCGTACCCGTGGCGCACGCCTCTTCACTTGTGCTAAACCGAGCGCTGCTATGACACGAATGTAGAGCCAACCGATGTCGACCTCATACCATTTGTTTGAAAGTTTCGCGGAAGAGGCATAAGCATGGTGATTATTGTGTAGCTCTTCACCGCCGATGAATATACCCCACGGCACGATGTTGGTGGAAGCGTCCGCCGTCTGGAAGTTGCGATAACCCCAGTAATGTCCGATACCGTTGACAATACCAGCCGCATTAATAGGTATCCATGCCATCTGCACAGCCCAGATGGTTAGGCCGAGTGGGCCAAACAAAAGTATGTCGATGATGAGCATCAACGTGATGCCAAGCTCGCTGCGTTTACTATAAAGATTGTTTTCCAACCAGTCGTTCGGTGTACCGTGGCCATATTTGGCTAGTGTTTCTTGGTTCTCAGCCTCTTTGCGGTAGAGAGCGGCCCCTTCCAATAGCACTTTTTTGATTCCCAGAATAACCGGGCTATGGGGATCATCCTCTGTCTCACATTTAGCATGGTGTTTGCGGTGAATGGCAACCCACTCTTTTGTGACGATAGCGGTAGTTAGCCATAACCAAAAGCGAAAAAAATGACTAGGAATAGCATGCAAATCCAGGGCGCGATGTGCCTGGTGGCGGTGCAAAAAAATGGTAACAGATGCGATGGTAATATGGGTGAAAGCCAGTACAACAACTATATAACCCCACCATGGCAAATCAATAAAACCTGAAAGCATTCACTATCTCCTGGAAATTAACTATAAATTATATCAAATAATTTTAACATATTAAGGACTTATCAAGCTGCGGCCGCCCAAATTTTTGCTTCTTCATAATCGGTAAAGACGCGTATATCGGCATCCACGAACATGCGCGATAGCCAAGCCTGCCATGTGATCCATTGATCATCAGTTATAACGGCAATTCTGCTGAAATCATGCATGTGTTCGCGATTGAAAAATTTGATTTCCTCCCATGCTACATCCACCGTGTAGTTGATCATGTCACGTAGGTCAAACAACAGATTGGCCATACCGGGTGATTTAAGCATGTAGAGTGCATGTTCCTCGAATTGCTTAAAATCGGCCAAGGTGAATTCGCCCAGTACAGCAACATTAAGCAGGGTGGGAGTTTGTTCGATTGTAATCATGTTAAGTCTCTTCTTCGTTAGTTATGCGCCGCCATGCTTGGGCGTCAGTTTCAAGCTTAACACACTGCCTGCAATGATAAACCCTATGCCTATCCATCCCATCAGTGGCAATGTCTCGCCCCACAAAATCATGCCAAATATGCTGGCGAATATCACAGTGCTGTAGGACAAACTACCTGCCACCAACGTTTTCCCGGTGCGGTAAGCGCGGGTCATGGCCAATTGTGCTAGCGTGGCCGTGCTGCCGAGTCCGAGCAAGATGAATAAACCAAGCGTGGTGATCGGATGGATAGTTCCAAGCAACATACCGACGCCGCTGCCAATAGCGGCAATCAGGCTGAAATAGAACACCACACGCCACTCTGGTTCGCCCCTTAACCCAAGTTGTTTGACATTGAGGTAGGCGATGCCAGCCAAGAGGCCAGAAATCAGCCCGATAAGACCGGGGATAAGTTGATCCTGGGCCAACGTGGGGTGCAATAGCAATATCACACCACAAAACCCCAGCAGAATAGCGCTGGAAAGAGCAGGCCGAAAATGTTCCTTAAAGGCTAACATGGTCAAAATAGTAAGATAGAGCGGCGCGGTGTAATTTAGCGTGACTGCAGTGGCCAGCGGCAACACGGTAATACAGTAGAAATACAACATCAATGCGATGGTGCCAGAAATGCCGCGCCACAAATGCTGCTTTAAGTGACAGGTCGACAACGACAGTCCTTGCTGGCGGATAACGGCGTAGATCATCAATAGCCCGAGGAAAGAGCGATAAAATACTAATTCAATATGAGAAAAATATTCTGCACCGAGTTTGACAAACACCCCCATGCAGCCGAAAAGGAATCCGGCAACTAGCATCCATAGCGCACCCATTTCAATAGATTATTGAACCGGATTGCCAAAAAAAATACTCACCCCGCGCAGGAAAAAGTATGGCCGTTTAACCAAACTAAAGTCCCGCCTGCACGGGCAGGGTAATGCGCAAAATTTTATGATGGCGATTAGTATGATCATTCTCCCAAATGCGGATCAAGCTGGCGCCGCAGAAACTCATGGAAATGCAGCAGGCCGTCCTCGGTCGGAGATTGATACGGCCCAGCATCTTCGATCCCATGCTGGTGCAGCCATTTGCGTCCCTGATGCATTTTCAGGCAGATGGTATCATCCTCAAGCGCAGTTTCGCGGTAGGCTGCCTTTTCTGCTTCGACAAAATCGCGCTCGAACAGCACTATATCTTCAGGGTAGTAAAACTCCATAATGTTAGTGCAGGCATCGACCCCGCGCGGAATGACAGTACTAACCACTAATGTATTGGGGTACCACTCAACCATGATGTTAGGGTAATAGGTCAGCCAGATCGCGCCGTATTTAGGTAGCGTGCCATTGTTATAACGCAGTACCTGTTCCTGCCATTTACCGTAGACGGCACTGCCGGCTTTGCGCAGGCCATGGTTGATGCCTACAGTTTGCACGCTGTACCAGTCGCCAAATTCCCAGCGCAGATCATCGCAATTGACGAATTTACCCAAGCCGGGATGAAACGGCGCAACATGATAGTCCTCCTGATATACCTCAATGAAAGTCTTCCAATTGAAAGCATATTCATCTATCTCTACACGATCCAGTTGATAATTGGAAAAATCCAGTTCCTTTAGCGCAGGGATATCCGCCAGATCCTTGGCAATATTTCGTTTACCTGCGAACAGTAAGCCATTCCAGTGTTGCAACGGAGTTTTATTGAGATGCCGACAGGGACTCTGCGGGAAGCGCGGTGCACCCAACAGCTGGCCATCCAGTTGGTATGTCCAACGATGCAGGGGGCATACAATATTTTTCGCGCTACCACGACCTTCAAGCATGGTGGCCTGACGATGGCGACAAATATTGGAAAGTAATTCCACTCCATTTTGATTACGCACCAACATCTTAGCGTTATCCATCCAATTTAAAACATGGTAATCGCCGATATCTGGAACCAACAGTTCATGCCCGATATAGCCAGGGCCGTTATCGAATAGCATGCGCTGCTCAATCTCCAAAATTTTTGGATCGAAGTACCATCGTAATGGCGGTTGTGTGTGAACTTGGGTGAGCTGATAGATCTTGGCGATCTCGGACATACCAACATCTTCCTTGCAAAAAGTGAATACGTTACGGGAAAAAAGATTAAATTGTCCCTTAAAATGGCAGGGAGGAGCAACAAAAACTGTCATTCTGTGGCGAGCAAATGAATTTGCCTTGCCCATTTCATAGCAACAGGCATGCACATCAGTGAATGTCTTTAGGCTTTGGGCTACGTTTGACTGCACTCATTGCCTTGAGATAAGCGATAATTTCTTTTGTGACGTTCGCTCGATTAGGGATCTCCTGTGCAAGTCCAGGCATCAGCGTGTTGTGTCGGATACTCGATGGATTCTCGATCCAGCGTGTCAGATACTTAGGCTTGATGTACTCGACCACACTCGTCGGGTAATTGAGCTCAGGTGCTTTGCCGCCGCCTTCACCATTGATTATATGGCATGCCATGCAATACTTACGAAAGTGCAAGAAACCACGCTGCACTTCTGCGGAAGCCTTGGCTGGCGGGGAAAGATTCGGAAAGCGGGTTGCAAATGCGGTAAGTTCGATACTCTTCACCTGGTAAGGCATGTCAGACGCGCCATCCTCAAGCAACCCTTTTGATTTTTTGTTGTCCCAGATTAAGTAGAGTGGCCCAAGTTGTACTACCTCGTTATTTTGTAGTATGTTGGTCATCATAAATGGTGAGTCGCTGTCGTATGCAAAAGCGAAATAGGCATCATAAGAGAGAAATTTTGCGATTGGTACGCTCGCTTGATATCCATCCATTGAAATGAATACGACCTCCTCTGCTTTGCCCCACTCTTTGCCAAATATGTTGTCAAAAAGTGATCGGGCAGGATAAGCCTTGTAGACGCGGTCTTTTTTCTCGTGGATCTCAAAAATTTTTAACGAAACTGCTGGAGCGATAGTAGCGAGATCGCTTAAAGTCAGACTCTTGACGATTTGACCTTTATCCTTAAATTCAATGCCGATGTCGCTTTGTGAAAATGCTAGCGTAGGTAAACAAATGACGTTGCCGCAAACTGCAATAAGCGTTAGAAAAATATTTTGGAAATTTCTTGAGATTCGATTATTCATATTCTGCCTCGCAGGCGGTAAATATTTTTGAAAAGATGGCATCATTGGATACGAACTTTTGGCAAAAAACAATATGAAAGAAGTTTTACCAGGGCCTAAGAAATACCTTGGCTTCGACGTTTTTTTAAATTTTTATGAGCGCTAGCGAACTGAAAATTAATCAAAGAAGTGTTACTTTAATAACTCTGTATTTTTATCAAGGAGGGAAGTCATGAAAGTCAAAATTACGACAATTTGTTTTATGGCCGGTATATTGCTGATACCTATCAGGGGCTTTACCGCCGATTCAACAATAGACCATCCAGATCCTATGACAATAGTTAAGGACTCGGATATAGCAAATAAAATAAAAACCAGACTGAACGCTGACAGACATTTGGGCAAATTCAAGAGTATCAAAGTTGATATGGATAACAATGGTGTTGTATGGTTGAGCGGTACGGCCCACCTTTTATCAGAAGAGGAAAAAGCTGTTGAAATCGCTCGGGGTAACGAAGGTGTGGTTATAGTTAAAAGCAACATCCAAATCAAGAATGGGCATCCCATACATGAGTGATGTCATAGGTAGCATTCTTATAAAATGCATGTTTGTATACCATGACGGATATTTTCAACGCCGCCGAAGCGTTTGGCCGGAGTTTCTCTAACTGCATTGAGGTTTGAAATTCACTGAAGTAAACCCGGCTCTGCCGGGATCGATTTTTAAGCGAAATTGAAGCAGTCACACCGTGGGTTGAGTTGGAAAGAGGCGGTATCATCCACCCATTAATTTGATGCTGGCCCGCCGGAGAAACTACTTCCTGTTAATGAATTGTTTGATGGTAAAGCCTCTTTATATTCAGCCAACAGGGTACGTCATGAAAACAGCAGCATGCCTCCGCACTCATCATAAAACCTTGGGCATTTTTGAGCTCTAATTCAAAATTTTGGCAACGATGTACGCCTTAAGCTTTTCCAAATCTGCATCCATCACTTCAACGCATTGCGGTAATTTCTCGATACACTCTAACCCGGCAGGCCGCTCAGGATTGCGTCCGAGCGCTTCGATGATGGTGTCTTCAAACTTGGCTGGCAATGCAGTTTCCAAGCAGATTAGCGGCAAGCTGGGGCGGCGTTGTTCGAGGCCAACTTTGATCCCATCCGCAGTATGGGTATCGACCATTACGTCGTAGTCTTCCCACAGTTCGCGGATGATCTTTAGGCGGTCGAGGTGCGTACTTTTGCCGGAAGCGAAACCAAATTTAGACAGCTCGTGCCAATAGGGCGTGCCCTTGATATCGAACGCGCCTCCTGCATCAATGCTGCTCCAGAATTCGCGCACCTTGGCTGCATCGCGCCCAACCAGATCAAATATAAAGCGTTCGAAGTTGGATGCCTTGGAAATATCCATCGACGGGCTGCTGGTGTGATAGGTGTGATCCGTCGCGCGCGGGCGATAGATGCCGGTTCTAAAGAACTCATCCAATACATCGTTTTCGTTAGTGGCAAGGATAAGCTGGCCGATGGGCAAGCCCATCATGCGCGCAATGTGGCCAGCGCAGATGTTACCGAAATTACCAGAAGGCACCGAAAATGCAACCTTCTCATCGTTGGATTGCGTCGCGGCAAAGTAGCCCTTGAAGTAATAGACGATCTGCGCCGACACGCGCGCCCAGTTGATCGAATTGACCGTGCCGATTTTATATTTGGCCTTGAAGGCGTGATCATTGGACACCGCCTTGACGATGTCCTGGGCATCGTCAAAGGTGCCGCGTACGGCGATGTTGTGGATATTGGCATCGTGCAGCGAATACATCTGCGCACGCTGGAAAGCGGACTTTTACCGTGCGGCGACAACATAAACACGCGGATGCCGCGCTTGCCGCGCATGGCGTATTCCGCTGCTGAACCAGTGTCACCGGAAGTAGCACCAAGGATATTAAGCTCTTCGTGCTGTTTATCCAGCACGTACTCGAACAGATTGCCCAGCAATTGCATCGCCATGTCTTTGAACGACAAGGTCGGGCCGTTGGATAATTCTAAAATATGCATTCCCGACTCCAGCGTACGCAGTGGGGTAATTTGCTGGGTGTCAGAATCGGCGCGGGCGTTGTGATACGTGGCAGAGGTATAGGTCTTGCTAACAATCGCTTTAAGGTCGTCTGCAGGAATATCCGTTGCAAATTTGGACAGCACGGCATAAGCGAGATCAGCATAAGGCAGATTGCGCCAGTGATCCAGATCAGCCCGTGTTACTTGTGGATATTCTTCCGGCAGGTACAGGCCGCCATCGGGCGCGAGCCCACCGAGCAGGATTTCGGTGAAATTTTTAGCGGGTGAATTACCGCGTGTAGAGATGTATTTCATTGCTATGCTCGCTTCGTTTTTAATCCCTATTCCTTTTGCAGAAGGGAGGGTAGAGAGTAAGTTTTTAAAAATTGTAGAGACAGAATGCCTTATTTACCCAATTCTTCCATACGGATGCGCGTCACATTACCCACTACTACTGGCAATTTTTCAAGTCTGGCAATAGCTGCATTGATGCGCTTTTCGCGTGTCAAATGGGTAAGCAAAATCAAGTCCGTCTCGTCTTCACCCTCACCCGGCTCTTTCTGAATCAAGGCATCAATCGAAATCTGCTCATCAGCCAGCACGCGCGTGATATCGGCCAGCACACCAGGTTCATCATGCACCCGCAGGCGCAGATAGTAACAAGTCAGCACCTCAGCTATGGGCAGAATAGGCAGGTCGACCAATTGATCCGGCTGGAATGCCAAATGCGGCACTCGATGTTCCGGGTCGGCCGTGTGCATACGCGTCACATCAACCAGATCGGCAATCACCGCACTGGCCGTTGGTTCCGCACCCGCGCCCTTGCCGTAATACAACGTCGCGCCGACTGCGTCGCCCTGCACTACCACCGCGTTCATTGCACCTTCCACGTTGGCGATCAGTCGTTTGGCGGGAATCAAGGTGGGATGCACTCGTAACTCGACACCTGCCGTGGTGCGTTTGGTAATTCCGAGCAGTTTAATGCGGTAGCCGAGCTGTTCGGCATACTTTATGTCCTTTGCATTAAGCTGGGAAATGCCTTCAATATACGCCTTGTCGAATTGCATCGGAATACCGAATGCAATTGCAGAAAGTATGGTGATTTTGTGCGCGGCATCCACCCCTTCAATGTCGAAGGTCGGATCGGCCTCGGCGTAACCCAAACGCTGCGCCTCTTTCAGTACAGTATCAAAACTCAGCCCCTTATCACGCATCTCGGATAGGATAAAGTTGGTCGTTCCGTTAATAATCCCGGCAATCCATTCAATGCGATTGGCGCTCAGGCCCTCGCGTACCGCTTTGATAATCGGCACACCGCCCGCTACTGCCGCTTCGAATGCAACCATCACACCCTGCTTTTGTGCCTCGGCAAATATTTCATTGCCATACATAGCCAATAACGCCTTGTTTGCAGTGACTACATGCTTACCATTAGCTATCGCCTTAAGCACCAATTCCTTGGCCACACCGCAGCCGCCGATTAGCTCAATAACGATATCCACTTCCGGATCGCTCACCACAGCGAATGCATCGTCAACTACACGACAGGTACCCTGTGTAATTTCATTGGCACGCACCACGTCTTTTTCCGCCACCACAACAATACGTATAGGACGGCCCGCACGGCGGGAAATTTCTTCTGCATTGCGTGACAACACAGTAAATGTGCCCGCACCTACGGTGCCTATACCCAGTAGACCTACGTTCATTGGCTTCATTATTTTCTACTCCAAAATTCAATTCGTTTATTCACTCCCTCTCGGCTCCTTGTCAATCGGGATTGGGAAAAGTTAAGGCACATTTAGACCCTTTATTTCTTCCCATAACGTTTGCGGTAATACTCCAGAAAACGTGCAATTCGGCCAATCGCTTCGACTAAATCGTCAGCATTAGGCAGGAACACCACGCGGAAGTGATCGGGATTCGGCCAGTTAAAACCCGTACCCTGAACCACTAACACTTTCTCCGTTTCCAGCAATTCAAGGATAAACTTCTGATCGTCATTGATCGGGTACATCTTCTGGTCCAGGCGCGGAAACATATATAGCGCGGCTTTCGGCTTGACGCATGACACACCCGGAATAGCGGTAAGCAATTGATGTGCAAGATCCCGCTGCTTACAGCCGCCCGGAAGGCGCGACCAGATCATTGATACTCTGATAACCTCCCAGCGCAGTCTGGATGGCAAATTGCCCTGGCACGTTTGAACACAGCCGCATCGAAGCGAGAATGCCTAGGCCATCAATATAATCCTGCGCGTGCTTCTTTCTGCCCGACACAATCATCCAACCGGCACGATAGCCACAAGCGCGATAATTCTTGGACAGGCCATTAAACGTAACAAACAGTACATCATCCGCCAGCGAAGCAATTGAGGTATGGCTCACGCCGTCATAGAGCACTTTGTCATAAATCTCATCGGCGAACACAATGAGTCTGTTTTTGCGTGCGATTTCAATAATCTCTTGCAACAACGAATCCGGGTATATCGTACCAGTGGGATTATTCGGGTTGATCAACACGATGGCGCGCGTGTTAGGTGTAATTTTGCTGCTGATGTCAGCCACGTCCGGCAACCAATCAGCTTGTTCATCGCATAAATAGTGGCGTGGTGTGCCGCCTGCCAAGGTGACCGCCGCCGTCCACAGCGGATAATCCGGTGCTGGCACCAGCACTTCGTCTCCCGTATTAAGTAGTCCCTGCATGGACATTACAATCAATTCGGATGCGCCATTGCCAATAAAAATATCCTCCAACCCGACTCCGGCAATATTTTTTTGCTGAGCGTAATGCATGATGGCTTTGCGCGCGGCAAACAGTCCTTTTGAATCAGAATAGCCGGAAGAATTGGGCAGATTATGTATTACGTCCTGCTGAATTTCTTCTGGCGCTTCAAAGCCAAATGAAGCTAAATTGCCAATATTCAGTTTTATAATACGATGGCCGTCCTCTTCCATTTGCTTAGCCCGCGTCATTACGGGGCCGCGAATGTCATAACAGACACTGGTTAGCTTGGTGGATTTCAATACAAGGGGCACCATTTCCATATCTGTACTATCAGGTTGTTTCAATTGGCTCTCTCAATCTTATTGCTTCAAAACTGTGACATCAATCCGCTGGGTGGTAGAATTTGACACGAACAAAAAATGTCATAAATACACTTATTGCCCTTGAAATTACTGACTGCAAAAGGGCGTGATTCTAACCGAGCGCGCCTGGGTCAGCAAATGGAGAACTCGCGTGAAACTGCATCTCAACACCCGCACAAACCAAAATATTTTCACTGCCCACGGCACTGGCTATGTCACGGTCAGCGACCAGTGCTTTAAGCATTCCATAGTGGTTACGCCGGAACAGGTATTCACAGATTGGCAGCCGCAAGGTTTCGATGCATTAAATGAATCGCATTTTGTCTATCTTTTAGCCATGAAGCCAGAAATTGTGCTGCTCGGAACAGGCACGCGGCAGCGCTTTCCGCATCCACGCCTATATCAGCAATTAACTGCGGCCAGCATTGGCGTGGAAAGTATGGATACCCCCGCCGCCTGCCGCACTTACAACATCTTAATGGGAGAAGACCGCAAAGTGGTTGCCGCCATCTTGTTATAACTGTTGATGAGTATTAACCGTAATCCGAGTAAAACATGCCCTTCGCGGGCGTGCTCTATACACTGTATTGTCACCGGCAAGATATTCAACAAACTTGTGTTCTCCGGCTTAGTGAGCACAATACCGACATCCTTCGCAAGAATACGCAAACGTTGCGGTCTACCAACGCTATCCGAATAAATAGGGTTGCTCAGCCAAAAACAGTCTTCGCCAACATGAAAAGAAGTTAACCCATGTTCTTTTTTTAGCCCTAACTGACCCTCAATGACCGACACCACGCCTTCGTCGTTAAATAGCGGAGAGTCCGATCGTGATAAGGCGTGTTTAAGCGTTTCGACACGATCAATGTGCCCATCCCGCAGAAACACCACGCGATCTGCAAGACGCTCTACTTCGGCTGGCGCATGGGTAACATACACAATCGGCACGTCCGCTTCTATTACCAAGCGTTCGAAATAGGGAAGGATGTCACGCTTGGTCTGCGTGTCAAGCGCCGAAAGTGGTTCATCCATCAATAACAGGCGCGGACTTGTCAACAACGCACGGCCCAAGGCAACACGCTGACGTTCCCCACCGGAAAGTTGATTAACGTTACGTTCGATCAGGTTTTCGATGGCCAACATACGAACGACCTCATCTAAATGGAGTTTACGCTCAGCAATCGGTGTGCGCTTGTAACCATAGAGGAGATTTTCGCGTACAGACAGATGCGGCAACAAACTTGCCTCTTGAAAAACCATAGCGATCCGCCGCCGATGCAGCGGTACCCAGCAACGTCCATTCAGCCAAATTTCGTTACGGAAACTCACGCGTGCGCCACTCTGGCGCTCCAAACCGGCAATCAGTCGCAGCAATGTCGTCTTGCCTGAGCCAGAACGTCCAAACAGAACAGTGACACCCTCTGCAGGCCAATCAACATCAACATCAAAAATAAAGTTTGGGTGAGTAATTCGGGCGCGTACTGACAAAGTCATGGTTTTACCATCTCAAAACCTCGATTAAACCAGTACACCACAAAAGCACGATAAACGCAAAATCAACAACATCAAACTAAGTCTTCCTGCAGCGGCATACTGCATACCTTCAGTAGCAGCCATAGATAGTGGTTGATAATACGTGGGTAACCCCCGGAATATTACCACCCACCATCAGAACTACCCCAAACTCACCCATCGTGTGAGCGAAAGTAAGCGTCATGGCAACGATGAAGCCACTTTTTGTCATCGGTAAAACTACACTAATGAAGCGATCAATCACGCCAGCCCCAAGCGAAGCGGCAACTTCAATCGGGCGTCGCCCCAAGTTGGCAAATGCTTGCTCTAAGGGTTGCACGGCAAACGGCAAGGAATACAACACTGAACCGATCAATATCCCCTCAAAAGTAAAGGCGAGATGATGTAGCCCGATATCCTCTAACGTTCCGCCGATGAAGCCGCGCGGGCCAAGCGCAATCAAAAGATAAAACCCAAGCACGGTGGGCGGCAACACCAGCGGCAATGCAACTACAGCCTGCACGGCAGTCCGGTAGATAGAACGCCCGCTAGTTAACCACCAAGCCAAAGGCGTAGCAACCACCATCAAAATTAATGTGGTACACAAACAAAGCTGTATCGTGAGCCAGATCGCTGTCCAGTCCTCTGCGGTCAAACTCAAGCTTTGTCTGAAGGACTCCAAAATCTATCTTGCCGAAGAGTGATGTTTTTGGGGTAGCGCAAAGCCATAGCTTTCCATGATTTTGCGCGACTCTGACGTCTGGACGTAAGCCGCAAATCGCCGCGCAAGCACGCTGTCCTTCGCTCGCTTGGTTATTACAAATGCTTGTGCCAACGGCTCATGAAGACCATCATCAATCAAGCTATACCCTCCTCGTTTAGACATTGCGGGGTTAAGCGCCAGCGAAAGGGCAATAATACCGGCATCGGCTGCCCCGGTACTTACCATCTGTGCGGTATGTTCGATATTTTCGCCAAAGACAAGCTTGCCCTGTAGTTTTTCCCACATCCCGGCCGATTTTAGAGCTTCCTTGGCACGCATACCATAAGGTGCAAATTCAGGATTAGCGATGGCCACTTTATGAATGGCCGATTCAGACAGTTTTTGCAGCGTCAGCTTAGTGGCATCAGTCGTTGCAGACCAAATTACCAGACGGCCAATCGCATAAACTTCCAGGATCGGCGCTCGTTAGCCCTTTTTTATTCAACATCTGTGGAAAATCAACGTCGGCCGCGAACAACATATCAAAAGGCGCGCCATTCTGAATTTGCATAGTAAATTTTCCTGAGGAGCCATACATAACCTTCACCACGTCATTACGGTTTTCGGCATTAAATTTACTCACGATATCGGCCATGGCAAATTTTATACTGGAAGCGGCGACGATCGTGATGGTTTCCGCTATGGCGATACTGGATCCAAACGCGAATGCTACCGCGATAATAAGGGTGTGAAAAATTTTAATCATAGTAAAATTCCTTTTCATTGGTTGGAATTAAAATGCGACTACAGTAGCGTCTATCCAAACCAGGTGTGAGTCTTCACCTCGCCCAGGCGTCACTTTCTGGGACGTCGCTTTGGCAAAATCTCCCGCCATGAAGTAGGAATAGCCTATAACCATCGATAAGTATTTAGTGACTGGAAATTGCGCACGAACATCAATCTCTTGACCGATGTCCTTGCCACTTTTTCCTGTTGTGTCGCGTAAGTTGGGCACAGTCCAACGATCCGTGGCGCTAGCTAGTTTGTACCAGCTATAGCCAAAATCAACTTTTAAGCTGACGGTAGGGTTGAATTCCCCGCGAAGCTTATTCGCCTGGAAATTTTCCATAACGATCAAATTACTATGAGACAACGGTCTGAAAAACCCGAATAAACGCTCGAAACGTTGACTGGTACTGTCATTTGGATTTTTATCGCCGCTGGCATAGCCTCGATAGGCCATGACACGGGGTTTCCATGCATGTGCAAAGGTATAGCCTGCTTCCACGTCATAATCATAGGCATCGTGAACCTGTCCTCCATCATCACCCCATTGCTTGATATAGCTCAAGTCCCAATCGATGCCGGTATTGCTTACTATCCCATATGCACGCAAGCCCCCAGTGTTAATGTTACGATCTTTTTTGTCGGCTGCGGTGGCAGGCGCGCCCGTCGAAGTATATTTTAGCTTACTGCCATTTTGTTGCAGCAAGTAGTAATAAGGTTGCAGCGTAACCACATTTGACCATTTGCGGATGTCAAACGCAGCCCCATAGAACCGCTGCGCTTCATTGGCTATGTCTGCTTGCTCCATAAAGCGAATTATTGGATTAAAGGCAAAGAGGGTTCCTTGCCAGTCACTGTTTAGCTGGCCTAAAACTGCACGGTAACCTTGAAAATTATTCGTGGTATTACGATATTCATTTCGTGCAATCAAGCGTTTATCTGTTAACTCAAAGCCATACGCCCCGCTCGCAGACCGAGCGGCCTGTCGTTACAACGATCCACCCAACGCATCCTTGAAATATAATTCCCCATAGCCTTGAATAAATTCTCTTTTATTAACTTCTAAATTAGTGGAAGGATATTGGTAGTTATAGCGCCGGGAATCCTGAAATTCAAAGGTGGCGCGTAATGGGTCGAACTTGTTTTTTACGGCAGCAAAAAGACGTGTCCGTAATGAAAATGGTTCGTCCACTTTATCTGTGGTTTTACGAAAGTCATTTTCATTATATTCATAGCGAAGTCGAGATTCCACACCCACGTCCAACCAATTTACATTTTCCCAACCGTCAATATCTTTAAGCCATGTTTTGTTAGCTTGCTTAACATAGCGCGGGGGTTCAGTTTGAATGGCTAACCCAGAACTACGGAATTGAACATAATAACTAGGGGTCTTAGCCGGAGCCTTAACTTCTGATGCTTCAGGTTTAGTTGTTTTTTTTACTTGCAAGGAGGTATCTGCTTGGGCTATTACCTGCGATTGCTCTATTGTTGGTATTTCCTGGCCCGATTCTTTCATTTGCGGTTTTAACTGCGTATTTTCCTGCGCCGCAGAATAGGGGGATGCCACTAACAAGCTACTAGCCAGAATACCGGCTTTTACCGTCGATTCAGATCTTTTAATCTTGAGAAAAACTAGCCCTATTAGGCTTACAACCTTCTTAAAATAGGCAAATTTATTAACAATCCCGTCTAATGGAAAATTTAAAATTTTGTTCACAAATTTGTCCTTAGGTAAATAATTCCGAATCAAAATATACACAACTATATAACGATTATTATTAAATAACCGCATGGACTGCGGTTATTTTGGTAACTTTCTTTATTCTTCGACAGCAAGTATCACATGCGAAGCCTTAATAAGCGCACACGCCGCGCTACCAATCGAGAAGTTAAGTAAGTTTTGCGATTCATTGGTGATAATCGCAACAAGCGTATTGTCATTGCCGAAATCAAGCCACTTCGGTATTTACAGCTCCTTTCTCTATTCGGCTGACCACCCCACACAGCCGATTACGCGCCGACGTTATGATCTCCTCATCCGCTGATGTCAAAATCACCCATGATGACTTGATTAACGCGTATGCAGTTTTACCTGGCACAAGGCCCAGTAACCGTGCACTTTCAATTGTTACAATAGCGTACACCGTTACACCACTTTCTAACCTAAGTGTCACTTCCGAATTAACTACTCCATCAATAACTGTTACAACAATACCTTTCAACGTATTACGTGCACTTGTTTTCATCTTAAAATTTTCCTTAATCAAAATCATCCAACGCTTTTTCATCGAGTACCGCAAATAATTGGGTTTATAGTGCTCTGCAGCAACCCAATTAAACTTCCAGACGTACCCTACTTCAGTCAGACTAACCCGCCGCCACAACGTATGCATCCACTTTATTTCGAAACGGCCATCAAAATGTATATTACTACATAACGATAAGCAATCAACCATAATTTTTAAAATTATTCAATTTATATTACCCCATCGAAAATGAGATAGGCTGAGCAAAATAGACCCACGTTTTATTAAACGTGAAACGAATAGCAGATTGGCTAATCGAAACTGACATCGAGACTGCCACAATAGAATCCACAGGTATTTACTGGGTTTGTGGCGTATGAAGCACTTGAGTCGCACGGCATTAATGTCATTCTTACCAATGCACGCGAAACGCGTGCCATACTTGGCAAAAAGAGTATTTGGGGCGGGGGAGCGAAATCCTGAAGTGACGGCTGCAATGCGCGATATTCGTTACAATGCTTAATACGAATCAACCCATGCCAGCGGCGCCACTTTTCAAAACACGTCACCCTACCAAGCAGCCAAACAAGCGATGTGGCCTTCAATATGCACTCGGCCATGTACCCATTGGCTTGGACTGATCTGGCGCAAATTCATGGTATTGACCCATTTCTTACCTTACGATTAGCTGCTGGATAGAGGAAGGGCTACAGTAACGCCCCATAAAGGGGACTACTCAATATGAAAATAGATTGGCGGCGCGAACCCGTTGACGCCCATTATTGACAACCGACCTCACTCGTAGTTTTTTGGTTACAGCAGATTACCATCTATAGTGATGGTCTAAAATCAAGGGACTCTGTACTACTCTAGCAGGGCAATAATTTCGCTAATTTCACGACGTAATTCGGACAAGTTAGGGGATGACTGAAGCAATTGCGGCTGATTTTCTATTCGCTGTCCAACAAAATCACTCAGGCGACCACGAGCTCCACTGATAGTAAAACCCTCTTCATACAGCAACTGCCTGATACGACGGATGAGTAAAACTTCATGATGCTGATAATAGCGCCGATTACCACCCCGTTTAACTGGTTTAAGCTGGGTAAACTCCTGCTCCCAATAACGCAATACATGCGCCTTCACCCCGCATAAGTCACTTACTTCGCCAATAGTGAAATACCGCTTAGCCGGGATTGATGGCAGGACGGCATTAAGCTTGTGGTTTTCCATGATAATTGATCTCTACCATGCTCTTGAGTTTCTGGCTAGGATGAAAAGTCACTACACGGCGCGCTGTTATAGGGATATCTTCGCCTGTCTTTGGATTGCGCCCAGGACGCTGGGGCTTATCACGTAGCTGAAAATTGCCAAAGCCTGATAGCTTGACACTTTCACCATGTTCAAGTTGAGCACGAATTTCTTCGAAATAAGACTCAACCATATCCTTAGCTTCACGCTTATTCAAGCCAACTTTTTCAAACAGTAAATCCGCGAGCTCTGCTTTGGTTAATGTCATTGATCACCCCTTATATACGTAACTGCGCACCATGCTGTTGCAAAACAGCGGCCAAGCGCACAATACTTTGTTCAATTTCACTATCAATTAATGTTTTTGAGTATCTTGCAATAACACACGGAAAGCAAGGCTTTTTTTTCCGTCCCCCACACCTTTACCACGATACAGATCAAACAGCGCGATTTCTGCCACATACGAGGTATTGCTACCTAGCATGGCATCCAATAAAGATTGGGCTGTTACACTTTCATCCACGACTACGGCAAGATCCCGACGTACCCGCGGAAACTTGGATCTCGCTGGCATGTGGTACATCGGCTGATATCAAGGCATCCAGCTCAACCTCAAACCACACTACTGTCTGCGGAATTCCATACTGCTGCAACCACTTCGGATGCAACTCTCCTATCCAACCCACCACTTGCCCATGCAGCAAGACTTGTGCCGAACGTCCCGGGTGGGAAGCAGGGTGCGGCGACGCCGAAAAACTTAATAGTGCCGGAGCAAACAACGCTTCTAAATCCGCCTTTACATCATAAAAATCCACGCTACGCGCAGCCACACCCCACTGTTCCGGCAGCGCCGTACCGTAGACCAATCCGGTCACGCGTTCGTGCTGTGCATAACTACCCGGCTCGGCGGCAAAACAAGCACCTATTTCGAACAGACGAACACGCGGCTCCTTGCGTGCAAGGTTTGATCGCAAAACAGCGAGCAGCCCACCGAGCAAACTGCTGCGCATCACGCTCATCTGGCTGGCAATTGGATTCTTCAACGTGACCGGTTCGGCATTGCCGCTTAGGTCGCACTCCCACTCCGCGTCCACAAAGGCGTAGGTTATTGCTTCCTGGTAGTCGCGCAGCACCAGCGCTTGGCGCAGCTTGGCCAAGGGGCGCTGCCCCTCGGCCAGCGGCAACATGGTCATGCGCGCTTGCGGCGGCACAGCTTGTATTTGCTCGTAACCATGTACGCGTGCGACTTCCTCGATTAGATCTTCCTCAATGGTGATATCGAAACGGTAGCTGGGCGGTGTGACACTGAATTCGTCGCCTTTTTGCTGAGCAATCATGCCCAGGCGCAGCAGCATTTGCGCAATCTCTTGCCCTTCCAGTGACACACCCAACACGCGCTCGATTCGTGGCAAACGTAATTTCACCGGATTGCGAGCGGGCAATTCACCCAGCACCTCACTCACCACACCAGCTTGTCCGCCGCAAATATCAAGAATCAATTGCGTGGCCCTGTCTAATGCTTCCTTAGTAGCTGCAAAATCCACACCGCGCTCGAAACGAAAAGAAGAATCAGAGCCAAAACCCAAGCGGCGCGACTTGCCGACAATCACTCCGGGTGCGAAGAACGCGCTCTCCAGAAAGATATCCGTGGTCGCGTCGTCCACAGCACTTTCCGCCCCGCCCATCACGCCTGCCAATGCGATCGGCTGCATATCATCGGCGATTACCAGCATGTCTTCTTGCAGGTTCACAACTTGCTCATTGAGCAGCTTCAAGCTTTCCCCTGCACGGGCGAAACGCACTTCAATGTCGCCGTTCAATTTGTTCAGGTCAAAAGCATGCAACGGCTGACCCAACTCAAGCAATACGTAATTGGTTACGTCCACCAGCGCACTGATGCTGCGCAAGCCGCAGCGCTCCAGACGCTGCACCATCCATGCTGGCGTGGCTGACGTCGCATTTACTCCGGCAATCACGCGTCCCGCATAGCGTGGGCAAGCGGCTGATGCAGCCACCCGGACCTTACAGCTACGGTCGCAGCCTTGTTTGAAATCTGCTTGGGACAAGGCTTGTAACGGTGAGCCCGTCAAGGCAGAAACTTCGCGCGCGATGCCATACAACGACAGACAATCGCTACGATTTGGCGTCAACTTGAGCGTGATCTGATGATCGTCAAGATCGAGGTGTTCGCGTATGCTCTGCCCAACTACTGCATCAACAGCTAACTCCATTAGACCCTGGCTCTCTTCCGCCAAACCGAGCTCCTTTTCCGAGCACATCATGCCAAACGATGCGACGCCGCGCACCTTGGCCTGCTTGATCTCGATGCCCGACAGCTTCGCTCCGACCAGCGCGCAAGGCGCTTTCATGCCGACACTGACGTTCTGCGCGCCGCACACGATACTCAATGGCTCGGCTTGACCTATGTCCACGGTCAACACATTTAGGCGGTCAGCATCAGCATGCTTATCCATGGTCAACACCTGTGCGACGACTACCTTGTCGAAAGCTGGCGCAACCGCATTCATCGCCTCCACTTCCAACCCAGCCATTGTCAACAGGTGCGCTAGCTCATCACTGGAAAGCGATGGGTTGACGAATGAGCGCAGCCAGGATTCGGAAAATTGCATAGTTAATTAAACTGTTTGAGGAATTGCAGGTCATTTTCGAAGAACAGCCTGAGGTCATTCACGCCGTAGCGCAGCATGGCCAAGCGCTCCACGCCCATACCGAAAGCACAGCCGATATATTTCTCACTGTCGATACCGATGTGCTTCAGTACGTTCGGATGCACCATTCCGCAGCCGCCGATCTCTAACCAGCCGCCATTCCAGCTCATATCCATTTCAGCCGAGGGTTCTGTGAACGGGAAGAACGAGGGACGGAAACGTACTTGCATGTTTAATGTCTCAAAATAGTTCTGCAAGAAGTCGGCAATCACACCCTTGAGGTCAGCGAAGCTCACGTGCTCGCCTATCCACAATCCTTCAACCTGATGAAACATCGGCGAATGGGTAGCATCGGAATCCACACGATAGACGCGTCCCGGCGCAATGATGCGTATGTCCGGCATGGTCAGTTGATGTTGATGTTTCTCCACATGCTCCTGCATGTAGCGGATCTGAATCGGTGAGGTATGCGTGCGCAACACGTGCTGCTCGTCGATGTAGAAAGTGTCGTGCATGGCACGCGCCGGATGGTCTTCCGGGATATTCAGCGCGGTAAAATTGTAAAAATCGCTTTCGATCTCCGGGCCTTCCGCCACGGCATAACCGATTGAATGAAACAACGTCTCGATGCGCTCCAGTGTGCGCGTAATCGGATGCAACCCGCCACAACCTATCCCTCTGCCCGGCAGAGTGACATCCAGCGCCTCCGCCTTAAGCTTAAGTTGTAACTGGCTATGCTGTAGGGCCTCGCGTCTTTGCTGCAAGGCACTCTCGATGCTTTGCTTAACTTGATTGATCCGCACCCCCGCTGCTGGACGCTCTTCGGCGGACAGTTTGCCAAGACCTTTCAACAACACAGTCAAACGGCCTTCTTTACCCAGATAGCGCGCCTTGACTTGCTCCAATTCCGCTGCCTGTTCAATCGCAGCAAACTGTTTCAGTGCTTCGTCGAGAATTTTCTCAAGTTCTTGCATGACTGGTATTTATTAAGTATCCCCTTTGAAAGGGGAGATAGAGCGGTTAGTGACATAATTGGGCCGAGATCGCAAATCCCCTAAAGTCGCTCAAAAAAGTTAATTGCTAATCAATAACATAATTTGAACGGCTTTATAAAAAACAAAAAAGAGGCGCCGAACGCCTCTTTAATGTAGTGTAGCTTGAGCTTAAACGCCGAGGCTGGCTTTGGCCTGTCCGACAATTTGTATAAAGGCAAGCTTATCAAATACGGCAATATCCGCCAATACCTTACGGTCGATGCTAATCGCAGCTTTCTTGAGGCCGTTCATGAAAACGCTGTAGCTCAATCCTTGCTCACGTGCCGCTGCATTGATACGTGCAATCCACAATGTGCGGAACTGGCGCTTGCGTTGCCGACGATCACGGTAGGCGTATTGACCAGCCTTCATTACTGCTTCTTTGGCAATACGATAGACGTTTTTACGGCGGCCACGGTAACCCCTTGGCCAGATCTAAAACTTTCTTATGGCGCGCTCGCGCCGTTACACCACGTTTAACTCTTGGCATGTTCTACTCTTATGCGTAGGGCATCATGGCGCGAATAGACGCCGTGTTGCTTGCGTGAACTTCAGTGATACCACGCAATTGACGCTTACTCTTGGTGGTCTTTTTGGTCAGGATGTGGCGTTTGAATGCTTGTGCGCGCTTGATACTGCCGCCTGCACGCACTTTGAAGCGCTTTGCAGCACCACTTTTTGTTTTCATTTTAGGCATAACTACTCCTTTATTTGATGACATCAGGAGGCTCCTGGTAGGAACTCTTTAAAACCTGGAATCACTTATCCGGGACTGTTTACTACTAATCTGCTCTGACCAGTCCCTTAACCCGAGCAGTATCAAAAAATCACCTCGGCATGACCGGAGGTTTACCTCATAAATTATTTTTTCTTCGGTGCCAGTACCATTACCATCTGACGACCTTCCATTTTAGGATACTGTTCAACGGTACCATACTCTCCAAGATCAGCCATAACCCGCTCTATCATTTGCATGCCAATATTCTGATGTGCGATCTCACGCCCACGAAAACGTAACGTAATTTTGGTCTTATCACCTTCCCCTAGAAATCGAATCAGGTTACGCAACTTAATGTTGTAATCACCATCATCCGTACCAGGCCTGAACTTGACTTCCTTTATCTGAATCTGCTTTTGTTTAAGCTTAGCCTCATGCTGCTTTTTGCTCTCAGCATACTTAAACTTGCCAATATCCATGATACGACAAACCGGCGGCTCCGCCATTGGCGCAACTTCCACCAGATCTAAATCAGCCTCTTCAGCCAAACGTAACGCTTCCGCAACTGCCACAACACCAAGTGGCTCCCCTTCTACACCAACAAGCCGCACCTGAGGCGCTGTTATTTGCTCGTTGAGGCGTTGTTCTTTATCCTGAGCTATTGCAGTTTCTCCATCAAAAAATTAAACCGTACTACCCGCTTGCAGTTCCAACTGTAGGTGTTGCAATAACACCGCCATTGACATCTGCCCAAGATCATCACCTTTTCGGGTCCGCAGGGCAACCAAGCCAGCAGCCATTTCCTTATCACCTACTATCAGTATATAAGGTAATTTTTGTAAGCTATATTCTCGTATTTTATAGGTAATTTTCTCATTACGCAAATCCAAGCCCACACGAAACCCAGCTGCTCGCAAAGTTTCTGCCACTTGAGTAGCATAACTATCATGTACCTGCGAGATATTCACCACTGCCATCTGCACTGGCGACAACCACAGCGGGAAAGCTCCAGCGTGATGTTCGATAAGAATTCCCATAAAACGCTCTAACGAACCAAGAATAGCGCGGTGCAGCATCACCGGCGCTTTACGCGTATTGTCCTCGTCCACATATTCCGCGCCCAAGCGTACCGGCAGGTTAAAATCCAACTGGATGGTGCCGCATTGCCACACACGACCCAATGTGTCTTTCAAAGAGAATTCTATTTTCGGCCCATAGAATGCCCCCTCACCGGGCTGTAATTCATATTCCAGGTCATTCTGACGTAATGCCGCAGCCAGTGCCGCCTCCGCCTTATCCCAAGTTTCATCGGAACCAACACGTTTCTCTGGGCGAGTAGAAAGTTTTACCAAAACATCATTGAAACCAAAATCTGCGTACACCTTTTGCAACATCACGATGAAATCCGCTACTTCACTTTCGATCTGACGTTCGGTACAGAAAACATGTGCATCATCCTGGGTAAAGCCGCGCACTCGCATCAAGCCATGTAGAGAACCGGACGGCTCATTACGATGACAGGATCCAAATTCGGCCAGACGCAGGGGTAACTCGCGATAACTGCGCAGGCCGTAATTAAAAATCTGTACGTGCCCCGGACAATTCATCGGCTTCACCGCAAAGTCCCGCGCCTCTGAATGAGTAGTAAACATATTGTCGTGATAATTTTCCCAATGCCCAGATTTCTCCCAAAGCGTACGATCCATCATGGTGGGAGTGCGAACTTCCTGATAACCATACTCGCGGAACTTGCCGCGCATGTAGCTCTCGACTACCTGCCAGATGACCCAACCATTCGGATGCCAAAACACCATGCCGGGCGCATCGTCTTGCATGTGAAACAAATTAAGCTGCTTGGCAAGTTTTCGATGATCACGTTTCTCCGCCTCTTCCAAGCGGTGTAGATAGGCATCAAGATCTTCTTTCTTAGCCCAGGCAGTACCATAAATACGCTGCAACATGGCATTACGTTGATCGCCGCGCCAGTAAGCGCCAGCCACACTCATCAACTTGAACACCTTAAGCTTGCCAGTGGACGGTACATGCGGGCCACGGCACAGATCGGTGAAATCACCTTCAGTGTAAAGTGACACAGCCTGCTCGACGGGAATAGATTCGATAATCTCCGCCTTATAATACTCCCCTATGCTTTTGAAATAGGCTACCGCTTCGTCGCGTGGCAGCTCTTTGCGCGTTACCGGAATATCGCGCCTAGCTAATTCCACCATGCGTTTTTCTAGCGCCACCAAATCATCTGGGGTAAACGGACGTGCATAAGAAAAGTCATAGTAGAACCCATTTTCAATCACCGGGCCAATCGTCACTTGAGCCTCGGGAAATAACTCCTTAACTGCGTAGGCCAAAAGATGGGCCGTGGAATGGCGAATAATCTCCAACCCATCCTCGTCCTTATCGGTGATGATGGACAAAGCTGCATCAGAGACAATAAGGTGTGAAGTGTCAACCAGATGCCCATCAACCTTACCGGCCAGCGCCGCACGCGCCAAGCCTGCGCCTATACTTTGCGCAACTTCAGCGACGGTAACGGGTTGCGCGAAACTGCGTTGCGAGCCATCTGGCAATGTAATACAAGGCATATATATATATTAATTAAAGTAAAAAAGTGAGACACCCGCACACATAAACAAACTACGGAAAACTTCTAAAATGCTTAACGTGCGGCAGGGCCGTATTGATTATATTTATATTTTGGTAAGGGTGTGAATAATTTTATTTGTGTGATCACATGGCAAGCCCCAATCATCCATGCACACCTTTTGATCAACGATTTCGAATGTTTACCGTGCTAAGCTCTGATCATATGCCTCGCCGCTCTTGCCAGCTTGCATAGCGCTTACGGCGTGATTTCTGGCTTCAAAATGCTGACACAGATCTCATTATCACGCTTGACCATATGGTGATTACCGGTAGATCGTTTCATGGCTGATCTGCGATAACCGCTTGATCTAATTCTCCACCTACCCACGAGCGATGCAGAGCGGAGTGTCTGCGAACGTTCTTCATCAAACTACATGGCATTTTCGGCACCAGCCAAAGATTTGCCCGGACGCAGCACGGCGGTCACTAAGGTACCGAGGTGAACTTTAAACACCAGCAAAAGCTTAGTAATAGTGACCGTACGGTCGCTGTAAAAAAAGCGCCTGCTGTCCATAGGTGGTAGTGGCGCTGTGGTCGAAATCAAGGGGGGATCATCTGCACTGCATCAATAAATCATGTAGTTTGACATACAGGGATCAGTAATAGCTGCGATCAAGTGATCAATCTGGTTAATACGACACCCCACATTTTCGCCATTTTTATGCGAAATTAGGCTAGATAAATACCAAATGGCTTGTCGCATCATTAAATTAGCCCAACACACCCACTTTCATACGCATCATTACCGCCCATTATTTATTTTTCGGATCAGTTATAAATCCGATTTTACTCAACCCGCCAGACTGTGCGGCAGCCATTATTTCTACAATTTTTTCATATTGAGTAGTACGTTCTGCACGTATATGCAGCTCAGGCTGCGGTGTCTTTTTCGAAGCCTCAGCGATACGGACATTCATTTGCGCCGCATCAATAGTTTCATTATTCCAATACATAAGGCCTTGCGCGTCAATCGACAAGTTGATGTTCTCCGGTTTGATTTCATCGCGCTGGTTGGTCGCGCGTGGTAAATCAATTTTTACGCTATGGTTTATCACCGGAATTGTGATGATAAATATAATTAACAACACCAGCATGACATCGACTAACGGTGTCGTGTTAATTTCCGGGTTAAAGTCGTCGTCCGTATCAGACAGAGAGCCCATTCCCATTATGCACTCCTGACGGCGACAATTTTAGCGCCATTATCGCCGACAGTCTCAGTACTGCTGGAGCGGGCGCCAGTAATAAACAGCGCATGCAAATCGAATCCAAACTTATTCAGTTTTGCAATAGTGGATTTATTGCTTCGGACTAAAGCGTTATAGCCAAAGGTGGCCGGAATCGCTACCGCCAAGCCTAGCGCGGTCATAATCAATGCTTCGCCTACTGGTCCGGCGACCTTGTCGATACTAGCTTGTCCCGAAGTGCCGATCGATACAAGAGCGTGATAAATACCCCACACCGTACCAAGCAGACCGACAAATGGCGCGGTCGAACCGACCGATGCCAATACAGCCATACCGGTTTGCAGCTTACCGGAAGTGTCATCTATCGCTTGCCGCAATGACAGCGTAACCCAATCGCTGACTAATAGCTGGTCGTGCAAATGACCTTTGTGCGCAGCATGATGGCGCATAGCAATCACACCTGCCTGTGCAATATCGGAAAATGGATTGTTGGTACCAAGCGTGGCAACACCTTCGGCCAAGTTAGTGGTATCCCAAAATGCGTGACCGGCAGCATGTGACGCACGACGATAGCTCAATAGCTGAAGAGCTTTAGTGACAATCACGTACCAGGATGCGATCGACATAACGACAAGTAGTACAGTGACGCCCTTGGTGATTAAATCACCTTGAATCCATAAACTATCTAGTCCATAAGGAGTTGTTTGCATGATGATTCTTTCTTCAATTATCCAAATGAAAGGTAATAGGCACGATAGCATAAACAGTGGTTGCTCTGCCATCTTCGATATGCGGCTTGAACATTGCATGTAGGACTGCTTGCCGCGCCGCTTCGTCGAGTCGAGGCGAACCCGATGTTTTTTGTACATCGACCCGGGTGGGGCGGCCAGTTTCATTCACCAATACGCGAAGGGTAACCCGTCCTTCTTCACCCATGCGTCTAGCGAGGGGCGGATATTCCGGTACAGGCGCTTGTAGATACTCCACACCGGTTGAAACAGTCTTAGGTTGGGAGGGCGGAGGTGGAGGCGCAGGCATAGGCGGAGCGGACAACACCGGTTCGGGTGGGGCCGCTACAGCTGGCTGAGGTGGAACAGGCGGTTGCGGAGGGACGGGCGGTGTTGTGATAGCTTGTTCTGACGGTGTTCTATTAATAACTGGAATTACCGGTGGCGGAGTGATAGTTTGCTTGACGACCGGCACTGGTTTTGGTGGTGTTGGCTGAGGTTCTGGTGGCATTGGCTCTGGTGTATTGTCAACTGTAATTAAACTGACGAATACTTCTTTTGGCAATCCTTGTTCGGCTTTTGGTAATGCTTGCTCAGTTTGGTAAAGCCAGCCGCTTAGCAATACATAAATAAAACCGATGTGCAGCAAGATGATTAGCAGCAGCGGGACTAGGCGCTTAACCTGTGGCCAAGTCATTATGGGGAGATGTGGTGCTGAAAATAATGATATTGCGCTCATGTACCGTTTCTATATTGCAATTGCCATTGCACGAGGTTAGCAAGCCATTGCCTGAACTGGATATTAGCGCATATTAAATGAGAGTTGACAAGCTAAGAAGCTAGTTTAGCGGCATTCGTTTTTCGATCAGAGAAATATGTATAGATTAACCAAGCTAACGGTAAAATGCCAAAGCTGTATGAAAACCATTGACTATATTCACCTTCCGGCGACCAAGGTTCAGTGGCCACATGCCAATAAGCGTTATCAACCAAAGGTAGCGCACCTGCTTCAGTAAATTCATGGAACGCGTAGAATATCAATTGCAATGCAAAGATTGTCATGAAAACAGCGGTAAACTGAAAAAATTTCTGTAAATTTATTCGCCGACCAAATTTGACCCAAGCCCATGCGAGTAAGCTTGCCAGTATCACGCCAAGCACTGCCCCGACCGCCATACGCGACGTTTCTGCTTGCGCCGCGAGCGAAGCAATCATCGTTGCCGTTTCGACTCCCTCGCGTCCCACCATAAATGCGGAAAAAAAGAAGGCGACCATCCAGGCGCGACCGGAAGACTGTTCCGATGCTTTATTGAAGCCATCGGTAATTTCTCTCTTCATAAACTTACCCATCTTGCTCATATGTACTGTGCAATAAATGACTGATATGGCAGCGACAAGTGCCATCATCCCCATCCAAAATGGGGAAATAGCGCCAATACGAGCCAGCACTACCCCAGCAATGCGGACAGTAGCAGCGCCAAACCTACGCCACTATATACTGCCGGAATCAATTCACGGCGGCTAGTTTGTGTTAAATAGATCAATGAAATTGCAATGATCAAAAAAGCTTCCAAGCCTTCTCGAAAAGTAATCATCAGCGTCTGAAACATGACTTCTCCTGTATGGTGTGTAAGCCGATGTGGCTGGCATCGCGGACTTATCTGATATTAGAATTTGCGACCAACTTCAGCTTGTTGCGGAAGGGTAACCCGAAGCCTATCTATTCGATCCATAATAATTAATCACCATCTCGCACTTTTGAAACAAATCCTAATTCTTTAGATACGAATAACTAAACTTGTTTTAGAGCTAGAAGCCGATACGACCACAATACAATTCAGAAACTACCCTCTCTCTGTACCGTTAGAAAAAAGGCCTAAATCCATGAAATGCAAATGCGAATAATTCTTGCTTATTGTCATCTTTCTAAAAAGAAATTACAAGTTTGTACATTTCAGTGTAGGGAGCCATACAGTACCTAATTTAAGGAATTAGTTTTCAGATACAACCATAATTCAGTACTCAATTTCAAGACGACAATAGTCGCTGTGCCGACTTAACGGGAAGTTGCGGCCACCCTCCAGCCAACGCCTTAAACAAATCAGCAACTGCTGTACGCTGGGCACGCTCTGCATCAATGCGGTTCAGCTCTGCTTGCAAATAATTCCGCTCCACATCCAGAAATTCCAAGCGGCTGGAAATACCTACTTGATATCGCAATTCCGCTTGTTTATGAGCTTTCGAAAGCGCCCTGCTGCGGGAACTTTCAGCGGCTAGTGTCTGATATGCCGATTCTTGTGCGAATAAAGCGTTGCGCACATCGGCAAAAGCACTGGCGACTGCCTGCTTATATTGAGCTAACGCCTGATCACGGCGAGACTCTGCTACCTGCACCCCAGATTTAATGCGGCCGGCATTAAAGATTGGCTGACCAATACCAGCGGCAAACTGAAAAATGCCCGCTGGTCCGGTGAAAAGATTAGAAAGAGAAATACTTTCACTGCCGAGATAAGAGGTCAAACTAATTGAAGGAAAGAATTGCGCGCGCGCTGCGCCAATACGCGCATTCATTGCTATTAGCTTTTGTTCTGCTTCTTGTATGTCTGGTCTACGCAATAATAATTCAGCCGGTAATCCATCAGGTACCCAAATATTAGTCAGAGTAGGATTTCCCCGCTCTAATTTGCCATTCATCACGTTGCGCGGTGAACGGCCCAGCAACAGGGCGAGGCTTGCTTCTTGTTGGTCACGAGCTTTAGTAACGGAGACTAGTTGTGATTGTGCAGCGTTAGCGTCAGCCTCAGATTGGTGTAGCTCATATTCTGAAATGACCCCTACTTCATAACGCTTTGTATCTAATGCAAGCCTTTCCTGACGTCCGGCTAATACTTGGCGTATAGCTGACTCTTGTGCGTCAGCCGACAGCAAAGCAAAATATTGCTGCGCTACTTGTGCAGTTAGTGATAAGCGTACAGCGTCTTTGTTAAACTGAGCCGCAAACAGATCAGCACGTGAGGCCTCGCTGGCGCGGCGGAATTTCCCCCATAGATCCAGTTCGTAGCTTGCGTCCAATGTGACGCGGGAGAACTCTAAGATACGTACCGGAGGAATAAAAAGCCCGGGGTTAATGCTTCTTTTGGTGCGTGATTGAGTTCCATTGGCGTTGAGTTTTGGATACTGATCTGATTCGGTTATGCCGAGTTGAGCACGCGCTTCTAATATTCGTGCAGTGGCAACTTGGGCATCCACATTATGAGCGAGTGCTTCCTCTTCGATCTTATCGAGGATTGGATCGGCATATAAACTCCACCAATGTTCTCCAGCAGCATTAGCCGACCTCTCTGTAGCAGGGCTAATAGCGCTTGGCTGGGTTACCCAATGTTCAGGTAAATCCATTTTCGGGCGTTGATAATTCGGCCCAGTGGCGCATGCAGCTAGTAGCGAACCACTCAACAGAAGCGTGAGTGACGTTCTAGTTTTTGTGCAATTTATCATAATCAGTAAATTGCGCTATTTTCAAATTTACGCATGATCGTCCTGTTGTTGGCGTGGATGACCGGGGAAAATGCGACGTACGACCACAAAAAATACCGGCACCAAAAATACCGCTAAAACCGTTGCCGCTATCATTCCTCCCATGACACTAGTGCCAATGGCTTGGCGGCCATTAGCCCCTGCACCTGTAGAGATAGCCAAAGGCAGTACGCCTAAAATAAATGCGATTGACGTCATTAATATGGGACGAAATCTTAACCGGCAAGCTTCCAGCGTAGCATCCAACAGACTGTAGCCACGCTCCTGCAGGTCACGCGCAAATTCAATAATCAAGATTGCATTTTTGGCCGAAAGACCAATGATAACGATCAGTCCTACCTTGAAATAAACATCGTTTGGCATGCCTCGCAACGTCATGGCTAGCAATGCGCCAAGTATGCCGATGGGCACTACCAGCAGAACCGCCACCGGTATTGACCAACTCTCATAAAGTGCTGCCAAACACAAAAATACGGCAACCAACGAAAGGCCAAAAAGTAATATCGCTTGGCTGCCAGACAGGCGTTCTTCATAAGAGGTTCCAGACCATTCAAAACCAAAACCTGATGGTAATTGGCTAGCCATTTGCTCCATCGCTGCTATTGCATCGCCGCTACTCCGACCAGGAGCGGGACCGCCAGAAATTTTCATTGAAGGCAGGCCATTGTAACGATCCAACTTCGGCGATCCGACATCCCAGCGCGGAGAAGCAAATTCGGACAAGGGCACCATTGCGCCTTGAGTATTTCGTACAGGCAAACGCAATATTTCTTCAGGTGTTGCGCCCACGCTGGGCTCTGCTTGCATCTGAACCCGTAGGATACGTCCTTCACGCACAAAGTCGTTGATATAGGCAACGCCTAATGCTGATTGCAGGGTTTCATTCAAATCAGCCAAATCGATGCCTAAGGCACGTGCTTTTAGTCGGTCAATATCCAGCCGCAATTGCGGCCCCGCTTCTTGTCCCTCTGGCCGCACACCCACTAATGCTGGATTTTGACTGGCTATGCCCAATGCCATATTTCGCGCTTCAAGTAGTTTTTCACGTCCCTGGCCTGAGCGATCCTGCAAACGAAAATCGAATCCACCCACAGCGGCTAACTCTGGAATGGGCGGCACGTTAATGGAAAAAATCATGGCCTGTTTGATGCGGAACAATGTCATGTTGGCACGTTGAACTAGAGAAGAAGCAGAGTTTTCTGGTGCAGGGCGCGCATCCCAGCCCTTAAGCCGAATAAAAGCAATAGCAGCATTCTGGCCTCGGCCAAAGAATGAAAAGCCAGCCACCCCGATAACGTGCTCGACTTCGGACTGCTTGAGATAAAATTGCTCTACTTGAGTAAGAACCTCGAGCGTACGTTCTCGAGTAGAACCGGGCGGCAACTGGATCACACTAATAAAATAACCTTGATCTTCCTCAGGCAGGAAGCTGGTTGGTAAACGTGAAAATAGTCCCCCCACCGCAATCAGAATGACGGCATAGATAATAAGATAGAGCCCGGTCTTTTTCAAAACATGTCCCACGCCAGATTTGTAGCGTTGGGTCGTTCTGCTGAAAAAACGATTGAACCAGCTAAAGAAACCCTTGTCAGACTTTTTCTCATTTTCCGGTGTGTGTTTCAGCAATGTTGCGCACAATGCTGGCGTTAACGTTAACGCCATCAACATTGAAAAGGCTATGGTTAGTATTAGCGTTACCGAAAATTGGCGATAGATGGCCCCAACAGAACCACTAAAAAAAGCCATAGGAATAAATACTGCAATTAGCACCAAAGTGATGGCGATAATGGCATTTATAATCTGCCCCATCGCCTTGCGCGTGGCTTCGCGTGGCTGCAGTCCTTCTTCAGTCATGATGCGTTCGACATTTTCCACTACCACAATGGCATCATCCACCACAATGCCGATGGCCAACACCATGGCAAATAACGTCAATGTGTTGATTGAATAGCCTACAATGTACAGTCCTACGGTGGCCCCGATGAGAGCAATCGGTACAACGATAGTGGGAATGATAGTGGCACGAATACTTCCCAGGAATAGGTACATAACCAAAAAAACAAGGACCATCGCTTCTGCCAAAGTCTTCGCAACTTCCCGGATGGATATTTCAACAAATTGAGAGGTGTCATAAGGCACCACCCAATTGATTCCTTTTGGGAAAAATTTGGCTAACTCCGTCATCTTGGCTTTGACAGCTTTGGCTGTATCCAGGGCATTGGCCCCCGGTGATAAGCGAATGGCTATGGCTGAAGCCGGTTGACCATCAAGTCGTGCGGCTACGGAATAATCCTGTGCCCCTAGTTCTACCGACGCTATATCTTTAATACGTACAGTGGAACCATCTGGATTGGCGCGCACTATGATGTTACCAAATTCTTCAGGGGTGGACAGTCTGCCTTGGGTAACGATGACCGCGTTCAATTGCTGGCCGTCCAGTGCGGGTAGTTGTCCAAGCTCACCCATGGCAAGCTGTATGTTCTGCGCTCGTACAGCGCGTGAAACATCGCCTGGGGTCAAGCTAAATGCATGAAGCCGCTCTGGCTGAAGCCATATCCGCATTGAATATTCAGTGCCAAAGAGTATTCCTTCACCTACCCCGGGCACACGGCGGATGCTCTCCAGCACGTTAGCAGCCGCATAACTGCCGAGCGCAACGTTATCACGGCTTTTGTCTGGCGAAACAAGTGTGACGAACATCAAGTAATTTCGCGCTGACTTCGCCACAGTTACCCCCAGGCGGCGTACATCCTCTGGCAAGCGCGCTTCAGCACGCTTAATGCGGTTTTGGGTTTCGACAGAGGCAATGTCCAGATTAGAACCCGCTTCGAAAGTGAGTGTGATGGTACCGCGGCCAAGCTCGGACGATGAATCCATGTAGAGCAAGTGTTCGATGCCGTTCAATTCCTGCTCAATCAAGGCAACGGCGGTTTCCTCAACTACTTGGGCGGAGGCGCCAGGGTAGCTAAGAGTAATAGCTAAAGCCGGAGGAGCCACAGCCGGATAAGAGGTAACCGGCAAACTACGTAGCGCAAGCCCCCCACCAAGTAGGATGACTATGGCAATGACCCAGGCAAAGATGGGACGGTCTATAAAGAAATTAGCTAACACGTCAGCCTCTATTTTTTCGTGTGGGCTATTGCCACTGGGGTATTTGCAGTTTGATTTAAGGGTATGGGCTTCACAACGCTGCCCGGTTTCACTTTTTGCAAGCCGTTGACAATTAACTGTTCACCACCTTTTAATCCTTCGGTGATGATGAAATCCCCACTCGCCATACTGCCTGTCTTAACCCGCTGGATTGCCACTTTACTCTGTGGGTCTACAATCATCACAAATTGTCCCTGTACATCCGCTAGCAGTGCACGTTGAGGTATTTTGATAGCGTTATCGGCATTCGCCTCTGGGAAGCGAATACGAACAAACATCCCGGGTAGTAGCTCTTGTTTAGGATTTGGAAACTCTGCCCGGAGTGAAACGCTATTTGTACTGGGATCAACGGCCAAATCTGAGAATAGAAATTTGCCCGATTGGGGATAAACACTTCCATCTTCAAGAACCAGCTCAACTTCAGCTAACTCGGTTCGCGTCAACTTTCCAGCTTTAATTGCTTGCTGAAGACGGAAAGTGTCGGCACCTGATTGCGTGAAGTTTACATAAAGAGGATGGACTTGCTCGATAGTTGCAAGTAACGTGGCTTCGTTACGGCCTACAAGCGCCCCTTCGGTAATTTGGGAGCGCCCTATGCGACCCGAAATAGGAGCTGGCACACGGGTATTGTCCAAATCTTCCCGTGCCTTGGAAAAGGCTGCTTCGGCCTGTTTGAGCTTGGCATCTGCCAATTCATATTCTTGCCGGCTAACTGCCTTTGCGTCTAGAAGATATTTATAACGCGCCAGTGTTTGACGGGCAGCAGCTACGTCTGCTTTGGACGCATCATGGGCTGTCTGGTAGTTGCGTGAAAAAATTTGATACAGCGAATCACCCTCTTTAACATTGCTGCCTTCGGTGAATTTTCGTTTTTCAACCACTCCTTCCACTCTGGCGCGTACTTGAGCTGTACGATATGCCTGAAGGCGACCGGGCAGGTCTTGCGTGAGAACTACTGAACCTCGAGTAACGGTGATTACATCAACTTCAGGAGGTGGAGGGGTTGTAGCCGCTGCAGTTTTTTTTGACTGTCACCAGAACCGCAACCTGAAAGCAGCATGGGTAAAAATACAGCCGCACAAACTACCTTGCAAACTGACAAGAAAATGTCTTGTTTCATTTATATCTCCAGCAAATCATTCGCCTCAATTTCACCAAATCATCCTTAAGAATAACTATCCTGCGAAATATTTCTAAATAACTTCTGAATGGCCAAGCGCAGGTAATTACTGACATTGGTTTTGAGCAATCTGCTTCAAACCCGCAAGGGAAAATTCCCCGATATGTTTCGCGATGGCTTCGATTTCTCTGTGGTCATAGCGCAATTTTGGATGCAATCTCTGAATTACTGGTTGCCCGTGACGGTAATACATGCACTGGCCGAAAATACTGAACACACAGCGGCGCAATTCTGCTTCACTAATTTTTTTACCCACGATTTCGCGCACCAAATTAGCGACAAACTGATGTATCGGTGCGATGGCCTCCTGCACGATCTTGCCTAGTACTGGAGTCGGCTCCGCCAGTTCACGCGCCATGAACTGACATTGCACTGAGAATTCTTTTTCATCCAGCAGCTGCATCAAAAAATCGTGGATGAAATTAACTAACCGCTCTTGGGCGCAAATTGAGCCTTGATTGATTTGCTTGCACAATGTCAGCAGCGGCTCAAAATTCAAGGTGGCAGCGAACAAGGCTTCTTTGCTGTTGAAATAATAATTCACCGCTGCAATGTTCACTTCTGCACGGCGGCAAATCTCGCGTACTGTAGCGTTTTGAAAACCATTCTCCGAGAAACCACACGAGCGGCCACAAGCAAGCGTTCGCGTGTCTGTTCACTCAAACTAATTTTTGTTTCAGCAGTCATGCAGATACCCGCCTACATACAATTTAAAGCAGGGCGGCTTGTCGTCGGACGTTACGGTGATCATATTTTTCCCTTTATTGCCTCTAAAGCAATAACAAACAAGTGTATCAAACGTTTGTTTTAAAGTAAACAGAGGGGCTTCCCCTATATCATAATGAGTCTAAAATTTGGCTTGCTGAGCCGACCCATTATGAGAAGCATGATGAACAGCATGGAAAAACAAAGAAACGGACCTTGGTACAAATCAAGACATTTTGGACTGGACATCAAGGATGGTGTCCGGGTTTCGGAAAGAAGAGCATAACCAGTTCATCGAGCGCATGGCCGGGCTGTCACGCCAGCAAGTAGCTAACCAAAACGCTTGGTATAGTGAAGAATAAGCTCTCGCCTACCCTCCCCCCCATCAAACCGTGCATACGGTTTTGCGAATTTTTCTTTGCCAAAGCCATGCCAGCCCCCAATTCCCGCACACGGCTTCCCAATATTCTTCACACCAAGGCATGCGCCGTTGTCCAGCCCACCGTTGTCAGAGCTTTGTATAATCGATATTTTATATACAAGGGCACTTCCTAAAGCTGTCGCCTCAGAAAACAGCTAATGTCCATCCCACGATCCTTAACCTTGTATCGCTTCATCAGATGACTGCTATCACTGCAAACAGACGCTACCCTTTTAAACACGATGGACTATACGAAAGAGAATGCCATATTTCACAAAAAGGATTATTTCCATTGTTTCAAGAAACACGCTTTAGCACACCCCCATCAATAATTTGTTAGCCTCCGCATTACAGACTCATCAAGCCCACCCATAAATGATTCAACCGCATTGGTGTAACTGCCTTCAAGCCATAACTGCTGGTTGATATCGCCGTGGGAGAGATCTTGCTGCAGAACGCTTGCATACACTTTAAGCGATTCTGCCTCGGTAATAAACTCGGCTGCCCACGGGCATGAGTCCGCGTGGCGCGTAGAACAAACAGCCAAGAATGGAATAGCAGTTTCAGAAAGTATATGAAGGGGTGACGCAGCTCGCCAGTAAGCAGGATCTTTTCCAAAGGCGACATCATACAAGTGAGCATGCTTCGCTTCCATGATTCTCACCATGTCAAATGCAGCACTGTCGAGCAAAATGGTACCAAGCCATGGCTTTGCTCCCAGCTTAAAGGCCATATCGGGTGAAGCGGTTAGGAGGGCGACAAGATGCGCGCCCGCTGAGTGACCCATGACAATGAATTTCTTAGGGTCTCCCCCCCACGATGCTGCCCTGCCTTGCGCTGCGGCAATCGCACTGGCAATATCTTGTACCTGTTCTAGTGGGTGCGCCTTGGGAAGTAAGCGGTAATTGACAGAGATAAAATGAATCCTTCAGATACCCAGCGGGCTACTTTGTTTTGGACAACATTTGTTGCGCCTTTATCTCCCCAACGCCAGGCACCACCATGCACCATGAAGATCACCGGCGCTCCTCTTGCTTGTTGTGGTAGATAAACATCCATGCGCTGCTGGCTATCCTTGCCGTAGGGAACATCGCTCACGAGTCGCACCCCGCTAGGCAACGACACAGGCTCAGCATGTTCGCTATCTTCATTGTCTCTTACTTGTTGCTCCAAGCGATGCTCAATGATGCGGTCACGGATCGATCCAGCATGTAACGGTCGCCACATAACCAACAGCACTATCATGAACATGGCCGAGAGAAACAACCTTCCCAGACTAATGAATGATGGCATTTTTATTCCTTTGTACTGATATATTTTTAAGTGCTAACGTTTAAATGAACAACGCTACGCCGTTTTTTGGCGCAGCGTCCCCTCGAATGGCGGGTTAGTGTATAAATGATGGATTAATGCGTGTGAGCTTCGTTGTGCTTCATATTGTGGATTCTCTTGCTTTGCACATTCTGCTCATGTTTGATGCGCCTGCGTTCTTGCGGAGTTACGCTGCCATCGGCCTTGGCTTTTTCTTCCATTCTTGCTACCTTGGCTTGTCCGGCATCTAATTTGGCCTCTTCTTTTGGTGTCAAGGCACCGGATCTAATACCCTGATCAATGCGCTGTTCCTGCTTAGCTTCACGATTGTCAATTCTTGGGGTTTCGACGGCATAGCTGGATGCAGCAAATGCGAGGGTAATTGCGGTAATGCTAAGCACTGCTTTCAACATGTTTATCTCCTAAATCAGTGACGGCGTAATTGCCGTTGTAATCATTAACGCTCTGTATAGATTACACGTTGACCGCCATGACCTGAAGGCAAAGAACAGAGATGCCATCCTTCACGAAAAGGACAACATTCCATTTTTTCTTTAATTTTGAAAATTGCTATACATTCGTCCATGATGCTCGTTTGTCTCTTTGCATAAGCGCGTCATCAATTTGGGCGCATCCATCTGATCTTTGAAATTCTGGCAGCCGCTGCACATAATCACATGCGGCTTCAATAACATCCGCTCGGTAACCAAGAGGAATCGTTCACTCAGTCTTCCGAAGAGTCAAGAAATCCAGTAAAGTAGCTTCCCGCCATAACCAATTAAGAGCAAAACCAATGAGTACAAAAGGGCAACAATTACAAGACCCGTTCCTGAATGCACTACGCAAGGAGCATGTGCAGGTCGCCATTTATCTGGTAAATGGCATCAAGTTGCAAGGTCAGGTCGAATCATTCGATCAATATGTAGTACTTCTGAAAAATACAATCACGCAAATGGTTTACAAACACGCCATTTCCACCATTGTTCCTGCGCGCGCCATAACCATGCCATTAGACGCTGAGTAATGCACAAAAGCACTGCAGTAATCAACACGGCAGTATTAGTCAGCCTGGATTTTGGTGCACCGGATTATGCAGAAAGCTTAGAGGAGTTACGCCTGCTGGCGGAAAGCGCGGGTGTGCGTTGCATCGCATTAGTGGAAGGACGGCGGCATCGTCCTGATGCATCATTATTTGCGGGCAGTGGTAAGGTGGATGAAATATCCGCCATTGTCGAACAGAACGACGTTCCGCTGGTTATTTTTAACCACGACCTGTCCCCTGCGCAAATGCGCAATCTTACCTCCAGAATTAAGGCTCGTGTGATTGACCGCACCATGTTGATATTGGATATCTTTGCCCTACGTGCTCAAAGCCATGAAGGTAAGGTGCAGGTGGAACTGGCACAGCTTAAATACCTTTCCACCCGTTTAGTCGGGATGAATACCGACATGGGCCAACAGAAGTACGCAGTAGGTGCTCGCGGTCCAGGCGAAACACAGTTGGAACTGGACAGACGAAAACTGGATAAGCGCGTAGTTTTATTGAAAGAACGCCTGGATAAACTTCATCGCCATCGCCAAGTGCTACGCCGGTCACGCACTCGCTCAGATGTGTTGTCGGTCTCTATCGTTGGCTACACTAACGCGGGCAAGTCTACTTTATTTAATAAATTGACCCACGCGAATGCATATGTTGCGGACCAGTTGTTTGCCACGCTCGACACAACCGCCCGGCGCGTATATATCGAAGGATCAGGTCAGGTGGTATTGTCGGATACGGTAGGTTTCATTCGTCATCTGCCGCATAGTTTAATTGCAGCCTTCCGCAGCACATTGGAAGAAACGGCGCAGGCCGATTTGTTGCTGCATGTAGTGGATGCCAACAGCTCAGAACGGTTTGACCAGATAGCTGAAGTTAATAAAGTATTGCTGGAAATTGGCGCACAACATATCCCGCAAATTTTGATATTCAATAAGATTGATTTGCAGGATTTACCCGCAGGCGTGCAACGTGACGATTATGCTAGAATTGCGCGCATTTATTTGAGCGCTAAAACTGGCGCGGGATAGATGAATTGCGTGCGGCGTTGGCAGAAGTATGTAACACCCGAACACAATGGGATACCCCTGAAATTAAATAATTGATTAAATAGGATGAGTTATGGGATTGAATGACCCTCAATGGGGCAACAAAAACAGTGGCGGTCCACCAGACATAGAAGCCGTATTGCGCGACATCAATAAAAAAATTGCCGCGCTATTTGGCAACAAAGGTGGCGGTACCGGAAACACTGGTGGCGGTGGCAATCCTAATAAATTCAATGCCAGCATCGGCCTAATTGTTGTTGTAGTTGCACTGATTTGGATCGCTAGTGGATTTTACATCGTGGACGCTAGCCAGCGCGGCGTGGTGCTACGTTTCGGTAGTTTTGTCGAGACTACTCAACCCGGCCCACGCTGGCATATGCCATTCCCCATCGAGTCCGTCGAAGTCGTAAATATTAGTCAAGTTAGGACGGTGGAAATCGGTTACCGAGAAAACGTCAAAAACAAGATTTTAAAAGAGTCGCTGATGTTGACCGATGATGAAAACATTATCGATATTCAATTCGCCGTTCAATACTTTTTGAAAGACCCAGGCGAGTATTTGTTTAATAACCGCGCACCAGATGAAAATGTGCGTCAAGCGGCAGAAACTTCGATACGTGAAATCGTTGGCAAGAACAAGATGGACTTCGTTCTGTACGAAGGACGCGAACAGGTAGCCGCGGCCACCACCAAACTCGCCCAAGAAATTTTGGACCGCTACAAATCCGGAATCCTGTTGAGCAAAGTCACCATGCAAAATGCGCAACCGCCCGAACAGGTGCAGGCCGCATTTGACGATGCGGTGAAGGCAGGCCAAGACCGGGAACGCCAGAAGAACGAAGGCCAAGCTTACGCCAATGATGTAATACCAAGAGCGAAAGGTGCGGCCGCCCGTCTGATGCAGGAGGCAGAAGGTTATCGCCAGCGCGTGATCGCCAGTGCCGAGGGTGATGCCAGCCGCTTCCAGCAAGTGCTTAAGGAATACGAGAAGGCACCTGCTGTTACTCGTGAACGCATGTATATCGACATGATGCAACAAATTTTGACCAACACAAGCAAGGTAATGGTGGATCAAAAGAGTGGTAGTAACCTGCTGTACCTGCCGTTGGACAAGCTGATTCAAAGCACTGCACAGAGTTTGCCATCTTCACCCGAGACACAAGCAGCGGGCCATATTGAACCACAAGCGGTTCCGCCCGTACCTATGAATGAAGCTGCGGCAGTAATGCCGCGCGCGCGCGAAGAATTACGCGGCCGCAACAGGGAGGCACGTCAATGAAAACTAATTTTGTCAATATTTTGATGGGTGCGGCCGCAGTATTAATCTTGCTCAGTCTAAGTATGTTCGTGGTAGATCAGCGCCAAACAGTCATCGTATTACAACTCGGCGAAATGGTAGGGGTGAAGACCGCGCCCGGCCTCTATTTCAAAATCCCGCTGATACAGAATGTACGTTATTTCGACTCGCGCATTTTGACCTTTGATAGCGTGGAACCAGAACGCTTTATCACAGCTGAAAAGAAAAATGTGATGGTGGACTCCTTCGTCAAGTGGCGCATCGCCGATGTAAAGCAGTATTACGTCAGTGTGGGAGGAGACGAGATCCGTGCAAAAACTCGTTTGATGCAGACAGTAAACTCAAGCATGCGTGAAGAGTTTGGTAAACGGACTATAAATGAAGTCGTGTCCGGCGAACGTGACAAAATTATGGATACTTTGCGTCAAAAAGCCGATCTGGACGCACGAAAAATCGGCGTACAAGTACTGGATGTACGCCTGAAGCGGGTAGATTTCCCAACTGAGATCAGTGAATCGGTATATCGCCGGATGGATGCCGAGCGTAAACGCGTTGCCAATGAGCTACGTGCAACCGGTAATGCCGAGAGTGAAAAAATCCGCGCCGACGCTGACCGGCAACGAGAAGTAACGCTTGCCGATGCATACCGTGACGCACAAAAAATAAAGGGGGATGGTGATGCAAAATCATCTGCGATTTATGCTGCCGCGTTTGGGCGTAACGCAGAGTTTTATGCATTTTATCGCAGCATGGATGCTTACAGACAAAGCTTCAAGAACAAGAGCGATGTCATGGTAATGGATCCCAGTTCCACATTCTTTAAGTATCTCAAGGGTTCCAGTAAAGCGGGTAAATAAATGTTCTCAACATGCTAACTTATTGGTTTATCGGGTTGGCGTTGATGCTGATTATTGAAGGTATCATGCCATTTTTATTTCCTGCCTTGTGGCGTGATGCATTTCGCAAACTGGTGCTGCTTTCTGATGGACAAATTCGTTTCTTAGGCATCACAGCCATGCTGTCTGGGCTGCTATTACTGTATTGGGTTAAATAATGCCGAATTCAAATTGGCTATTGCCAGAATACATTCAAGATATCTTGCCGGATGAGGCATGGCGCATTGAACGCATGCGCGCCAATGTGCTTGAATTGTTGCGCCTATCCGGTTATCAATTAGTAACGCCACCGCTGTTGGAATATGCCGAGTCCCTGCAGATCATTGGCAACCATGATATGGACTTGCGCACTTTTAAGCTGGTTGACCAATTGAGTGGACGTACCTTGGCGCTGCGCGCCGACATCACGCCACAGGTGGCACGCATTGATGCCCACTTACTCAATCGTCAAGGCATAACCCGGTTATGCTATGCCGGAAACGTGCTGCACACCCAGCCTGCGGGATTGATGCGCACGCGCGAGTTATTGCAGATCGGTGCAGAGCTGTATGGTCACAGCGGTTTGGAAAGTGATCTGGAGGTGCAGCGCCTAATGCTACAAGCTTTAGCTTTACTTGGTATTGGAGGAGTTCATCTTGATCTTGGCCATGTTGCGCTGTTTCGCGCACTGATCAATCGCGCTGGAATCCCTAAAAAACTAGAAGTGGAGCTGTCCAACGCATTGCAAGGCAAGAACATGCCTGCATTGCGCCCATTAGTAGCAGATTTAATACCAGAAGTTAAAAATGCGCTGTTGGCATTACCTAAATTATACGGTGGGGTCGAGGTGATAGCACAAGCTCGTGCGGCATTACCGAATTATCCTGAAGTAGCGGCGGCACTAAATGAACTGGAACAAGCTGCGGCTCATCTGCAACCTTTGGCACACAGCATTGGCATCGATCTTGCCGAGCTACGAGGCTATCACTACCACAGTGGCATGGTGTTTGCCGCTTATCATGCTGGCAGCCACAATGCCATCGCTTTGGGCGGACGTTATGACGACGTGGGCAAAAGTTTCGGCCGTGCCCGCCCTGCCACCGGCTTTAGCATGGATTTACGCCAGTTGCATGGCTTGCTGGCGCAACACCCACAACCTATGGGTATATTGGCACCGCATCAAAATGATGCGGCGCTACATGAAAAAATCGTGCAGTTACGCGCACAGGGACACGCAGTGATAATCGATTTTCTGGGCGCTATGGAACTGCGCGCTGAGCTCAATTGTGACAGTGAACTAATCATGCGCGATGGCGCATGGCACGTGGAAAAAATGAAATTTTAAATTTATCTTCCACTTGCCGAGAAGGTGGGGGTAATTTTGAATGACAACGATCAATAGTAAATCAGGAATCAGTAATGTCGAAAAATGTTGTAGTTATCGGTACACAGTGGGGCGATGAAGGCAAAGGTAAGATAGTCGATTGGCTCACTGATCACTCACAAGGCGTAGTGCGCTTCCAAGGCGGTCACAATGCCGGACATACGCTCGTAATTGGTGGCAAAAAAACCGTGCTGCACCTCATTCCCTCTGGCATTCTGCGTGAGCATGTGATGTGTTACATCGGCAACGGTGTGGTGGTATCGCCACAGGCGCTGCTTAAAGAAATGGATGGTTTAGCCGCTGCCGGTGTGGATGTCTATAGCCGCCTGCGTATTTCTGAAGCATGCCCGTTAATACTACCTTATCACGAGGCCTTGGATAAAGCCCGTGAGCTGGCTAAGGGCGCGGCCAAAATTGGGACTACCGGACGCGGCATCGGCCCCGCTTATGAAGACAAGGTAGCGCGTCGTGCCATCCGTCTTCAAGACCTGTTCCACCGTAAGCGCTTCGCCGCCAAGCTGGGCGAGGTGCTGGATTATCATAACTTCGTATTGAAAAATTATTTCAACGCTGACATAGTCGATTTCCAGAAGACATTAGACAGCACGCTGGCGCTGGCTGAGCGCATCAAGCCATTGGTGCTGGACGTGCCACGCGCATTGTATGAAGCGAACAAAGCCGGGTTGAATCTGCTATTTGAAGGCGCGCAGGGCACTTTACTGGATATAGACCATGGCACTTATCCTTTCGTAACTTCCAGCAACTGCATCGCAGGAGCGGCTTGCACTGGCAGTGGTGTCGGCCCGCAGATGTTGCATTATGTACTTGGTATCACTAAAGCGTACACCACACGCGTTGGATCCGGCCCATTCCCAACCGAGTTAGACGACGAAGTGGGTAAGCATCTGGCAGAGAAAGGCCATGAATTTGGCTCCACCACTGGACGCGCACGCCGTTGCGGTTGGTTTGATGCGGCTGCGCTCAAGCGTTCCATTCAAATTAACGGCGTGTCAGGTTTATGCGTAACTAAACTAGATGTGCTGGATGGTGTGCAAACGCTACGCTTAGGAGTGGGTTATCGCAGCGAAGGGCAGTACAGCGACATCCTGCCAGTAGGCGCAGAATCCCTGGTTGGCTGTGAACCAATATATGAAGACATGCCAGGCTGGAGCGGCAGCACCGTAGGGGTGAAGCGTTATGAAAACCTTCCGCTGGAAGCACGCAACTATCTTCAACGCATTGCAGAAATTTGTGAAGTGCCGGTTGACATGGTTTCCACTGGATCGGATCGCGATGAAACCATCGTGTTGCGTCATCCATTCAAATGTTAGTAATGTTTGGATGATGTTCTTTTAGCTTGCAAGGCTAATGGAAAACGCTTCAAGGATTCTGAAAAATCAGCTGAAATATACTTTTAAAATTACTTCAGCCCTCCTTGATGCGCACCCTGCTAATCACCACACAAGGTGATGATCATTTAGTAACACAGTAAATAGGCCAAAGCTTTTATTGTTTCATGATTGCGTGGATGTAATTGCTGGGAATGGCATATGAAATGCCGCTTGGATGGGCTAACACGTTTTCTTTAGTGTCTTTTACGAATACCATGTTTAGAATACCAATCACTTTGCCAGTTTTTGGATCAAATAGCGGACTTCCACTATTCCCTGGATAGGCAGTTCCATCCAATTGAAATACCAAATATGGTGTGCGCAGCCGCTTAATTATTTTGATATCAAGCTGTTTCGTAGATAGTGCCGGAATGACAATAGGGGTAATAGCCGAAATAATGGCTTGGTGCGTCACCGGGTAGAGCCCCAGTACCATGCCAATGGGAAAGCCAGTAAAGGCGACTGCTTCTCCCTCTTTTGCAGTGTCTGAATCGCCAATCACCAAAGCAGGCAATGGTTCGCCACTGATTTTCAACAATGCCAAATCATGCTCAACATCAACTGCGACTATAGTTGCAGGCCGAGCCTTGGCTGATGTGCCACGGCCAACGAAAATAGCCAGCGATTCTTTTTTTTCCGTATTTAGATTTTGCGGAACAACATGGGCATTGGTAATAATATGCAGACCATCGCCTACAGCAAATCCAGTTCCAAGAAAATTGGCTGGTGGCGCGCGAGTGTGCAATATGGTTCCGACAGCCACAACGGAAGGCCTGACTATTTCTATGGTCTGAGAGAGGTCTCCCGCAAATACATTGCCAAAATGGCAACACAGGATCAAAAACGAAGTACATATGAACTCAATAGCAATTTTTTTTGTTCGGCCATCAAACGGAAATTCAACCACCTCCATGCTCTTTCTTGTGTGCTTAATATAACAACGCCATTGGCTAGCATGGTACGTACTAGTTACAGCGTCCAGTTTGGACAACAAACGAGCACATAGGTGGCCTAAGCGCCTACTTCCAACAAACAAATCGATAAGCACCTTGGCTGCGGAACGGTCGGATGTACAGTCATTGTCAATCACGATAAGTCCTAGATAATATTGAATTTTCACGAACGATTATGCACTTAGGTTGCTATCAAGACAAGCATAACGAAAGCAATAACGGCTCCAAAGTCCTCTCAAAAACTTACTAATCCATTAACACTGTCGAATTCTTATTGCCAACCAACCTCAATATTTTTCTGAGACAGAACAATTAAAGGGCACCTCTAAATTTAATCCAGATCTTAAGTAAACCTTCAAGTAACGACAAAACATGACGTATCAGTCCACGAAGAGTAAAATGCGCCTTTAGTTAGATAGTTGATTACGAATGTCCATCCAGTGGTTTCCCGGTCACATGGTTTCGGCGCGCAAAAAAGCAGCCGAAACCATGGAACGTGTCGATATGATCATAGAGGTGCTGGATGCGCGCGTGCCGGAAGCAGGCAGCAATCCTGTCATTAAGGAGCTGCGCTTGCATCGGCAACGGCCCTGTTTGAAAATTCTTAATAAAGCCGATTTGGCAGATCCTGCCGCTACTACAGCTTGGCTGAACTTTTACAATGAACAAAAAGGAATTAAGGCCGTAGCACTTTCTTGCAAAAAACCGGGAGATGTCGCCAAGGTTCCCAGTTTGTGCGAGATGCTCGCCCCGCATCGTGATAACAGGCTCAAGCCGTTACGCATGATGATCATGGGCATTCCTAATGTAGGGAAATCCACACTGATCAATGCGCGCTAAATCGCCGGGTGGCAGCTGTAGGCGACGAGCCGGCAGTGACCAAAAACCAGCAGGGATTCGATCTAAATGAACGGATGACGCTAATCGATACGCCGGGGCTCATGTGGCCGAAAATTGAGCATGACAGCGACGGCTCATGCTGGCCGCAAGCCATGCGGTAGGACGAAATGCCATAATTGATGAAGAAGTAGCTAGTTTTCTAGGCGACATCCTGCTGGCAGGTTACCCCAACCTGCTTGTAAACCGTTACGGATTTTCCGTAGAAGGTTTGGATGGAGTGGGCATTATCGAAGCAGTCGCAAAACGGCGCGGCTATCTACTCAAGGGGGGCGTTCCAGATCTGGAAAAAGCTGCTCTCATGTTGTTGCAGGATTACCGCACAGGAGCACTTGGACGCATCAGCTTGGAAACACCAAAAAGCCGCAATATAATGTTAGCCGAACAAGCCTTGATTAAAGCAAGGGAACAAACTTCGAATATAACCAGTCCATACGAATAGCAATTTCAAAAATTTCCGTACCCCGTAATATCGCTGTAAAAAACTAGCTTGGCCAATAATTGAAGCGCCCTTTCACTCTAAGCAACCCTCGGCATAATTTGACTTCTGTAGGATATCACCAGTGCAGTTAAACAAACTTTACTTATACGTTTTTTCCGTTTGCATTGCACTTACCGCAGTGTCTACGGCTCATGCGGAGGAAAAAGTTTTGAATAGCCCGCTTGATGCCGTGCCAGTAGATTCCGTACCACAACCTTCCACTGACTCCAATCTGACACTCACTGTCGACCCTAACCTTCCGCAAAACGATTTATGGCAACGCATCCGTAATGGTTACGCGTTACGCAAATTAGATAGCCCGCTAGTGGCAAACCACGAACAATGGTACGCAAAACGTCCGGACTACATGCAACGGATGACTGAGCGTGGGCAGCGCTATCTCCACTTTATTGTGGAAGAAGTCGAGCGGCGCGGAATGCCATCGGAAATAGCGCTGCTACCCATGATCGAAAGCGCGTTTAATCCAGGGGGGTATTCCACCTCTAGCGCTTCCGGCATCTGGCAGTTCATCCCGTCTACTGGCAAACATTTTGGTATGCAACAAAACTGGTGGTATGACGGGCGGCGCAATATCATCAGCGCGACCCTTGGAGCGCTCGACTACCTGCAAAAGCTGCATGGCATATTCGGCGATTGGGAGTTGGCACTTGCCGCATACAACTGGGGCGAAGGCGCAGTACAGCGGGCGCTTACACATAACCGCAAACTGGGTCTGCCCGCGAATTACGCCAACCTGAAAATGCCGTCCGAAACACGCAACTATGTGCCCAAACTGCAAGCAATAAAAAATATTATTAGTGATCCAGCCAGCTTCGGCTTGGCGCTGCATCCCGTTCCGGATCAACCGTATTTCGTTGCTGTCAGCACATCAAAAAATATTGATATGGAACTTGCGGCAGGGCTGGCGGATGTTACGCTGGATGAATTCCGCGCTGAATCCCGCCCACAACCGTCCGGTTATCCTGCAAGAAATTCAGAAGTACTATTGCTACCCGTGGACAAAGTGGACACCTTTCGCGCCAACCTGGCAAATAACAGCCTGCCACTCGTATCATGGCAAGCTTATAAAAGCAGGAAAGGGGAACAAATAAACGGACTCGCTACACGCTTCGGCCTGTCACCAGAGACATTTCGATCCATCAATGGCCTGTCAACAAAACAACTTAAGGTAGGAAGTACCGGGCAGATGCTACTGGTACCACTTAATGGTCAGAGCGCAGAAAATGAATTCGGGGCATTTAATACACATCCTGCCCTCACCAGCCAGTTGCCTGAAAATACTATTAAACACACGGTACGTAAAGGCGACACTTTGAGCGCTATTTCCCGCCTCTACAAGGTAAGTGTGGAAAAGCTGCAAGGTTGGAATAACAACGTAAAAATACTCAATCCAGGCCAGCACATTTTCATCGTACAACTCGACAAATCATCTCGCATATCCAGTGCTGATCAGAAACCGCAGAAAACTTGGCATGGCCAGTAGCAGGAAAAAGAAGTTAATGCACAAGACATAACGCATCGCCTAATATCCTAAAACTTTGGTTGCTTATCCATGGGTTGTCGACCTTAGCAAACTGCTGAGAAAATTCGACCTGGCCCCTTTAATCTCCTAGATAATTCGTTCGTTATACAAGACACAATGACTGACACCTATTTTTTCGAGGTACACTACATGTCGGTAAGCCGCGCGGTATGGAAGTTTGAAAAGGCTGAGGGGAATATGTAATGATGAAATGTTGGAATGTT
>JADKHS010000018.1 GCA_016721605.1 Nitrosomonadales bacterium
ATTCCGCATGTACTTCCCCAAAAACATCGAAATGCCAATAACTAGGGATTCAATTTTTCGAGTTGTATTTTCCCGGTTGTAAACAGCCTCTGTGATTGTGTTAAAATGCAAAAGGTTGTCATATCGAAAACAATTCATTAGTTTCTCCGGTTCCGAGGAGCGCTGCGACCTTGCATCAAGCGAGGCCAGGCTTGGAACTCTAGGGTATATCTATATCAACGGCGCTCGTTCATTCCCTTGCATCGAGAGAAATTATGAACGCCGTTACCAATACTGGATTTACCGACTACAAAATTGCCGACATCAATCTTGCTCCTTGGGGACGCAAGGAAATCGCCATTGCCGAAACTGAAATGCCGGGTTTGATGGCAATTCGCGAGGAATATGCAGGGGCACAACCGTTGCGCGGTTCACGCATCGCTGGTTCGCTACACATGACCATCCAGACTGCCGTGCTGATTGAAACCCTGAAAGCCTTAGGTGCAGAGGTACGCTGGGCTTCCTGCAATATATATTCCACCCAGGATCACGCAGCATCAGCCATAGCCGTAGGCGGTACACCGGTATTTGCAATCAAAGGCGAATCACTTGAAGAGTATTGGGAATACACCCATCGCATCTTCGAATGGCCTAACGACAATCACGCCAACATGATCTGGACGATGGTGGCGATGCAACCTATTGTTACATCTAGGCGCGCGTGCCGAAATAGATGCATCGCTTATCAGCAAGCCCACTTCAGAAGAAGAAACCTTTCTGTATGCTGCTATCAAACAGCGCCTTGCTACGCAGCACGGCTGGTATTCTAAACGCTTGGCTACAATTAAAGGAGTGACGGAAGAAACTACAACAGGCGTTCATCGTCTGTACCAGATGCATGCGCGCGGCGAGCTGAAATTCCCGGTATCAACGTCAATGATTCAGTTACCAAATCCAAATTCGACAACCTGTACGGTTGCCGAGAGTCACTGGTGGATGGCATTAAACGTGCAACCGATGTGATGATTGCGGGAAAGATTGCTGTTATTGCCGGTTACGGGGATGTAGGAAAAGGCTCGGCACAAGCAATGCGCGCACTCTCTGCCCAAGTTTGGGTAACTGAAATTGATCCGATTTGCGCGCTGCAAGCTGCCATGGAAGGCTATCGTGTCGTGACCATGGATTACGCTGCTGAATATGGCGACATTTTCGTAACCTGCACCGGTAACTATCATGTGATCACTCATGAACATATGAAGAAAATGAAGAATCAGGCCATCGTGTGTAACATTGGCCATTTCGACAACGAAATCGACGTTGCCTCGCTTAAGGCTTACACGTGGGATAACATCAAACCACAAGTCGACCACATCATTTTCCCCGCAGTAGATGGCCAACCCGCCAAACGCATCATTCTACTGGCCGAAGGCCGTTTGGTGAATCTGGGTTGCGGCACAGGCCATCCCTCATATGTTATGAGTTCTTCATTTGCCAATCAGACCATTGCCCAGATCGAGTTGTGGAGCGAGGCTGAAAAGGGCACCGGTAAGTATCCAGTCGGTGTGTATACCTTGCCCAAACATCTGGATGAAAAAGTGGCGGTACTGCAATTGAAGAAACTTAACGCACAACTGAGTACACTCACGGACCAACAAGCCGCTTACATCGGCGTGCCTAAAAGAAGACCTTACAAATCGGATCATTATCGCTACTAAAACGTAAGTTTTGACACTCTCGAAAGCAACTTCAAAGACAACCTATGCGACTCATCCTGATCTGGATTTTCAATGCGATAGCACTGTTAGCGGTTGCTTATCTGTTGCCAGGCATTCATGTGGATGGTTTTATCTCCGCATTAATTGCTGCATTGTTGCTGGGACTCATTAATACGCTTCTGCGGCCCTTACTGATTCTGTTTACCCTGCCAGTCACCGTTCTATCGCTTGGCCTGTTCATTCTGGTAATAAACGGTTTACTGTTCTGGTTTGCCGGTTCGGTGCTCAAAGGTTTCGAAGTCAATAGCTTTTGGGCAGGTATGGTCGGTGCTTTGTTATATAGTGCTTTCTCATTCGTACCATCACTGTTCCTGCGGCAAAAAAATTCATAGCAGGAGCGGTGATTATTAATCATGACAAACTCTAAATCATTTAGTTTCGAATTTTTCCGCCACAAACACAAGAGGGCGCAAACAAACTCGCCTCCGCACGCAGGCAATTGGCAGTACTCAAACCCGCATTTTTCTCGGTTACCTTCGGTGCGGGCGGCTCCACGCGTGAGCGCACCTTGGAAGCGGTACAGCAGATCAAAGCTGACGGTTATGAAGCCGCGCCTCATTTATCTTGCGTCGGCTCTACACGCGAGAACATCCGCACAATTTTGCATACCTACAAAAATATGGGGATCAAACGCATCGTGGCACTACGTGGTGATCTGCCCTCCGGGATGGCCACCTCTGGCGAATTCCACTATGCCAATGAGCTGGTATCATTCATTCGCGCTGAGACTGGCGAGCACTTTCATATCGAGGTGGCGGCCTACCCAGAATTCCATCCACAAGCGAAATCGCCGCGCGATGATCTTTTAAACTTTAAACGCAAAGTAATGGCCGGAGCAAATTCTGCTATCACCCAATATTTCTATAACGCCGACGGCTACTTCCGCTTCGTTGAGGAATGTCGCAAGTTGGGCGTTACACTGCCCATCGTGCCCGGCGTAATGCCTATCATGAAATTCTCGCAGTTAGCGCGATTTTCAGATTTATGCGGTGCAGAAATTCCACGCTCGATACGAAAAATATTGGAAAGCTATGGCGATGACAACGAATCTGTACAGGCATTCGGCCTTGATGTTGTCACGCAACTGTGTGAACGTCTGCTCGCCGGTGGTGCGCCCGGCCTCCATTTCTATACACTCAACCAGTCTGCCCCTTCAATGGAAATATGGGAAACGCCTAGGACTTTGACAGCCCTGTGGTGATCGGCTCCCTCATCTACCCGATACATTAACTCTCTTGACTTAAGAGGCTGCTTTATGAATTACAATAACAACCATGTCGCAACTTGATTTCAGACATCATTTTCTAATTGCCATGCCCGCCATGGCAGATTCCCATTTTGCTAAAACACTTGTTTATATTTGTGAACACAATGAACAAGGGGCGTTAGGCATTATAGTGAACCGCCCGACTAATCTCACGCTTGGCGAGTTATTCGATCAAACTAAAATTCCGGTGAGCGAGTTTAAATTAAGTGGCATGCCGGTGTATTTTGGCGGGCCAGTGCAGACAGACCGGGGATTTGTATTGCATAAACCAGTAGGTCAATGGCAATCCACTTTATCCATCAACGACAATCTTGGCCTGACTACCTCTAGGGATATTTTACTGGCGGTGGGCGCAGGACTAGAACCCAAAAACCTGCTGCTGACCTTGGGCTATTCCGGCTGGGCGCAGGGCAATTAGAGCATGAGTTAACACAAAACGCCTGGCTCACTGTACCCGCCTCTGAGCACATATTATTTGAACTGTCCTCAGAGGAACGCTTGCCTGCTGCAATGGCGCTGCTGGGTGTAGATTATGCATCACTCTCAGAGTATGCGGGACATGCCTGACGAGGGCATTACCATTGCGGTACAAGGCATTTTGCTTGGATTCGATTTTGGTACTAAACGCATCGGTGTGGCGGTAGGCAATTCTCTTTCTTGTACTGCACGGCCATTAACAACTTTGCATGGCGAACATAATGGGCAACGCTTTGCTGCCATCGGTGAGCTTATCCGTGAGTGGGAGCCATCTGCACTAGTAGTGGGGTTACCCAGTCATGATGATGGCACGCCACACGAACTAACCCGCTTATGTCGCCGCTTCGCTCAGCGCCTCAAGGGGCGCTTTGATTTGCCTACCATTTTAGTGGACGAACGATATACTTCCACTGCCGCAAGTTCGCAACTTACTGAGATGGGGATACGTGGCATCAAGCAAAAGCCGCTGCTCGACCAGGTCGCGGCGCAGCAAATTCTGCAAGCCTACTTTGACGAACCCGCGATAGAACAAATTGCATGAATAATCCACAACTCAATAAACATGGCGAACTACAGCACTTGCTCTCTACTGAAGGGTTGCCAGCACCTATCTTGCGCAATATTTTAGATACAGCGGCTTCCTATATGAGCGTGGCTGAGGGGCGAGACATTAAAAAACTACCCTTATTGCACGGCAAGTCTATATTCAATATATTTTTCGAAAATAGCACCCGCACCCGTACTACTTTCGAGATTGCTGCCAAGCGTCTTTCAGCCGATGTAGTCAACTTGAACATTGGCTCTTCCTCCGCCAGCAAAGGCGAGACTTTACTTGATACTGTTGATAATTTATGCGCCATGCACGCCGACATGTTCGTAGTGCGCCACTCGCAGAGCGGCGCAGCTCACCTCATCGCCAAGCACGTTGCACCGGAAATCCATGTCATTAATGCCGGTGACGGGCGCCATGCGCACCCAACACAAGCGCTGCTCGACATGTTCACCATTCGTCATTACAAGAAAGAGTTTCATAACCTGCGAGTGGCTATCATCGGCGATATATTGCATTCGCGCGTGGCGCGTTCGCAAATTCATGCGCTGACCACGTTGGGTGTGCCGGAAGTTCGCGTCATCGCCCCCAAGACATTATTACCAAGCTGCGTCGATAAACTCGGGGTGCGGGTGTATCACGACATGACACAAGGCTTGCGTGATGTGGATGTGGTGATGATGTTGCGCTTGCAGAACGAACGCATGCAGGATGCGGTGTTGCCCAGCGCACAAGAGTATTTCAAATACTATGGCCTCACCCAGGAAAAATTGGTACTAGCCAAAACAGATGCCATCGTGATGCACCCGGGGCCGATGAATCGTGGTGTGGAGATCGATTCCAGCGTTGCGGATGGAACACAATCGGTGATCTTGCCACAAGTCACTTTTGGCATTGCGGTACGCATGGCGGTAATGAGCACCTTGGCGGGAGTTGGGCAATGAATATCCAGATTAAAAATGGGCATTTAATTGATCCAAAAAATCAGATTGATGGCCTCCACGATTTATTTATCGTGGCTGGTAAAGTGGCTGCTATTGGCAGCGCACCAGCAGGTTTTGTGGCACAACAAGTAATTGATGCGACAGGTCTTGTGGTTGCCCCCGGCTTAATCGACCTTGCCGCGCGCCTGCGCGAACCGGGTTACGAATACAAGGCCACGCTTGAATCCGAGATGGATGCAGCCGTGGCAGGCGGCATCACGACATTGGCATGTCCGCCGGATACCGATCCGCCACTGGATGAACCAGGTCTGGTAGAAATGCTCAAACATCGTGCCCGTGCATTAAATAAGGCGCATGTTTATCCGGTGGGCGCGCTAACCTACGGGCTGAAAGGTGCGAAACTTACCGAGATGGCTGAACTGGCTGATGCTGGCTGTATAGCCTTCAGTCAAGCCGATGCTGCGCTTACTGACACTCGTGTGCTGATGCGCGCCATGCAATATGCCGCCACCTTCGGTTTCAGTGTTTGGCTGCGCCCGCAGGACAGCTTCCTTGCACGCGATGGTGTGGCGCACGATGGCGAAGTGGCGCGTCTGGGCTTACCCGCCATTCCAGTGTGCGCCGAGAGCATTGCGCTGTCCACCATGTTGCAATTGGCGCGTGAGGCCGGCGTGCGGCTGCATGTCTGTCGTATCTCCAGTGCAGAAGGGGTGGCACTGGTGCGTGCCGCCAAACAACAGGGATTGGCGCTTACCTGCGATGTATCTGCCAACCATGTGCACCTATCCGAAATGGATATCGGATTCTTTAATGCCAACTGCCATTTAGTGCCACCGTTGCGCAGCCAGCGCGATCGCGATGCTTTGCATGCCGGTTTGCTCGACGGAGCAATAGACGCAATTTGTTCAGATCACACGCCAGTGGACGAGGATGCCAAGCAACTACCTTTTGCCGAGGCCGAAGCAGGCGCGACCGGACTAGAATTGCTGCTACCGCTGGCGCTCAAGTGGGCGAAGCATGGCCGTCGTGCACTCGCCGATGGACTCGCCAAGATTACGCTGCAGCCTGCGCGCATATTAGGCTTGGACGCTGGACATCTGTCTGTCGGAGCCGCTGCCGATGTGTGCGTGTTCGATCCAGATAAATACTGGAAAGTTGAATCTGCGGCATTGAAAAGCCAAGGAAAAAATACGCCATTCATCGGTATGGAGTTACAGGGCCGCGTGCGCTATACCCTGGTTGACGGGCAACTTATTTATCAATCAAAGGCTTGTCAATAACCTTGGTTGTGCGGCAATCTGTAGATTCAGGTTGGCAATTCAATAATGAACTTTTCTAAAACAGTTAAAGTTCACCCAAAGCATTGGAAAACCGTGTACTTAGACGTATTACAGATGCCCCACCACTGCATACACCATTAACCCTTGAAAAAATATGATTAAAAATTTGACCATTAAATCGCGTCTGATCGTTACTTTTTTTTTCATTGCAATCACCCTGTTAGGGATTGAATCCATTTCCCTATTTGGAATGAGCAAGGCGAGGGACAGTCTAAAAACCGTTTATGAGGACCGCATCATTGCGCTCGATCAATTAACGGATATTGAATCGTTGATATTGCAAAACCGCATCGCCATAACGGCTAGCTTGGTGACATCGACGCCCGATGAAATTAGCATTAATGTTGCAAAGCTAGAAAAGAATAAAGCGGAGATTGACACGATATGGAAAACCTATATGGCCACCTATCTAACGCCCGAAGAAAAGATACTGGCGGATAAATTTACCGATGACTATAAAAAATTCGTTGCCCTAGCTCTAAATCCAGCAGCAGCCGCTTTACGGGAAAACGACTTAAAGAAAGCGAACCGAATCGTCGTGGAAAATATCCGCCCCCTCTATCTACCAGTTGGTAAAGGAATCAAAACACTTGGCAAACTGCAATTAAGTGTGACTAAACGAGAATATGAAGCGGTACAGAATCTCTACGATATTATTCGCAATATTATCATCGCTACGGCAATCATTGGCCTAGGGTTCGCCATATGGATTGGTTTTATGCTTGTCCGCGCCATTTCCCGGCCGCTAGAGGATGTAGTGAGGATTGCCCGAGGTGTTGCCGCAGGTAATTTGACGCAAAAAATCGAAATCCGCTCAACAAATGAAATTGGCCAACTGATGAAAGCCCTGAAGGAAATACACGATAACCTGGTGAAGATCATCGGCCAAGTACGTGACAGCGAAGCGCGTACCCGCACGGTGCTGGACAACGTGGACGAAGGCATCATTGCAATTAATGAAGACGGTACAATTGAAATCTTTAACCCGGCCGCAGAGCATATTTTTGGCTACAAAGGAAACGAGATCATTGGTAAAATGCCAGCTTGCTAACGCAGGAGTCAAATCGAGACCAGCATAATGGTTCTTCTAAACAACATCAGCAGTTGAACAAACCCACAACGCCCTGGAATAAGCAGGGAAATAGTGGGCGTGCGCAAAAACGGCACAAATTTTCCACTGGAATTCAAAACACGTGAAATCCGCTTCAATATGAGGCAGCTCCATATCGTAGTAACAAGAGATTTGACCGCCCACAAGCAAGCAGAGGCAGAACAAAAAAAGCATGAGCAGGTGCAGCAGAGGAACATTGAGTTGGAGACGGCTAGCCGAATGAAATCGGAGTTTTTCTCTACCATGTCGCACGAACTAAGAACACCGCTTAACGCCATTATCGGTTTTTCTGAAGTGCTCAAGGATGGTCTGATAGGCGACCTGACTGATGAGCAACGTGGCTATATAGGTGACATCTTAGAGAGCGGCCAGCATCAATTATCCCTGATCAATGACATCCTGGATTTGTCAAAAATAGAAGCCGGCAAAATGACCCTCTATCTGGAGCCGGTCGATCTGAGCTTGCTGCTCTCCAACAGCCTATCTATGGTCAAGGGGAAAGCTGCCGCCCAGCACATCCATCTCAGTTTAGATATTGCTGATGGATTGGGCTATATCCAGGCAGACATGCGCAAGGTCAAACAAATCGTTTATAACCTGCTATCTAACGCAGTTAAGTTTACTCCCAAAGGCGGCGATGTAACTTTGCGTGCCCGCCGCGTGCCACGCGCCCAAGTCGGCCAGCTAACTGGTCGATGGGCGGCAGGACGGAGCTTCCCTTGGAATGACAACAAAATTACGGATTTCATCGAAATCAGTGTCACCGACAGCGGCATCGGTATCGCTAATGAGGATTTTGAACGGCTGTTTACACCGTTCAGCCAGATTGATAGCAGTCTGGCACGCAAATTTGAAGGGACGGGACTAGGTTTAACGATCATCAAAAAATCTTGTTGAACTGCACAGCGGGACGGTGACGGTGGAAAGCGCCGAAGGCCAGGGTGCCTGCTTCACGGTCTGGCTACCGTTATGGCCGACGGAAAAAGTAGTTACTGCACTGACCGATGAGCTGGCCAATCCAGTCGTCCCCTCATCATCGATGGCGCTCCGCCATTCTGGAGAGCGGTTCGCCTTAGTGGTAGAAGATGACGACCGGGCGGCTGAATTAATCCGCATTCAACTGGATGTGTTAGGTATCAAAACGTTGCATGCCGTTAACGCTGAGGCTGCATTCAATCTCGCCATGCAACAGCCACTAGCGTTAATCACGTTGGACATTTATTTACCCAATACGATTGGTTGGGAATTCCTTACCCGCATCAAACAAATTCCTGCTCTCGCTCATATTCCGGTGGTCATTATTTCAATTGTGGCAAACTACAGCATGGGTTTATCCCTTGGTGCCTCGGCGGTGTTACAGAAACCAATCAGCCGCACAGATTTGCATGATACGTTGACCGATATTGGCCTGCATCCGTCATCACAACCCAGACAGCCGTTGACAATACTGGTGGTGGACGACGATCCCAAAGCCGTGGAAATCATTGCCCTTCACTTACGGGATACTGGCTACACGGTAGTAAGGGCCTATGGGGGACATGAAGCGATTGAGGCAGCATACCGTTTGTTACCCGACCTGATTGTACTCGACCTGCTGATGCCAGAAGTGAACGGTTTTGACGTAGTGCAGGCACTTAAAAACAACATTGACACTGCGCGCATCCCGATTCTGGTCGTTACCTCCAAAGAAATTACCACAGAAGATCGTGCCGCACTTGATCATCCGGTAAAGAAGATCATGGATAAGACTGTATTAAGCCAAGGCCACTTTCTCAGCGAGGTACGGTCGGCAATGATATCTAGCCGGAAGGAAACTTGACATGACGAAAATATTGGTTGCCAAGGATAGCCTTACGAATATAAAGACAATAGCTCCCTTACAAATTTTATTGGATATCCAATTGTTTGGTATGGAGGCCTAATCACTACAGCACTGCTCGAGCAGAACCTTGCCACGCACACCATTCCGGTCATTGCACTGACTGCCTTGGAGATAAAAGGTGATGAAAAATGCCACTGCAACGCCGGTTGCAACGGATAAATCGCGAAACCAGGGCTATGGAATTACTGGCAGAGATCAAGGCACAGTTGGCGAAGCACAATTATTCGTTATATTCTTCGAACAGAGCTGAATTAAAGAAAAAAGGCCACCATGACTCTACTGCACAAAGCGACAATCCTGATTGTAGATGACGAGCCCAAAAACAGGAGCTTGCTGGGAGCCATGCTTAAGCCGGAAGGCTACCGTACCATTACTGCTAGCAGCGGCGAAGAGGCATTGGCTACGGTAGCTGAAAATCCTCCAGACTTGATTCTGCTCGATGTCATGATGCCCGGGATAGATGGCTACCATGTAGCGACCCAGCTCAAGGCCAATTCCGCCACCCGCAACCTGCCCATTATTATGCTCTCCGCATTGGATGACCGCAGCTCCAAGCTGGCCGGACTGAGTGCCGGGGCAGAAGACTTTCTTACTAAGCCGATCGATCGTGCCGAGTTGTGGGTGCGCGTGCGCAATCTGTTACGGCTGAAAGAATACGGTGACTTCCTCGCCGAACATAATCAGCTTCTCAAACAAGCTGTGCGCGGGCAAAGTGAAGAAATTATGGAGCGCAAACGCGCGGAGATTCAAATCAATCGACTCAACCGCCTCTACGCAATCTTGAGCGGCATCAATGCAGCCGTTGTTCGGATCCGGAACCGGCAAGAGTTATTTTCTGAAACTTGCCGTATTACAGTGGAGCACGGCCATTTCAAGCTGGCCTGGATAGGATCAGTGGACGCTCAGGGAGAGCTGACACCCATAGCCTGGTCAGGTTTTAACGAAGGATATCTTGATAAAATTACCTCATATATCAAGGACAACGGGACAAATTCATTATTGCTTGTAGCACAGGCATTACAGAAAAAAACACCTGTTGTCTGCAACAATTTTACTGCCAACCCCAAACTAACGCACTGGCACATAGAAGCATTGCAGCGCGGCTACCGTTCCATGGGTATATTTCCCTTAATCGAGGATGATCAGCCAGTTGGCATATTCACTCTCTATGCGTCAGAGCAAAATTTTTTCGACATGGAAGAAATAAAATTACTTACTGAACTGACAGCAAATATTTCATATGCGTTGGAATATATCAAAAAGGAAGAAAAGCTCAATTATCTGGCCTATCACGACGTCCTGACTGGACTCCCCAGCCGTACCCTGTTACATGATCGGCTCATCCAAGCACTGACCAACTCACATCGCCACAAGGATAAGTTAGGTGTTCTGTTCATTGATTTGGACAACTTCAAAAACGTAAATGACAGTTTGGGTCATCATGCCGGCGATATGTTGCTGAAACAGGTTGCCGCAATGCTTTCCGCCTGTATGCGAGAGGGCGATACTGTAGCGCGCTTGGGAGGGGATGAGTTCGTAGTAATTCTGGACAGTATGACATCAGAAAACGATGCCTGGATGGTATCGCAAAAAATCCTCAAATTTATGACTGAGCCACTCACTATTGAGGGCCACGAGCTACTCGTTACATGCAGTATCGGTATCGCGCTCTACCCCAAGGACGGCGAAGATGCCAAGACTCTGCTTCAGAGTGCCGATGGAGGACGCAACAATGCCCAGTTCTGCACCTCCGAAATGAATGCCAAGGCACTGGAGCGGCTAACGTTAGAAAATAGCCTGAGACAAGCAATTAATCGCCAGGAATTTCTGCTTCATTATCAACCGCGGGTAAATATGGTCAGCGGCGAAATCACCGGAATGGAAGCTTTGATACGTTGGCAACATCCTACCCAAGGTTTACTTTATCCAACCAAGTTCATCCCAGTGGCAGAGGAATCTGACCTGATAGTGCCGCTCGGGGAATGGGTGTTACGCACCGCCTGCAAGCAGAACAAGGCATGGCAGCTTGCCGGGCTCAAGCCAATATGTATTGCAGTCAACCTTTCAGCACGCCAGTTCAAACAGCAGGATCTGGCTGAAATTATTGCCCGTATTTTAAAAGAAACCGGTCTAGACCCCCGCTATCTCGAGCTGGAATTAACTGAGAGCATGGTCATGCAGCACGTAGAAGCAGCCATAACCACGCTCACCCAAATCAAAGCAATCGGGGTAAAAGTATCGATTGACGATTTCGGTATCGGCTATTCAAGCCTGAATTACCTTAAACATTTTCCAATAAGCTTCCTTAAAATAGACCAATCATTCGTATGTGACATCACCACCAACCGGGATGACGCAATCATCGCCAAGATTATTATTTCCATGGCACATGATTTAGGGCTCAAAGTCATCGCGGAGGGGGTCGAAACCGAAGAACAGAAATCCTTCCTACACTTGCATTGTTGTGATGAAATGCAGGGCTACTTTTTCAGTACTCCCATTCCCGCCGAGGAATTAGAAATTCTGCTCAAGGAGGAGCGCTGCATGCCGACTACGAAACCTCGGCTGCTTTGAGCGCAATTGCCTTCCCTCATGACGAAAAAACATCCTGACTTAGCTTATTCGTCCATGGTTTCGTGATGACTGTAATACTTTCAAGGTGGATAGTTTTACTGTCGTCTTTGATATATTGACTGGCCATTTAATTGATACAGTAAATTGCACTCAGCATGTACTGGGATGAATAATACTTGGCTTTGCGCAAGGTGAAATAAATCCATTTCAATATAAAACATTAACGCGATATTTAATATTGATCTGCTACGATCCGTAGTTGAATCTACTTACTAGCAAACCATAACAAATCACCAATGAAAGGCTATTTTTAAGATATGAACCCATTACTCAATTTTTCCGGTTTACCGCGTTTTGAGGAAATCCGCTCCAAACACGTTGCGCCGGCGCTTGATCAACTGTTAGCTGAAAATCGTGAGCTATGCCAGCGACTATTGGCCGATGGTGCTGCCCCCACCTGGGACAATTTCATACAACCATTAGCCGATGCCAACGAGCGTTTGTCGCGATCATGGGGGCAGGTTTCGCACTTAAATGCAGTGATGAATTCGACTCCACTGCGCGAAGTATACAACGCCAATTTACCAAAAATTACACAGTATTACGCCGAGCTGTCGCAAAATCTCGCTCTGTTTCAGAAGGTGAAGGCCATACACTCCAGCGCAGAATTTGCGACTTTGAGTGCGGCACGTCAGAAAATTATTGAGAATCAACTGCGTGATTTTCGCCTCGGCGGGGCTGAATTACCGGAAGCGCAAAAGGCACGCTTTCTAGCCATTCAGGAGGAGCTTTCCACATTGTGCTCGCGTTTTTCCGATAATATTTTGGATGCCACTAACGCTTACACATGGCTGGTTGAAGACGAAGCAGAGTTATCCGGTATTCCAGCAGATGAGCGTCAGGTTGCTGCCGAAGCGGCGCACGAGGCAGGCAAACCGGGTTGGTTGTTTACCCTGAAAGCGCCTTCTTATGGCCCGATTATGCAATACGCAGATAACCGTGCGCTGCGCGAGCGTATGTACAAAGCAAGCAGCACTCGCGCCAGCGAGCTTTCGCCCAACGCTTCCACAGATGATCAATCCAAACCGGAATGGGATAACACACCGCTGATGCAGCAGATTCTGAAACTGCGCAACGAAGAGGCACATCTGCTGGGTTTTTCCAATTTTGCAGAGCTTTCGCTAGCAACCAAGATGGCGAACACGCCGCAACAGGTGCAAGATTTCTTGAATGAATTAGCGCAACGCGCCCGACCTTTCGCCGAACGAGACCTAACAGAGTTGCGTGAATTTGCACGCGTTCAACTCAACATAACGGATTTTCAGGCATGGGATGTCAGTTACGCCAGTGAACATCTACGCCAACAGCGCTATGCCTTTTCCGAACAGGAAGTGAAACAATATTTCCCGGAAGATAGAGTGCTGGATGGTATGTTCAAGTTGGTGGAAACGTTATACGGCCTAACCGTCCGCTCTGCACCGGCACCGCTGTGGCATTCAACGGTTAGCTTTTACGATGTTCTGAACAGTGATGGCAGTTTAGTGGGTCAGTTTTATCTCGATTTATATGCACGCAGCAGCAAACGCGGCGGCGCGTGGATGGATGATGCCATCACGCGACGCCGTATTGCAGCCGGCATCCAAACACCCGTCGCCTACCTCAATTGCAATTTTGCTGCACCGGTAGGAGACCGACGCGCGCTCTTCACGCACGATGAAGTTATTACCCTGTTTCATGAATTCGGCCATGGCCTGCACCATTTGCTAACGCAAGTAGAAGATCTCGGTGTGTCCGGCATCAACGATGTGTAATGGGATGGAGTAGGGTTGCCGAGCCAATTGATGGAAAACGTCTGCGGGGAGTGGAATGTACTGCAAGATTTAACGAGGCATGCAGATACAGGGCAAAAATTGCCGCGCGCCTTATTCGACAAAATGCAAGCGGCAAAAAACTTCCAGAATGGCTTGCAAACTTTACGCCAAATAGAATTTTCTTTATTTGACATGCGGTTACATAGCGACTTCGACCCACAAGGTACGCAGACTATCCAACAGTTGCTGGACGAAGTACGTAGCAAAGTGGCGGTGCTTATTCCGCCCGCATTCAATCGGTTTCCTAATAGCTTTTCGCACATTTTCGCTGGTGGCTATGCGGCTGGCTATTACAGCTACAAATGGGCAGAAGTATTATCCGCTGACGCATATAGCCTGTTTGAAGAAAGTGGCATACTCAACTTGACGACCGGACTGCGTTTCCGCGAAGAAATACTCGCAATGGGGGGCAGCCGTGATGCGATGCAATCCTTTGTGGCGTTTCGGGGCCGTGAACCGACAATTGATGCGCTATTGCGGCATAGCGGTTTGGTCACAGCAAACTAAATTTGTGTTCAGTTTCTGGGAGGGCAATATGAAAAAATGTTTCGTGTGGGCCGGATTAATAGCATTAGCGTGCGGCAGTGCGCAAGCAGATGGGCTGTATCGTTGGGTGGATAAATCCGGCAAAGTACATTACGGCGATGCCCCGGCGGCAGATGCGGCAGCAGTTGAAAAAAAGAAATTTGGCGCTGCCCCAACAGTTGATGTGAACGACTTACCTTATGCAGCACGTCGTGCCAAACAAAACTTTCCCGTCACGCTCTATATAGCCGAGAATTGTGGCGATCCTTGCAAACAGGCACGCGAATTCCTTAATAAGCGTGGCATTCCGTTTACCGAAAATAACCTGCGTACCAAAGAAGAGCTATCTACTTTCAAGCAGTTATCCGGTAGCGAAGGCGTACCGACACTCGCAGTAGGTAAAACTTGGTTCAAGGGTTTTCAGGCGGAACAGTGGGGCGGTGGGCTTGATATAGCAGGTTATTCCCAAACGCCACCCCGTCAAACGCAACCACCTGCCAGCCCATTAACAACCAAGCCTGAGAAAACTGCAACTCCACATTAGCAAAATCGACGGTGTCGTCGGGTCGGTTGCACTTCAGAGTTGAATCCGCCACCGTTTTTATTTCATCTTGAACAAACTGGTCGTATTGAGCAAACTCTCCGGCTCCAATGTGCTGCTATTTACCAGCACTACTTTATGGCGTGACAATGACCCTTGCTTTAGCTCAACGTTGCGTAGTGGAACATTAAAGCTAGCGGCAATGAAGCGCAGCAGCGCTTCATTGGCACGCCCCTCAATGGGTGGTGCGGCTAGGCGAATCTTGAGTGCATCGCCATGCAAGCCGATCACCCCAGTACGTTTAGCACCCGGCTGAACGTGCAATACCAGGGTGATGACATCTCCTTCGCGGCGATACCACACGTTCAAAACGGACTATTAACTAAACTTTCCAACCAACGCAGCGGCACGATGAGGATGAGTTGGCACACGATAAGTAGTAGTAGCAAGGTGAAATCTATATTGCCCAAGGGCGGGATACGTCGTTGCAGGGGCAGAAGAAAAGGCTGCGTCACTGCGTCCATCAAACCCGCCATCGGTGAATGGGGGTTAAACCACGATAATAATGCCTGAATAAACAGTGCAGCCATGAGCAAATATAGGCTGAGCTTGAGTAGCTTGACCGCTGTCCACATAAGCAGTCCGAGCACGGGGAAATCAATAGGCAAACCTTGTAACCAGAGCGTGGCGGCGAGATAAATCGCTTCCGCCACAAAAGCCAACAGCAAGGTGGCGACATCAAAACCCCAAGCTGAAGGAATCAGCCGGCGCGCCCGCAGTACCAGAAAATTGGTAAGCGTCATAATCAATGCGCCCAGTGGGTTACGCATCGGTGCGCGTAACCATTGCAAGTGGAAGCGCAGTAGCAATATGACAGCAAACGGCTGCAACAAAGTGTCAAACAAAAATTGTAGTGCTTCACTCAGCATGGCGCATTTCCTAGTTCGTCTCCCATTTCCCTGGCGCGCTTGGCTGCGGCCTGCACCGCCGTAACAATATGTTGCTTGACCGAATTGGCTTCCATGCTGAGCAGGGCGCACTCGGTCGTACCATTTTTGGAAGTAACGCGTGTTCGCAGCACGCTCACATCATCGCTACTGACATCGGCAAGTTTGACTGCACCGCTGAAAGTATTGATTGCCAAATGGCGTGCCGTTTCCGCATCGAAGCCAAGTTCGCAGGCCGCCTGTTGCAGCGCCTCGATAAAATAAAATACATAGGCGGGGCCGCTGCCAGACACCGCAGTAACTGCATCCATCATTACTTCATCTTTCAGCCATATCGTGCTGCCCACCGCACCGAGTATGGTTTGCGCTGTGTCGCACTGCACCTTACTTACCGCTGGTAGCGCATACAAGCCAGTAATGCCGCTCTGAATTAAAGCAGGCGTATTTGGCATGGCGCGCACAATGTTTTGCGAACCCAGCCATTGCGCCAGATCAGCAGCGCGAATACCGGCTGCTATCGAGATAAGCAATTGCCCAGTCAACAATGGAGCCAGGCTTATTGCGACCCCGTGCAACTGCTGCGGCTTAACCGCTAATACAATGACATCACTGCCCGCCACTCCCACTTCCAGTTCGGCTACCGCTTGCACCCCAAATTCGTCATATAACTTGGCATGGTGGCTGACATTGATTTCCACTACGCTTATCTGCGCGGCAACAAAGTCCTGTTTAAGCAAGCCGCCAATGAGTGCGGTCGCCATGTTGCCGCCTCCGATAAAACAAACTTTCATTGATTTCCCCCATAGTTTCTTTCGCCAAAGATTGCCGTCCCGACGCGCACGATAGTCGCCCCTTCCAGTATTGCCGCACTGAAATCATGCGACATCCCCATCGATAAAGTATCCAGCGCCAATCCTTGCATGTTGATCTGCTGCATAAGCTCACGCAGTTTTAAAAATGGTATGCGTTGTGCTTCCAATCCTTCAACAGGTGCAGGAATAGCCATCAGCCCACGCAACTTAAGTTGTGGCAAACTCGCCACAGCCTGCGCCAACTCCACTAATCCGCTAGGCGCTACGCCGCTTTTGCTGTCTTCTCCGCTCACATTAACCTGTATACATATATTTAGTGGCGGCAAACTGGCTGGCCGCTGCGCTGACAAACGCTCAGCGATTTTTAGCCTGTCAACGCTGTGTGCCCATGCGAAATGCGTTGCAATGGCCCGTGTTTTATTACTCTGTACCGGCCCGATGAAATGCCACTCCAGCGGCAAATCACGTAGTAACTCAATTTTATCCAAGGCTTCCTGGATATAACTTTCACCGAAAGCGCGTTGTCCGGCCTGGTACGCTTCGCGCACTGCAATAGCAGAAAAACCTTTGCTCACTGCCAACAGTTTAATACTTTCCTTACGCCGATGAGCCATGCACACAGCCTGTGTAATAGCATGATTGACAACTTGCAAGTTGGAAGTAATCGCGGTCATAATTAACCGGTCATCAAACTGAATGCTTCATTAAATTTGTGTGATTGCACAGTATCTTGTCTGATAGACATTAATGTGAAGATGCGGTAAAGACGTCATTAGTCGCGCCCCTGGCTTATTTTCATGCGATAGTTCAGTTCTGCGAATTAACTAGGATTATATATGGACATTACCGAACTGCTTGCTTTTGGTGTCAAAAACAAGGCTTCCGATTTGCACCTGTCTGCTGGGTTACCACCGATGATTCGTGTGCATGGCGACATACGCAAGATCAACCTGCCGGCGATGCTGCACACGGAAGTGCACGCCATGGTGTATGACATCATGAATGACGGGCAGCGCAAAATTTATGAAGAAAACAAAGAGATCGATTTTTCTTTTGAAATCCGGACTCGCACGTTTCCGCGTAAATGCCTTTGTCCATCAGCGCGGGGCGGGCGCGGTGATGCGTACCATTCCATCCAAAATATTGACCTTGGCAGACCTCAACGCTCCAAAAATTCTGGAGTCTATTGCCGATTATCCGCGCGGCATAGTGTTAGTGACTGGCCCAACGGGGTCAGGCAAGTCTACCACGTTGGCCGCAATGGTTAATCATCGCAACGAACATGAAATGGGGCACATCCTGACTGTGGAGGATCCGATTGAATTTGTGCATGAAAGTAAGAAGTGCTTAGTCAACCAGCGCGAAGTAGGCGCGCATACTCTTCATTTCAAAACGCTTTACGTAGCGCATTGCGCGAAGATCCAGACATTATCCTGGTAGGTGAAATGCGTGATTTGGAAACGATACGCCTGGCCATGTCTGCGGCTGAAACTGGTCATTTGGTGTTCGGAACATTACACACCAGCTCTGCGGCCAAAACTATCGACCGCATCATTGACGTTTTCCCCGCTGACGAAAAGGAAATGGTGCGCGCCATGCTGTCAGAATCACTGCGAGCAGTTATTTCCCAAACCTTGCTTAAAACCAAAGACGGTGCCGGACGTGTGGCAGCCCATGAAATTATGATTTGCACCCCGGCCATCCGTAATTTGATTCGCGAAGCCAAAGTGCCACAGATGTATTCCTCCATCCAGACTGGCGGTGCTCTTGGAATGCAGACACTAGACCAATGCCTGCAAGATCTGGTCAAACGCAACGTTGTATCATCTGCAGAAGCACGCACCAAGGCAGCTAACAAGGATACATTTGTCGGTTAATCAGCGGTTTATCTGGAGTTCATCATGGAAAGAGATCAGGCTACCGAGCTAATGCACAACCTGTTACGGGGGATGATTACCCAGAAGGCATCTGACCTGTTTATTACAGCCGGATTCCCGCCCGCATTCAAGGTGGATGGCAAAATGACCCCCGTTTCACAGCAAGTGCTGACGCCGCAACACACCATGGAATTAGCGAACAGCATCATGAACGACCGCCAAGCCGCTGAATTTGAAGCTTCACACGAATGTAACTTTGCGATCAGTCCGGCTGGCATTGGCCGCTTCCGCGTTAATGTATTTATGCAACAGCAGCGTATAGGCATGGTGTTGCGCACCATCACCACCAAGATTCCCGATCTCACTCAAATGGGGATGCCAGAAGTACTAAAGGATGTGGCAATGACTAAACGCGGACTGGTCATTTTGGTTGGTGGCACTGGCAGCGGCAAGTCTACAACATTGGCAGCTATGCTTGGCTACCGTAACCAGAATTCTTACGGCCACATCATCACCATCGAAGATCCAGTTGAATTTGTGCATGAGCACATCAACTGCCTCGTCACTCACCGTGAGGTTGGTGTAGACACAAATTCCTGGCAAGTCGCATTGAAAAATACCTTGCGCCAAGCGCCGGATGTCATTTTCATCGGTGAGATACGCGACCATGAAACCATGGAATATGCTGTGACATTTGCCGAGACCGGCCACCTATGCATGGCTACCCTGCACGCCAACAGCGCGAATCAGGCTCTGGATCGCATCATCAACTTCTTCCCGGAAGAGCGCCGCGAGCAATTGTTGATGGATTTGTCCCTCAATATCAAGGCGCTTATTTCACAGCGCCTAATCCCGCGTGTAGATGGGGTAGGCCGTTCAGTGGCCATGGAAATCATGCTCAACTCACCGCTCATCTCTGATTTGATTTTCAAGGGTGAGGTGCTTGCAATCAAGGGAGTGATGTCCAAGTCACGCGAGCTTGGGATGCAAACCTTCGATCAAGCGTTGTTCGATCTGCACGAAGCCAACCTGATCAGCTATGCAGAAGCGCTAAAAAATGCTGACTCAGTCAACGATCTACGCCTGCGTTTCAAGCTGGAAAGTCAAAGTTCCAAGGATATAGACATAATGGCGGGACTGGATCACTTGCAGATGACTTAACCAACCTGGGTTCCCAGAGATTTCAGATTATCAATGATTGGGAAGGTGTAATCCCGCATGAATCTCTTTACCGGAAACAGTTATAAAACAAGAATTAATTGCTGTGAGTACAAACCCACCAATGAGAGGCTGTATTTTCCCTACAATTTAATTTTGTGACATGGCTGAGGCATTACTGGCGGCTTATGCACCGATGATGTGATATGCGTAATTACACCCTAACAAATTACTCCAGAACTTCGCGTTCGATTTCTTCTACAGTAACATGGCGCACATCCTTGCCCTTGACCATATAAACCACATATTCGGACATGTTCTTAGCATGGTCGCCAATACGTTCAATGGCTTTGGCGACAAACAGAATTTCCAGCGCAGTGGAGATGGTGCGCGGGTCTTCCATCATGAAGGTGATGAGATAGCGCATGATGGTACGGAATTCCTCATCAACCAACTCATCCTGACGGACCACTTGAGCCGCATAGGCAATATCAAGACGAGCAAAGGCATCCAACGATTTACGTAACATATCCAGAGCCATTTCAGCGGCATGCTTAATCTCTGTATAGCGTGGCAGGATAATACTTTTCCTCTGCGACAGCAGTTTGCCCATGCGTGCTATTTTTTCCGCTTCATCCCCGATACGTTCGAGATCCGTAATAGTCTTGATTACCGTCATTACCATGCGCAAGTCACCTGCGGCAGGCTGGCGGCGGGCAATAATCTGGTTACAGCTTTCGTCGATTTCTACCTCCATCGCGTTAACGCGATGGTCATCATTGATAATGCTGTTCATCAGCGACACATCACCACTAACCAGCGCCTCAATAGAAAGCCGGATTTGACTCTCCACCAGTCCACCCATTTGTAATACTCGTGCACGCACCGCTTCCAGTTCGGCATCAAATTGCTTAGAGGTATGTTCAGTGGAGACCATCATTCAAATCCTTTTAGGGATAAAGGTTAGGTGATACTACTCGTGTACTGTGACAGCAGTATTACACACTAAGCAGTAAAGGTTTGCACCCCGCTTGCGGTTCCCAGCAACAACACATCCGCCCCACGACGCGCAAACAGGCCATTGGTAACCACGCCCGTAATATTATTTAAGGTGGTTTCCAATTCCACCGGATTCAATATTTTTAGACCAGATACATCAATAATGAGGTTACCGTTGTCAGTAACAAATCCCGCACGCAATTTTGGCTGACCGCCCAATAGCACCATCTGGCGCGCCACATAGCTGCTAGCCATAGGAATCACTTCCAGCGGCAATGGAAAGCTCCCGAGAACATCCACGAGTTTGCTGGAATCACATAAACAGACAAATTTTTTGCTTGCTGCAGCTACTATTTTTTCGCGCGTCAATGCGCCGCCACCGCCTTTAATCATGTGCAAATGACGCGTAACCTCATCTGCCCCATCCACATAAATAGATAAGCTACCCACATCATTTAGCGAGACCACCTGAATGCCATGCTCTTTTAAGCGCTGCGCTGAAGCTTCGGAGCTAGCCACCGCACCGCATATTTTTTTCTTGATCTTTCCCAGCTCGTCTATAAAGAAATTGGCCGTCGAGCCGGTACCCACTCCCACGATGCAATTCGCGGGGACATGCGCTATTGCGGCTTGTGCCACCGCAAGCTTTAACTCATTTTGCGTCATGGTTATGCTGCCTCAATTTAACAAATATTGTTTACCCCCGGATTATTGCAGGAATTAACACTTTTAGAAACACTTGGCACCTTTCGTATTATGATATCTCCAGAAAATTACCGTGCGGTCTTGCCAAGCAAACTGTCACTATCAAAATAGCAACCTTGCCTACTGTAACGATACATTTGCCGAAGCAAAGTTAACCTTAGCCGTACATTTGAATGTGCTTTGCGGAACTAACACCATTTTCAAAGATGCCAAAACATAACGAAAGCACTATTCCATTACAACACATGGGTATCCCATCACCTTGGATTTGCCGCTATGCCCAATTGATCCGTAGCGGTGGACAAGTGCTTGATTTAGCTTGTGGTAACGGACGCCATGCGCGCTGGCTTGCGGCCAACCATTGGCAAGTCAATGCCGTAGATCGTGATATGGAGGCTCTTGCCGAGCTACAACAACTGCCTAATATATCAACCACAGTTGCAGACTTGGAGAATGATAATTGGCCATATTCTGGCCATCGCTTTCATGGCATAGTCGTCAGCCGTTATTTACACCGGCCACTATTACCCCGATTGATTGAGTCGCTGCATGCTGGTGGAGTGCTCATTTATGAAACATTCATGGATGGTAATGAGCGTTTCGGGCGACCCAAAAATCCAGATTTTTTGCTACGTTCTAACGAATTATTGGAAGTTTTTTTCCCGCACCTGACAGTAATTGCCTATCAACAAGGTGAGTTTCAAGAGCCGAATCCCGCCGTCATACAGCGTATTTGCGCAGTGTCCAAAAGGTGTGACGGCTAATTCGGGAACTAAATATTATGGACTCGGCACTCCAAATATTGAGCTCATTTGATAATGCCTTGTCGAATTATGCACGGTACGCCAAAGCCATAAGGATACTCATCAATACAGCCCCTAGCCGAAAGGCGCGGCCTAGCGTGTGCATAGCTAATTGAATACGCTCCTGGACACCTTGAAAACCCCCTCTCATATTTGGAGATAACCATGCAAGAGCTACAAGAAATTTGGATCGCATTTAAACTCGGCGGGATCATTATCCTGCCACTGTCTTTACTAGGCATAATCGCTTTAGCCATTATGCTTGAGAAGGCATTCCTTTATGGGCGCTTTGCACGTCTTTCATCTGACTTGCTAAACCTTGTTGAAACTTATGGGTTCGCATGGGCAGACCTGGAAAAGATACTTTCCGGGTTGAATGAGCGTCATTATTACAAGCGATTCTTTGAGGTGGTGATCGCGAACCGGCATCGGCCTTCATGGTGGACTGAATCTCGTGCAGCGGATGAAGCCCAGTTGATTGAAACATCCCTTGCGCGCAGGTTGTGGGTGTTAGAAACGATCGTCACTGCTGCGCCTTTGCTCGGGCTGATGGGAACAATTGTTGGAATGATGCATGCCTTCCAGATAATTGGCGGCAGCGGCGTCGTCAATCCTACGGGGGTGACAGGAGGCGTCGCTCAGGCACTTATTGCAACTGCAGTCGGCTTATTAATCGCGCTGATTGCCTTATTTGGATTTAATTATTTTTCCCGTCTGCAATCACAAACGATGGATGAAATGGAGCGCCTTGGTACACGCCTAATTGATCACATCCGTTTAGATCAGCAGAGATAGCACCCATGAAACTGCGTAAATCCAGAACGTATCGCAAGGGACGCATTGAGATCATTCCGATGATCGATGTGATGTTTTTCTTATTGGTGACATTCATGCTCTCTTCATTGTCGATGCAGAATCTTGATTCCCTGCAGGTGAATCTGCCCCAAGGGGAAGCTGAAAAGCTCAAAGCTGACGCGCCGGTAACGCTGACGCTGACTGGTGATAGCCAAATCTTTATCAATCGTATCCCCGTAACACTAGAAACTCTGGCCGCTACACTCAAGCCATTTTTACACGCTTCACAGCAAAACATAGTCGTATCAGCGGACAACGAAGCACCACAAGGGCTGGTAGTGCAGGCAATGTTGCAGGCTCGATCCGCCGGCGCCCAACATTTTTGATTGCGGTAAAACATAAATGACGTGGTAAGCATGCCCGAATCCAAATCGCAGGAGATTCGATTCTGGTGGCCAATACCACTGGCGGCCATCATTTGGCTGGTCATCATTTGGGAATTTGGCTATTTCCTGAAATCTCCCAAGGAAGAGATTATTTCTTCACCGCCAATTGATGCACGCTTTGTAGAATTGCCCGACACACAACCAGAACAAGAATCCTCACCTCCAAAATCGAGTCCTCAAAATCAACCTGAACCTGAACTTAAACCTAAGCTTGAGCCTAAGCCCGAGCCGACACATGAACCGCCACCTACGCCTCAACCCCGGGCGATCGAGACGGAAAAACCAATGAAGCCTTTACCGGAAAAAACAGTCACACAAACTGAAGTTCCATTAGCGCCTCCCCCAGCTCCACATTCAGCGCCTCCCACCGATTTGGCAAGCTACATTAATGCCGCCAGAACACGCCGTCAGGCAGCCGAGATTTCTGATGAACGCGAAAATACAGAAACCATATCTAGCCCGCGCCAACTTTCGGCTGACGAAAAAAGAATGGCTAACATCAGGCGCAACCTCCAGCCAGAAGGTACGAGCGGTGTGTTTCAAATTATCAGCATGGGCAGCCGGACCGCCCGATTTTCATTTCGAGGCTGGACAACAGACTATAACAATTCTCGACGCGAGGTAATCGAAGTCGATGCCGGGTTAAATGGTGATGTGGAGCGCGCAATTATTCGCAGGATGATCGAACTGATTCGCAAGCATTACAAAGGAAACTTTAATTGGGAATCGCACCGCCTCAACCGTGAGATCATTCTGTCTGCCCGCATGGAAGATAATGAGGGCTTGAAGATTTTTTGATGCTTGAATTTTTTGGCACAAACTCTGGATTTCAGCGAAGTCCGCCACTGCGTTAAGGGGATTTCACACGTTTTAGTACCATCCCAAATTCGAATACTCGCGACTATGTAGAAAGCTTTCCACTAACCCAGATCCTCTAGGAAATACAACCTTATAAAAACTCGATCATATTTAGCCTCTGCCTAAAAACTCTTCCCAAGGTTCAGCTAAAAAATTGAAGTCTAGGCTTTCTATAGCCATGTCATAATTACCCAAAATTGTATGCCTTTGGACATTTAACAAGGCGGTTCCAACAGACAATTCAACCTAGCTTTATAAAAAGCTCTGCATTCAACACATTGATATTTACATTGCAATAAATGCATACAATCGTGTACTCTCGCACATGATTTGTTGTGCGGATGCTAATTTAAGCACTCTCAAATAACTTGTTATTCCTAATATAAAAATTCCATTTAAGCATTCGGCTATATCGAATACAACCAGATATTTTTTATCCTGAGGATACAGCAGTCACATAAACATGATATTGCCGCCTACCCACAGGCTAGCTTAGCTATACACTACTGTATAATTTGGGCGTAAGTTTTGAAACCATGACTATTAACTACTACCATATTTTGAATATATTGGCCAAATGCCATGTCTAAAAAACAATTCCGATTATAGATTATCGTCATTCCAAGGCAGTTCCTGTCATCCCCGCTGTTATAGAAGAACCCAATGGACTTATTGGCGACGCGTTTGGACGCCCGTTACAAGATTTACGCATTTCTCTCACGGATCGTTGCAATTTCCGATGCGTATATTGCATGCCCATAGAATCATTCGGCAAAGATCATGTATTTATGCCACGGGCTTCAATGATGACTTTTGAAGAAATTACTCGTATCGCGCAAATTTTCGTTAATCATGGCGTTCAGAAAATCCGCCTTACGGGTGGTGAGCCGCTATTACGCAAACATGTAGAAAATTTAATCGAGATGCTTGCGAAGCTAAAAACATACGATGGTAGCGATTTAGACCTGACACTCACCACTAATGGCGCGTTACTCGGAAAAAAAGCTCAATCCTTGAAAGATGCTGGATTAAATCGTGTTACGGTCTCCCTAGATTCACTGGATGATGCCACTTTCAAACGCATGAACGGCGTTGATTTCCCCGTATCGGATGTGTTGCGCAGCCTAGATGTCGCCCACTCAGTAGGCCTCGGCCCAATCAAGGTAAACATGGTTGTCAAAAGCGGCATGAATGACCAAGAAATCGTCCCTATGGCACGTTATTTCAAAGACTCTCCCTTCATACTGCGATTCATTGAATACATGGATGTAGGGACTTCTAACCAGTGGGAAATGGGCGAGGTTATTCCCTCTGCAGAAGTTGTGCGACGAATTTCCGCTCACATGCCACTTGAAGAAATCGAGCCTAACTGTACCGGCGAGACTGCGGAACGTTGGCGCTACAAGGATGGCGGGGGCGAAATCGGAGTTATCTCAAGCATCACTAAAACTTTTTGTCACGAATGCGTTCGTGCCAGGTTGTCAACCGAAGGCAAATTATATACATGCCTCTTTGCAGAGAGTGGTCACGATTTGCGAGCGCTCATGCACAGCGGAAAAACCGATCAAGAAATTTCCACTGCCCTTGCACACCTATGGCGTCTGCGTGCGGATCGTTATTCAGAATTACGCAGCGCAAACACAAAGACCAAAGCATCATCTGGCAAGAAAATTGAAATGTCTTATATCGGGGGGTAGTCTACCAGTAAGCTCCATCTTCAGATACATTCAAATCACTTACCTGGATAGCGCTCCCTGTATTAAAAGCACGTACCAACAACCTGCCTGACAATTATGTTGATGCTTTTCAGACTTTATTCTGACTGCCAAATTTAACAAAGGACACTCCATGGAATCCAGGCTTTCCTTCTTGCCTACCCTTGAAAAAATGGGCGATTACGACCCCAATTCTATGCCGGTGGAAAAAGCGCGCCAATTTATCCAGCAATTTCTCACGCCAGTCACGGAGCATGAATCGATCAGCCTGTGCGATTCATTGAATCGCACGCTAGCGGCAGATGTACTTTCCCCCATGAATGTACCGCCACACGACTACTCGGCTATGGATGGCTACGCTGTACGCCACGACGACCTGGCAAATACTCCTAGCCGACTTACGGTTATTGGCAGCGCCTTTGCTGGACGTGCCTTTAGTGGCCATGTTGCTACAGGTGAATGTGTTCGCATTATGACTGGTGCGCTCATTCCTGAGGGCTGCGATAGTGTTGTAATGCAGGAACATGTGCAGGTCACCGGATCCTCAGTTGAAATAGGGGATGGACACCGCCGTGGCCAAAACATCCGCCTGGTCGGAGAAGACATTGCGCAAAATACTACCGTGCTGACTCGTGGACAAATTATTCGCCCTGCTGAGATGGGTCTGCTGGCTTCGCTTGGTTTTAGCAATATCAGCGTTTACCGCAAACTAAAAGTAGCATTATTTTCAACTGGTGACGAACTGCAGCAACCTGGCACACCATTGGCTCCCGGTAAAATTTATAACAGTAACCGTTATTCCCTGCTCGGTATGCTAGGTGAACTGGGCGTGGAAACTATCGACATGGGTACCATTCGTGACGATAAGGCCAGCCTCAAAGAAGCCTTGTTAGATGCAGCATCGCGGACGGATGTCATTATCACTAGCGGTGGGGTTTCGGTCGGTGAAGCCGATTACATCAAACAATTGTTGGCGGAAATTGGAGAAGTTGTATTCTGGAAAATAGCCATGAAGCCTGGCAAGCCATTGGCTTACGGCAAAATTGGAACTTGCCATTTTTTTGGACTGCCCGGTAATCCCGTCGCTGTCATGGTAACTTTCCAGCAATTTGTTCGCGATGCCTTACGCATACTGATGGGACAGCAACCAAAATTAACCATTGAATTTCAGGCTATCTGCACCAGCTCTATCCGCAAGGTTCCAGGTAGGACAGAATTTCAACGTGGCATTCTCAGTCAAGATAAAAATGGCGGATGGACAGTACATACAACAGGGGCTCAATGCTCCGGCATTCTTAGCTCAATGAGCAAAGCCAATTGCTATATTATATTACCTGTGTCGCAAGGAAATGTTGAGGCCGGCTGCACTGTACAAGTACAGCCTTTTTTAAATTAAAATACCATACCGCCAAGCGATCGTGACTTCTAAATGCAAACCACCCTGGAGAAATTTGCGGATGCCATTATTAACTGTTCCAAATACCTCTGGCTTAGCTAACCGCATTAAAAATGCGGACAACCGTGCGATTACGTCCGCTCTCAAAAATTATTACAGAATCGGTATATCCGCCTGAATGTTTTAAGCTCTTTAGCCCTATATTTTAAAGACCCCTATGCAAAACGAACTTGAAGAATCCATAATAGACGCAACCATGGCCAATGATTTGGAGGGAATCAAGAATGCAATCCAGCTTGGTATAGACATAAACCATCAGGATTTCTTTGGAAAAACGGCATTGCATTACATCGAGAGCGTAGAAGCGGCACAACTTTTAATCGACCACGGAGCTGATCCAAACATTGCGGATTACAATAATCGTCCACCCTTATTTGATGTCAATGATCCGGAACTTGCCATATTCTTGGTCGATCACGGTGCTGATGCCAAATTCCAGGACAAAGATGGCCTGACCGCGATGTATATCTGGGTAGATTTTCCCAAAGTGGTTCAACGTTTACTGGTTGAAGGGGCCGATCCTAATATCCAGCTGGTAACAGGAAGCATGATTATTAAAAGAGGAAATACTGCTCTGCATAAAGTTGGGAATCTAGAGTCCGCCCAACTTCTCGTTAAACATGGGGCAAACGCCACCATCCGAAATATAGAAAAAGCAACCCCCGTTCATACGGCCACCGGAGAAATTCAACGTTATCTTAAAACCGTATATGAAGAGCAGCGTCTACTTTCAGCTGACGTTCAAACAAAATCCAGCGAGCCCGTATCTAACACTACGGATACCCGACTGGCCGGAGATACCACCGTTTATCATAAATAGCCCATGAAATCTATTTAACACAATCATTAATAGTTACTGGTTATTCCAAAAAATACAAAACCCACTGCATCATAGATTTTTTGCAATTTTTGACCATAGGACATCTTACTTACCCTGAGGCATCAGTTACGGCCAGAATTTTGAGGTAACAATACAATCCATCACCCCTCTGCCCAAGTCTTTCCATGCTCACACATACCTACCCTAAGTTTTTTTGATATTGAGACACGCACTGCCAAGTTTATGGTGCCAACCAATTTTCAAAAAATAAACTAAGGTGGCAGCTTTTCCGCAATCTGCTAAAAGGTAAGCCACAAAAGCATAAAGCCGACTTTACATCGGCTTTAATGTTTACTATACAAAAAAGAAAAATTACTTCTTCATTGCATCTTTAGCAGCGTCATGAGCGGCATCAGCAGCAGTAGCCGCTGCGGTAGCGGCAGTACCAGCTGCTTCTACAGCACTACCAGCTGCTTCTACAGCACTACCAGCGGCAGTAACAGCAGTAGCGGCAGGTGCAGGTGCAGGTGCAGGTGCTTCAACAACTGGGGTCTCGACTGCAGGCGCCTTAGGCTTTTCGCCACAAGCAGTTAGGGATAATGCCAACAAGGCAGCAACTAGAGCAAAACGTTTCATTTACTTTTCCTTCACAATAATTAAATTTACATACAAAAACCGGGAAATTTCAGTCCGCCACAACGCTAAATTACAGCGAAGACGCAGCATTCTATACCAATAGGTATAATAATTCTAGCCAAAAATGACAGTCATCATAATTTTCTAACTCTAATGCAGAGCAAAGAACTCCGGGTAGAAATCATTAAATTCACACATTTATAAAATCGAGATTTAAAGGCTACAACAAAGCGTTAAGTCAACTTGAGACACCCAATCCCCAACCTTAGACCACCCGAGCAACGACACAACAGAAGGCTAAACTCATACTATTTGCCGCTAGTTATGCCTCTAACAATCTAAATATCATTTTGTATCGATATTGATTAAGCTGCACTAGTACGTTGACGGGCTTTAAATTTGTATCCACGTAGATACTATCATTTTGATGGGACGAAATAAATTCATTAAATTGCAATAAACTATAACGCATACTCACTGCATACCCGTCATCCATGCAACAAAAAACCGTAAGCGTTCATTTTTATCAAAAAGTTAAATACATGGTTAATCAGATAAGTTACAACGCGTAACTACAATTTTAAGCTACTTGGCGTGGCGGTTTTTTGACCTTAATTTTAAGCCCCAACTTTTTAACTTCATGCACATCGTTGTATGAACTCGTTTACATTGAATAAAAGTAATAAAGCCCCTGCTTACAGGGGCTTTATATTTATACTTTACAAGACAATCGTAAGCAATTTCAGAACGGTATATCATCATCAAAATTATCAAAACCACCGCTTTTGACTGGTGCCGGTTTATTGGTAGCAGACGCACTAGCTGACGATGATGCAGGTGCTTTATCCACCATGTCAAAATTACCGCTGCTAGATTTACTGGACAACATCTGCATTTCGCCCACAATAATATCGGTGGTATACCGATCCTTGCCTTCCTTGTCCTGCCATTTGCGCGTAGCAAGCTTGCCCTCAACGTAAATCATCGAACCTTTCTTCAGAAATTCTCCGGCAATTTCTGCCAGGCGACGGTAAAAAGTCAGGTTATGCCATTCTGTTTTTTCTTGTTTCTCGCCGCTTTTGTCCTTCCAGTTTTCTGAGGTAGCCAGCGTGGCATTGGTTACTGCTTCGCCATTAGGCATGTAACGCGTTTCCGGATCTTTGCCCAGCCGTCCTACTAAAATTACTTTGTTTACCGACATGTCATTCCCCTTTCACTAAATTCTCTACTGCGGCTTCGTCAAAGCCACTCATATCTACTTTAAGGCACGCCATACATTCGGCTGGCACCACCATTACTTCGCGCACCCCATTTAATTGCGCCAAGCGTTGCTGCAAAATAGCGCCCGCACGCCCATCCATTTCAGGCAATGGATACATTTTAGTACGCACCGCTGCAGGCGGCTGCATGGTGCTAGCAACTAGCAACCACAGCAATAATAAACCTACCGCAAATGCAAACACAGCATTGCCGCCGAAATATTGCATCAGAAAACCGCCCGCCATCGCACCAAAGAATGCACCGAGAAATTGCACGCTGCTATATACGCCCATCGCCGTTCCCTTGGCCGCCAGCGGAGCAATCTTGCTGATCATTGAAGGCAAGGTCGCCTCCAATACGTTAAATGCCGTGAAGAATAACAACAACGACAGCATCACACCCCATACACTGTTCTGCATCAGCATCAATGATAATTGCCCCAATGCTGCCAGTGCAATCGCGCCCATAAACACTTGCTTCATCTTTGCTTTTTTCTCGGCGACAATGATGGGCGGCACCATCAACATGAGGGCTAGCAACATAACCGGCAGATATACTTGCCAATGTTGCGCAACCTCCAACCCATTATTTTTCAGCACGAACGGCACTTGCATGAATACCGACATTAAAATCGCATGCAACGAAAAAATACCAAAATCGAGTCGCAGCAAATCTTTGTTACGCAGCACATCGCCAAATCGTTTGCTACTCGCCCCCGAACCAGAATGGAAGCGCGTGATGGCCGGATTTGGAATTACAAAGGCCACAAATAGCATGGCCAGAAGCGCCAATACGCCGGTTAGCGCAAAAATTCCGGGCACACCTATCGCTTGATACAACATCGGCGCCAGTACCAGTGATATCGCAAATGTAATACCAATAGTGATGCCTATCATCCCCATCGCCTTGGTGCGGACTTCCTCACGCGTGAGGTCGGCTGTTAGCGCCATTACTGCGGCATTGATTGCTCCCGCGCCCTGTATCGCACGCCCGGCGATGACCCAATAGATGTTGTCCGCCGAAGCTGCGATAAAACTGCCGATAGCGAATAGAAGCAGGCCAGCATAGATCACCGGTTTGCGCCCGTAATGGTCGGACATCCAGCCAGCTGGGATTTGCAACACTGCCTGGGTCAGGCCGTAAGCCCCTAGGGCAATACCAATCAGGGTACGGCTTTCGCCGCCAGGCAAACGTTCGGCGGCATACAGCGCAAATACCGGCAGAATGATGAACAGCCCTAGCATCCGCAAGCCATAAATACCGGCTAAGCCCATACTGGCACGGCGCTCAAGTGGCGTCATTGAATCAGGTGTGTATCCCATATTGAAGTGTTGAAAGCGCAAAAATCGCGTATATTAGCAGGTTTAGCGCAACCTACGGTAACCGGCATGGACAGTATTAAAATACGTGGCGCACGCACGCACAACCTGAAAAACATCAGCCTCGATTTACCGCGTAATCAACTTGTGGTCATCACCGGACTGTCGGGTTCCGGCAAGTCTTCCCTCGCCTTTGACACTTTATATGCGGAGGGACAACGACGCTATGTCGAATCGCTTTCGGCATACGCGCGCCAGTTTTTGCAACTAATGGCAAAGCCGGATGTGGACTTGATCGAGGGCTTGTCACCTGCCATTGCCATTGAGCAAAAAGCCACCTCGCATAACCCACGTTCCACTGTCGGTACGGTGACGGAAATTCACGACTACCTGCGCCTGTTGTTTGCGCGCGCGGGTGACCCCTATTGCCCGCAGCATGATCTGGTGTTACAGGCCCAAAGCGTTGGGCAGATGGTGGACCATGTGCTGCAACTGCCGCAAGACACGCGCATCATGATTCTTTCTCCATTGGTCATTGAGCGCAAAGGCGAACAAGTCGAATTGTTTAATGAGTTGCGTGCGCAAGGTTTCATGCGGCTGCGCGTAAACGGTACCGTGCATGAGATAGACAAGCTGCCCACGCTGGCAAAGAACAAGAAACACACTGTTGAAATTGTGGTAGATCGGTTGAAAGTCAGCGCAGACAACCAGCAACGCTTGGCGGAATCATTCGAGACCGCATTGCGCCATGCCGAGGGGCGCGCATTGGCAGTGGAAATAGACAGCGGAAAAGAACATATATTCTCCGCCAAGTTTGCCTGCCCAATCTGCAATTATTCGTTGCCCGAACTGGAACCGCGCCTGTTCTCGTTCAACAACCCCATGGGGGCCTGCCCGAAATGCGATGGGTTGGGCAGCATCAGTTTTTTTGATCCAAAACGGATTGTGGCGTTCCCACAATTGTCGTTAAGTTCTGGGGCAATCAAAGGCTGGGATCGACGCAACCAATTTTATTACCAGATGCTGGACAGCTTGGCCAAATATTACGATTTCGATCTGGAACGTCCGTTCGAAAGCCTGCCGGAAAAAACACAACAGATTATTTTGTACGGCAGTGGCAAAGAAGAAATTCCCTTCAGTTACCTCAATGAACGCGGCAAACCCACGCTACGCGAGCATGCATTCGAAGGCATCATCAATAATCTGGAGCGGCGTTACAAGGAAACCACGTCACCTACCGTGCGCGAGGAACTGGCGAAACATCTCAATACGTGCCTTTGCCCTGAATGCAAAGGTACACGCCTGCGCCTGGAAGCCCGCAATGTGCGCATCGCAGACCATGCCATATATGAGCTAAGCGCATTACCTTTGAAGCAGGCACTCACCTTCTTCCAACAAGTAAAATTACCAGGCCACAAGCAGGCCATCGCAGAAAGAATCGTACATGAAATCGCCAGCCGCCTGACCTTTCTCAACAACGTCGGCCTGGAATATCTGTCGCTAGATCGTTCGGCAGAAACCTTATCAGGTGGCGAATCACAGCGCATCCGCCTAGCCTCGCAAATTGGCTCCGGCCTGACCGGTGTGATGTATGTATTGGACGAACCTTCCATCGGCCTGCATCAGCGTGACAATGATCGTTTGCTGGGTACACTGAAGCGCCTGCGCGACATGGGCAACAGTGTAATCGTGGTGGAACATGACGCGGATGCCATCCAAGCTGCCGACTACGTAGTAGACATGGGGCCCGGTGCGGGCGAGCATGGGGGCATGATCGTCGCGCAAGGCACGCCACAAGAAGTGTGTGTCAACCAGCATTCGCTGACGGGTGATTACCTTTCTGGTCGGCGCAACATCGAAGTGCCAAAAAAATATCTCTCCCCCGATCCGGAACGCATGCTGCAAATTCAAGGCGCATGCGGCAACAACCTGAAACAAGTTACGCTTGATCTACCTGTTGGCCTGCTGGTGTGCGTAACAGGCGTGTCCGGTTCCGGCAAGTCCACCCTCATCAACGACACCCTGTATCACGCCGTCGCACAACACTTATATGGAAGCAACGCCGCGCCCGCACCGTTCGTCAAAATCGACGGACTGGAATTTTTTGACAAGGTCATTAGCGTAGATCAGTCGCCCATCGGACGCACTCCACGCTCCAACCCCGCCACCTACACCGGCCTGTTCACTCCCATCCGCGAGCTATTCGCCGGAGTGCCACAATCGCGCGAACGCGGCTATGGTCCGGGACGATTCTCGTTCAATGTAAAAGGCGGACGCTGCGAATCCTGCCAGGGCGATGGTGTAATCAAGGTTGAAATGCATTTCCTGCCTGACCTCTATGTGCCATGTGACGTGTGCCATAGCATGCGCTACAACCGCGAAACGCTAGAGGTGCAATACAAGGGTCGGAACATCCACCAAATTTTACAAATGACCGTGGAACATGCACATGAGTTTTTCAAGCCGGTGCCCATCATCGCACGTAAACTACAGACTATGCTCGACGTGGGGCTCGGCTACATCACATTGGGGCAAAGCGCGACTACGCTATCCGGCGGCGAAGCACAACGCATCAAATTGTCGCTGGAACTTTCCAAGCGCGACACCGGACGAACGCTGTATATATTAGACGAACCCACAACCGGATTGCATTTCCATGATATCGCCCTGCTTCTGAAAGTCATTCAGAAACTGCGTGACCAAGGAAACACCGTAGTAGTAATCGAACATAACCTCGACGTAATAAAAACCGCCGACTGGATCATAGACCTCGGACCTGAGGGTGGCGAGGGGGGCGGGCATATCATCGCACAAGGCTCGCCCAAAGATATTGCTGCCAATTCGGAAAGCGTGACTGGCACTTATCTGAAGCAGGTATTAAAAAAATTAGATAATTATGAAATTATCCCTAACAACCACCACTCGCCCGAGCTGCTCCCCAATTACATTAAACCATATCCCATCTACCGCACATTAGCATCGCAAAACCACAGATTTCCCAGCATAGCGGAGGTTTATTAATAAAGCCGTATTTAAAGGCATTTAACAGCATATTACTGTCAAATTTTAACCCCTAAAAAAAGGGAATAAAAAGGCCATCAAGTCACCGTACAAAAGTACAAATATTTTTTGCAATACTCACCAATATTATGTTACCCTGACCCAGCTGTTAGAAGTTTCTAAGAGCCCCCGCGGACGGTACGAGTGGGTTTATCTTTTTTTATTTATTTACTTAGAGGAGTAATAATTATGCGCAGAGTTAACTCACTGGCACTACTGCTTGCTATTAGTGCCCCAGCTGCCATGGCATATGACGGCCCACACGCCCAATTCAATTTTCTTCCTCCAGCTGGTTCGTTTGCATCCGATCCACAAGCTGGCGACCTGCATCCTGGATCGCAACTAAACATACCAGGCAACTATCCTCCCGGCGGTGGTGAGATAGCTCCTAAATACCAATATGAAACCCAAGGCCAATATAACATTGGGAAGCATCATTTGGATAAATGGGCGAATGAAGATGGTGGTGCTGGTCAAGCCAGTAATCATGGTAAACAGCCCACCAAATTTACCCCAGACTTTAAAACCGCTGTTCCATATGTAGATGGCAAGCCGCTGTACGATACAGACTTTAACGAAGCATGGGCAGGCGACAGGGCGAACGGTACTGGAGGCTGTATAGCTAGCGCGGCTCCTTATTGCGTAGCTCCAATAGAGACAGGTCTTGGTTACCATGCGTCAGAAACCAGCCCAAGCAAAACCTATACTAAACAATACTTCGTTAATGCTGACGGACCAAGGGGTCAAGGTACAACGGTAACAATGAATGCAATTGTAGAAAACACTGATACTAGAGCAGGCACAAAACCAGCAAAAATCAGGCTTCAATATGCCATTACACCTGGCGGAAACTTTGTTGATACGACTCGTCAACCTCAAAATGCCGGTTACACAAAATTGGCTCCTGAGGGCACTTACCGTTATCAATCACCGACTATTCTATACAACGATGAACATGGTCATCTTTATATAGACGGTAGGCATTACTCTGGGATACATTTACTAAACGGTAGTTATGGCTACACTGTTGGCCTTGATCTGATCGGACCAGGAAAACATGACATCTGTATCAAAATAGTTGATGAATTCCATGAAGTTGTTGATCTTGGAACGCAAGCTTGCGTTGCAGTTACAGTTTAAACGCGAATTTAATGCACTTGTAAAACTTGGACCGTTCGTGGTGAAGTAGTTTATCTAATATTTCGGTACCGTCGCTGTAGTAGGCGGTACCTAGTTTATTCGTACATTACAAACTTAGACTAGTTATTTTTACTAGCAGGCTCAAGCGACTACATTTTGAATTTAATAAAAAAGCCAGATTTATCTGGCTTTTTTATTAACTATATCTACTCCAATTTCCCGGTTAAACAGGCCGCGCACGATAGCCAGGGTACAGCCAGCCTTCATCTGCCCACAGATAGGTATATCCGATGTCCAAATCTGATTCGGCATCGTCGGCGTGAAATTTCTGGCGAGCAGGTTCTCCGCCACAAACACAGGCCATGTTTTTAGTCCGCCGTGACCTTGTAGCGCCGCTTGTGGCGGGTATGGAGTCGTTATGCGCATTAGCCCGACCTGCCCCTTACTGGCAGAGAAACCTCTCGCACCCCCCGTGTCAGGCTAGTTGTCACCTCAAAATTTAGCTATGAGGCATGGAGGCAACAATGGAAATACATTCTTCAGAAGCATTTATCGAGTAGGCATTATTCAAGGTCTATTCTCGTGGCGATCGGACGGTGAAGTCGGTCGCGGTAGAATTGAACATCAATCATCACACGTTAAAAAATTGGATGAAAAGAAGAAAAGCGATGGCTGTTAGCGTTTCGGTCAAAAAAGAGCGACGCCCCAAAAATTGGAATGCCGAGCAGCTGGTGGCGTTGCATGAAACCCATGGCTTATCAGGCGAAGCCTTGCAAAACGTGGTGTCGTGAAAACGGCTTATTTACCCATCACCTCACAAGCTGGAAAACGGCTTTTGCACCGATGTAAAGACCGTAATGGGCAGCTGTGAAATCCGCGTCTTGGAAGATGAGAATGGCCGACTCAAGCGCGAATTAACCCGCAAAGAGCACGCATTGACCGAGGCGGCAGCGTTGCTGATCCTGAAAAAAATCCCGCGTGCTCTGGGAGGAAGAGGTCAAATGACTTCTCTTGCAGAGCGCAGTCAGATCATCACCTTGGTGCAGGAAGCCATGAATTCTGGCGCACGTCAGAATCGTGCCTGTACGGTTATCAACTTTAACGCACGCACGTTGCAGCGCTGGCAGGTTGATCAGTCGCGAGGCGATGCTCCTGTCGGGCACAAACACCGACAAACAAGCTCAGTGTGCGGGAGCGTAAATACGTATTGACGGTTGCCAATATTGACGGTTGCCAATTCGGACGAATTCGGTAGCCTGCCACCCAATCAGATCGTGCCGAGATTGGCGGATCACTGGGAGCATATCGCTTCTGAATCAACGTTCTATCGCATTCTGAGAACCGAGAACTTGCTCCGGCATCCGGGTGCCGAACGGCCTGCGCAACGCCGTCACAAACCGCGTGCGCTCTGCGCCACTGCGCCTAATCGGCTGTTCAGTTGGGACATCACTTACCTGCCGACACCGGTGAAGGGCATCTATTTTTACCTGTATTTATTCATGGATATTTTTAGCCGGAAAGTTGTCGGCTGGCAGATTTATGATGCGGAAAGCAGTGAGCTGGCGAGCGATGTTATGCGGGATATTTGCGCACGGGAAGCCATCAAACCGGATCAGGTGGTACTGCATTCGGACAACGGCAATCCGATGAGGCGCCACGATGCTGGCTACCTTGCAAGCACTGGGCGTCGCGCCGTCGTTTAGTCGTCCGGCGGTCAGCAACGATAATCCCTATTCGGAATCGCTGTTCAAGACCCTAAAATACCGACCTGCATATCCGCGTCGGGCGTTTGAAAGTCTGCTCGCCGCAAGGCAATGGGTTGGCATATTTGTGCAATGGTACAACGAAGAACACCGACACAGCGCCATCAACTTCGTGACCCCGGTAGAGCGCCATGCTGGCCTTGACACGGCATTATTGGAGAAGCGTGCCATCGTCTACGAGGCGGCAAAGAACAGATGCCCTGAACGTTGGAGCGGGGCCGAAATTGGCAACCGGTTCTCATTGTGCACCTGAATCCGGATCAACGCATCGCCGAAAAAGACGAGAAACTGGAAGCAGTTTCAGAGCTCAAAATGGCAGCATAATTGCAAACGGTCAGGGGCCGCGCCTCGCGCCCCCCCCTTGTTACCCGCCCGCCCCCCCCCCCCCCCCCCCTCCGCCCCCGCCGCGCGCCGCCCTTGGCACACCGACAACTAGGTTGACAATTTCCGTTTACAGGGCCATGTCCGCACCTTGGATGGAGCCGTAGGTGGGAGGGTTTCGATGGTGTTCCTGACCCAGTTGGTGATTTGCACGGGGTTGTTGTTTAGGCTGGCGGCAAGGGCTTTGATGGCGGGGGTGAGGGGGATGTCACAGTGAAGAAATATGCGTCGCCCGTTGCATTGGCACGTCGGTGGCGCATGTGTTTATCCCCTTTTGTTGTTGAGCTTTATTTCATTCAACCTAACCGCGCTCGTAACGAGGGGAGTTTTTGCGTAATAAGCAATCAGTCATTGTCGGGCGAAAGAACAAGTTGGTGACATGCTGCAACCCCAAAAATAAAACCGAATATTATTGGGATACCCCAATAAAATATTGCCGATTTAGCATATTGAGTCCCATCAACAAGCACAATTCCAATAAATCCGCAGGTAGATGATGCTCCAATAACACATGCCAGCAAATCAAAAATACTCACATTGGATTTGGAGTGATACTTCGAAATGAGATATTTTATTATTATCCAAGCTAATGCGCTTGACCCAACGGCCACGATCAAGAAGCGAATATATAAGTTATTCATAAACACGCTTTGCTCCCGCAACACCTTTAAATAAATCCCCGCCGTACATTATGGCGAGAAGCTTCAACGCAAATCCTTGAGTTGTTTTTGAAGGAATAACAAGCCCTAACAAGGCAAAGGTCAAACCAATTTTGAGCGAGAGACTAGCAATGGCTTCCGAGCACTTTCCACCAGTGTCCAAAATTATGTTGGCATCAATGATCGCTACCGTGATTGCAATCACTACAGTCAATATCATCCAAAGCAGAACAATAGCACTGGCTGCACCTGTAAAGAACAGGATCATTGATACTGTACTAGCAATTAACACCGCCCCATTCGCTCCGCCCGAAATCTTATAAGCCCCGCCCCCGTATCCGGATCAGTAATGATATAACCGCTCCCCGTCCATCCACTTTGCGTAATAGGCGCTTGATGCACTGTCACTTCCTTGCCTGCTGCCAAAGCGTTCTGGATTTCCTGTCTGGCTCCCGCGTCGATGGTAATTTGGGTCAGCAAGGTCTGGTGCTGTGGCTGATTAGTTTTGTTCAAAGTGTATATTTTCTGCCCCTGACTGGCCGCCAGAGCCAACGCCTTCACCGCACTCACGCCCTGCGGTCGGTTGGGATCGAGCGGATCAGTGAAGAGTTTCTCCGGTATTAAATGCTCATAGGCCGACTCGCGCATGCCGCTTTGTAGCATATACCCAACTACCGAACTGTTGTCTTTCGCCACCAGGATGCTCGCATAACGGTTAATGTCCATCATTAGTCCAGGAAAGGATACATTCTTGGGAATGCCAAACCAGTAGCTGGTCTTGGCGCTGGTCAGGAAGTTACCAAAGGATGGTCTACGGTATTCGACAATGCCTGCAGCACGCTGCGCAATCTGTGAAGCAGCTTGGTTGGCGGCGAAGTAGCTCAACGCAGCGCTGTATAGAATATCCCCCGAGGTTTCTTCTTTAGTAATTCCGGCATATTGGGCAGAAGTAAGTTTGGCCTGAGTAGAAGCTAGCCTGTCTTTAAGGCTCTGTAGCTGGGCTGTGGAGATGCCTTGCAGGTCGAGGTGTGTCGCAATATATTCCCCCGCAATGGGGCTGGTGTCATCCGCAAAGTCCCAGCCTCGCGCCGGATCAAACAAGCCTTCGCTGGCAACCAGTTCATCACCCATGGTGAAGGTGCCGCCGCTGGCAACAATTTGTCCATCCAGCCTGAGTTCTGCGGTCAGGTGGATGAGGTAGCCCGGTAGGCTGGTGGGCAGTTCGCTCGGTAGGATGGGTGTGCCGTCAGCGTGGGGTTTGGGCAGGGTGCTGGCGATGAGGTCAGTGTCCGCTTGTGTTGCCGGGGCGAACGACAGCGTGATCTTTTTTCCGGCGATATTAGGCAGCGATTGCTGGAAGCTGAAGATGGGGGTGTCGGTCGCGCGATCCAGCGCACTGGCATAGAGGTTGTACTGGAACTGGTGGCGTACTTGGGTTGGCAGTGTGGTGAATTTGCCTCCGGTGGCGATCGTGGTATACGGCAGCGTGCCCATCAGGATGCTGTTGTTCTGCGGGATGATGGTTTTTGTGCCGAGGACGTCACCTACGGTGGCGGTGGCTTTTTGGGCGTTGATGTAATCCTGCACTTGGGTCTGGTAGGTGGTGAGTGCGGTTTGTATGGCGGTGCCGTTGATGTTTTGTACCCAGCCACTTGGGTCGACGGTGGCACCGGTTTGTGCTTGGGTGATGAGGGCTTGGGCATCCAGCGGGATTTGGCCTTTGATGTCCATGCCTTGGGTGTAGGTGTATTGTTTGTAGCTGGCATCCATCGGTATCCAGGTGTTGGGCTTGTTGTTCACGGCACCGCGGCTGGGGATGTAGTCGACATAGGCTTCGACCCAGACGTGTTCGAGTTTGATGGCTTTGATTTGGCC
>JADKHS010000019.1 GCA_016721605.1 Nitrosomonadales bacterium
GATAACTCAGACACAGCCAAAAAAAGATTTCTGTGCAGCTTCTAAACTAATTTTTTGTTGGGTTAGATCACTGATCGCCTTATTGAAATCCAAGTCCTGCAGTTGCGATAGCGTTTGTTTGTATTGTTCACCTATACTCTCACCCGTGCTTTGTAGCGCTTCCAGCTCACTTAGACGAGTCCCCAACGAGGCGCGCACTGTCAACACATTATCAATGCCGCGATCCAGACTATTTAACGCCTGGTTGCGACTGTTGGTAAATTCCGCCGCCGCTACCGCTCCACCCAGTGAATTAGGCGTTCTCAAAGCAGTAATCAAATTGGAGATAGTCTTAAAGATACTTTCGTTAGTGCTGGGCGCTACGGTAAAAACATCACCGCTCGCTGGCGCCCCTGTGATATCAAACTGCAAGCCGTCAAAGCTAATTACCTGTCCGCTAACGTAGGGCGTCCCCGCTGCTATTGGCACCGGTACCAATGCCCCTGGCGTAATATTTGTCACACCATAAGTTGTCACACCAGCGACCACGCTGAACGTCACCTGATAATTATTCCCAGTAAGCAACGCCGGATTAGTAGTCGCCCCTAAACTGACAATGCCACTTCCGGTATTCGCGGCTGCCGCCTCGACATTAAACGTTCCGTTACCATCTTTGACGCGCATAAAAATGTCTGCGCCGGAATCGCTGGCCGCCAATTGTCTGGAGCCGCTAACCTGAATCATGCGCTGGCCATCATCAGTTTGATACTGGACACCCGCACTGGTGTTGGCAAACGGTTGTGTTCTGCCCTGAAAACCAGAAAATAAATAATTACCGATTCCATCTGTGCTATTTGCCAGCGTCAGTAGCTCTTCCAGACGCCCACTCAAATCCGTCGCAAAGGTTTGCTTATCAGAATTCGTTAGCCCCCCATTACCTGCATTAACCGCTACTGTTCTGACGTCCTGCAGCAAATTCGTTACGCTTTGCAAAATACTCTCGGATAACGAAGCAGAATGCTAAAGTATTGGCAGTTTGGATCACCCTGCCCGCAGCTTGATAGGCACGCTGATAGCGCATCAGGTTAGCCGCTTCTTCATCCAGATTCACTCCAGAGATCGATTGTTGCGTCTGAATAATTTGATTAACCATACTGGTTTGCGCCCGACTGGTTAATTCCAGTTCGTGAGTTTTATTACCGACCTGACTGACCAGTTGCGCATAAGCACCCTGATACGAAGCAGTTCCACCCGCAATTGTATTTTTGGTTTGCAAATTTGCCAGCAATAATCCATTACGGTTATCAGCTGTGGCATTGGTGTTGCTTGCCACCGTGAAGGTATCCCCAGCTGCCGGGGCACCGGTAATCTGCATAGTCCAACCGTTATAGGTGATAGCTGCACCCGCGGTATAAGCCACACCGGCAACCGGGGAACCCGGTATCCCTGTACCCGTCACAGTATAGGTAGCTGGTGGATTATCGAACACAATACTGACTGGTTGCTGCAAATTGGCATTGACAGGAAAAACTGCATTGACCGTGCCCCCGCTAACGCGCCCCGAACCGATATTAGCCAATGACGCATTAGTACGAATTGGTGCCGCCGCTGCGATCTTGGAAGTGTCACTGATAGCAACAGCAATATCACTCGCTCCATTTATGGTCGGGCGTATCAAATAGCTATCGCCCGCCACCGCTCCCGCAGTGGTCGTTATCGTAAGGCCATCCACCGTTTGTGGCAAAGTAGCTAAGGCCGTAACCGTGTTATCCGAAAGGCGTGTTAACGTATAAGCAGTCCCTCCGTTGAACCGCAACGAATAATCGCTACCGGTCAGTGCTACAGAACTGGCAATGCTGGCGCTAACAGTAGCGGTACCAGTATTTGCTACATTGGTATTAACTAGGGGCACTGGTTGGGTAAAGAAATTGCCACCCAGCGCGCCACCCAAATCCTGCCCAAGCTTATGCTGTTGATTGAACGTATCCGCCAATACCAGAGCCACCCGGCCCAAGGCGCTTTGTTGGACATCCAGGGATTCGCTGCGGAAGGCTATCAGCCCCCCCAAATTCCCCCCCTGAAAACTACTTTGCTGCACACGTGCAAAGGTTGTACCTGAGCCATATGCCACTTCGACTTTAGAGGGGTCGCTGAAAGATTGGACGGCCTTTAAAGTAATGGCCTGCTCTCCTACCACCAGTGCTTGCCCAGTTCCGATGAATACGTTGAACGTGCCATCGCTTTGCTTGACTACACTCGCCTTAATTTCCTTATTCAACTGCGATATAAGTTGGTCACGCTGATCCAGCAAATCGTTAGGCGTTTGCTCATTAAATGCAGCTTGTGCCAACACAATATTCTTGTTTATTGATGCAATTTGCTGCGCATAGCTGTTAATGGTTGTTACGCTGCTGCTAATCTGACCATTAATACTGCTATTAATGTCGCTAATGCGCTGATTTAATGACTGAAACCGCGACACCAAAAACTGTGCGCTACCCAGCATGGCTTGCCGCGCGGCTTGGGACTCCGGCGAACTGGCAACATTATTTACCGCGCTGAAAAGCTCCTGCAATGCAGGCGACAGACCGGCGTCGGAATCAGCCAGCATATTATCGATCTGTCCAATCTGCTGGTAATAGGTTTCCAATTGACTTGCCTGCGCCTGTCCTTGCAAAACTTGATTAGACAGAAATTCGTTATATATTCGTTTGACAGTACTGACGTCTACTCCCTGGCCAATAAACCCCGCACCTGTCGCCTGGGGGAAACGCGTAGCTAACACAACCTCCTGCCGATTAAAACCGGCCGTATTCGCATTGGCAATATTGTGTTCAGTCGTCGACAGCCCAATTTGGGCTGCATTCAATGCACTGACCCCGCTCCCGAAAATACCGATTCCCATAAAATCCTTGTCACACTTCTCGTGTTAAAACTTATCGTATGTACTCAGCGCAAAATGAAAGGTTATAAATAATCACAATTTTTTCCCTCATTTGTGAGAACAAGAACGCTCCGCCTGGCCTAAAAATTGTAGGACGTCTTATTGTTGGATTATCGACGCCCCGAAAAAATTCTTGAATTGAACGACGCCATCAACTTATTGTATTAATCCGATTCATGACTTTTACCAATTTGTCCGCATAATCAGGATCAGTCGCATAACCCGCGCGCTGTAATGCGTGGGCTAACTCAGGGCTCCCCTGCCCTGATTGCAACACTTGGGCGTAACGTGGATTGTCCCGCAACAGATGGGCATAATCATTGAATGCTTCGGTGTAGGATGAATAAGCACGGAATTTGTCTACCTGCTTACTTGCTATTCCATTGTGGTACTCGGTAGTGACCACTTCCGCTATCTTTCCGCTCCAGTTGCCACCCGCCTTGATACCGAATAAATTAAAACTGGTACTGCCATCAGGCATGCGTATCTCCCGTCGGCCCCAGCCACTTTCCAGCGCCGCTTGCCCCATTACCAGATGCGTCGGCACACCGGTTTCCTGGCTCGCTTGCACGGCGTGAGGTGTCATACGGCGCACAAAATCTTGCTGTAGCGGGGTGGGCTGGGATGAACTATTCTTCATTCCATTCAAAAAATTATCACCATACGGCACAGGCATCGCACTAGCAGGGCGTGCTGGCATAGCCGATACCGATTCTGCCCGTGTCTGGGCAATATCAGGGCTGGCTGGCCGGCTCAATTGCTTGATCATAATATCAGCCAAACCCACTCCCCGGCTGGACATGCTTTGCACCAATTGCTGATCCAGCATCCCGGTAAACATTTTGGTTTGTTCGTTATCAAACATGCCGTCTTGTGGTGTAGCCTCACGCATGGACTTCAGCATCATATTCATAAATACTGTTTCAAACTGCTGCGCAACCAGCTTTAGTGCTTGGTCGGGCGATTGTTTGGCCTGCATACGCAGCTTGTCCAAGCTTTGTGCACTCACTGCCAAGCTACCGGAAATATCGGCCCTACCGGAAATGTCGATTGGATTATTCATTGTCAGCATCCCAATAAATTTATTGTTCGAAACCAGACAGACAGTTGATGCAATTCAGGGTGCGCTTGTGACGTTTATCGGGAGTTCATCAAATGATCTCGAGTTCAGCGCGCAACGCCCCGGCAGACTTCATCGCCTGCAAGATAGCCAGCAGATCCTGCGGAGTTGCGCCTATTGAATTCAGCGCTTTCACCACTTCGCCCAACGACACACCTTTATTCAGCATGACCAATCCCCCTTTATCAGACTGAATGTCGATTGTGGATTTGGCGACCTGCACTGTTTTACCCTGGGAGAATGGGTTAGGTTGGCTCACCGCGACATCGGTATTGATTACCACTGTCAGGTTGCCATGTGAAATGGCGCAATTCTCCAGCGTCACCATCTGATTCATAACAACCGAACCGGTACGTGCATTTACGATTACACGCGCCCCACCCTGAGCGGGGTCAACCTGCAAATTTTCGACCTGTGAAACAAACGCCACGCGTGCGCTGCCTGTTGGCGCGCGCACCTGAACAGTTCGGCCATCCACAGCCGCAGCAATTTCGGTAGATGGCGAAAGCCCTACATTGATTGCATCGGCAAGGCGTGTTGCAGTAGTGAAGTCCATGACGTTTAATTCAAGATTAATGTAGTCGCCCTGCCCCAATACAGTCGGCACGGCCCGTTCTACGGTCGCCCCTCCGGGAATACGCCCGACACTCAAATGATTGACCTGCACCTTGGCATTACCGGCTGCCGCGCCCACACCCCCGACCAGCAAATTGCCCTGCGACATGGCATACACCTGACCGTCCGCACCTTTAAGTGGCGTCATTAAAAGTGTCCCTCCGCGCAGACTTTTTGCATTACCCATCGAAGAAACTGTAACGTCTATCGTTTGCCCGGGACGCGCGAATGGTGGGAGCGTTGCCGTCACCATGACTGCCGCCACATTTTTTAATTGCAGGATAATATTGGGTGGCAAACTCACTCCCATTTGCGTCAGCATACTGATTACACTTTGCACGGTGAATGGCGTTTGGGTGGTCAAATCACCGCTGTTATCCAGACCAGCAACCAAGCCATAACCAAGCAACTGGTTTTCCCGCACCCCTTGAATATTGGCGAGATCCTTAATGCGTTCAGCGGATGCGGTAACAGGCATAACAACGAGCAGAGCCAATAATATTGTTCTGGCAATTCGCATCATCATTTTAAATATAGGCATTACATCAAGCCTTTCAGAACGGCAATACGGACATAAATACGCGGCCCAGCATGCTCGTGACGACAGACATATCAATATGATTAGCGCCCTTATATTCAATATGCGCATCTGCCACTTGTGTGGATTGCACGGTATTGGTACCGGAAATGGTGAACGGATTCACTATTCCGGAAAAACGGATGAACTCATTAGCTTGATTAATCGCTACCTGTTTCTCGCCGCTAACTAATAAATTGCCACTTGTTAACACTTCAACCACAGTCACGGTGACAGTGCCCGTAAAAGTATTATCACCCGCATTATTGCTCTTGTTATTCAAACTACCGTTTGAGTTACCGGCAATGCCTATCCCATTTATCCTCGACGCACCGCCTGGAACTTGTGTAACGATCGGCGTTTCCACAGAAATACTTCCTTTATGTTCCGCGCCGCTACTGGATTTCCCGGTAGCGGAAGTCGTTTCAGAAATGATAATGGTAAGGATGTCGCCTACGTTGCGTGCGCGTTTGCCTTCATACAATGGCCGCTCGTTCTGTCCAGCTTGAAATATGGCACCGCTATTGTTATTGGCACCTATTGTCCTATCAGGCGCACGCGCAGTCATAGGCTGATGGACGTTAGTCGAAGGGACATGCGCGCAACCCACAAGAACCAACATCACGCTACATATCATCCAGCTAAACAAGTTCAACATTACGCATCCCACTCCATTTACATCTGCGATAATTTTTGTAACATCTGGTCTGAGACCGTGATTGCCTTGGAATTGATTTCATAAGCACGCTGCGTCTGTATCATATTAACCAGCTCCTCAACGACGTTCACATTAGAAGTCTCCACATAGCCTTGAACCAATAGTCCGGCGCCATTGGTACCTGGTACATTGGTGTTGGGCGTTCCAGACGATGCAGTTTCTACATATAAATTTTCGCCTTGGCTTTGTAGGCCAACCGGATTAATGAAAACAGCCAATTGCACGCTGCCAATCTGCACGGGTGCCGCCACTCCGGCCTGCGTCACCGACACCGTACCATCACGGCCTATGGTGACACCGGTGGCATTGACTGGAATAGTCAAAGCCGGTTGCACCACAAAGCCACTAGAAGTCACCAGCTGTCCCTGGCTATCAACCTGAAATGATCCGTCTCGTGTGTAAGCCGTCGTACCATCCGGCATTAACACCTGGAAAAATCCCGCACCCTGTATTGCTATATCAAACTGATTGCTGGTTTGCTGCAAATTGCCCTGAGTTTGAATACGCTCGGAGGCAGTTGGACGCACGCCAGTGCCAATCTGCAAACCAGATGGAATCTGGGTCTGTTGCGAAGATTGCGCACCAGGCTGGCGGATAGTTTGATACAGCAAATCCTCAAATACCGCACGCGAACGCTTGAAACCAGTGGTGCTAACATTCGCCAGATTGTTAGCGATTACGTCCATCTGGGTTTGTTGCGCTTCCAGTCCCGTTTTAGAAATCCATAAGGAACGTATCATGCCCATCATCCTTTCAAAATTTATAGGAGCGCGATTAGCCGCGCCAAGATCAAGCGTTCATATTTAATAACTGACTAGCCTGTCTGGCGTTGTTGTCAGCGCTCTGCAACATCTTCATCTGCATATCAAACTGCCGCGCCAGCGAAATCATACTCACCATCGCTTCCACCGTATTCACATTGCTGCTTTCCAAATTACCGGGAGCCACCTTCACCGCTATATCAGCTGCAGCAGGCTTGCCATCCTTGGTACGGAACATACCGTCATCACCGCGCACCATCTGCTCTTCCGCCGGATTCACCAGCTTGATCCGCCCAACCAACACGACCTGATTAGGTGGCAATCCGGTAGGGACGGTTGATATAGTGCCATCCTTGCCTACAGTAACTTCGGTGTTTGGCGGAATGGTAATCAAACCGGCGTCACCGGCCACATTCAAGCCGGCACGGGTCTGTAGAATACCTTCCGGTGAAACCTGAAAACTGCCATTACGGGTATATGCCTCACTGCCGTTTTCCATCTGTACGGCAATCCAACCCCGCCTTGTACTGCCATATCCAGATTCCGCCCGGTTGGCTGCATTACCCCAGGTGTAAAATCGGCACCAGCCGTCGAATCCACCACAAAAGCGCGCGTTGGTAAACCTTCACCAACCAGCGGCACTGCCCGGAAAGCATTAACGGCAGCGCGGTAACCTGGCGTGTTAACGTTGGATAAATTCTGTCCCACCGACGCCTGCTGTTGCAGTATGTGCGATGCTCCGCTCCATGGCTGTGTAAATGAGCCTATCCATACTCCTCTCCTCAGTTAAACAACAGTCAGGTAACTACTTAGCGCAGGTTGGTAATGGTTTGCAGCACTGAATCCTGCGTCTTGATAGTTTGTGCGTTAGCCTGATATACACGTTGCGCCACAATCATATTCACCAATTCAGCGGTCAAATCCACATTGGAATCTTCCACAGCGCTTGATTGCACCACGCCCAAACTTGAGCTACCCGGTGTGCCTACCAATGGCGGGCCTGAGCTTGCGGAGGACATCCACTCATTGTTACCTAAAGGCTGTAAGCCCTGCGGATTGGCAAAATTAGCGAGTAAAATCTGTCCCAATGCCTTGGATTCCCCATTGGTATAGCGGCCCACAACGGTACCATCCGCGCTAGTACTAAACCCACTCAATTGACCGGATGTATAACCATTTTGGGTCAACTCGTTTACTGCAAATGTCGCACCAAACTGCGTGGTATTAACAAAGTTGAACATCAATGGCTGAGGTGTAGTCGAACCTGTCCCGTAAACTATACCGCCAGGTACAGGTACTAACCCTGTTACTGGGGTAATTAAGGTACCGGTTGAGTTAAAAGTTAAAGTGGGAGACGTGCCTAACAGGGTATTCGCTGCAGTCGCAGGCGTTCCGTCCAAGCCGAGATCATCTACGGTCATGTGGACATCCCAAGTGTTCACAGTCGCATTTTTAACAAAATATGTAGTCGCAATATGGCTATTGCCCAGACTGTCATATAGCGTCAATGCGGTAGAACTGGTATATGAGGTCGAATCAGTCGGACTAAAAACAGCCGTGGGAGGCACTGATTTACGGGAATCCAGGTTTATGCCAACTGAAGACGTGGAGGAAGGCTGGGGAGTAAGAGCCTGGGTAGAAATTTGCAATGGCGCTGAACTACCCAGCGAAATGGTTCCTGTCACCGGATTAACCGCTAAACCAGTTAATTTATGACCCTGCGAGTTCACTATAAAACCATTTCTATCCAATTGAAACTGGCCATTCCGGCTATAAGATGGCACGCCATTGTTGTCCATTTGATAAAACCCCTGGCCGCTAATCGCTATATCCAACGGATTGTTGGTTACACTGATATTTCCTTGCCCAAATTGCTGGGCCACAGTTGAAACTTTCGTGCCAATCCCCGCCGATGAACCACCCGAGCCGCCCAAAATATTGGCATACACATCCGCAAATTGCGCTTGTGATTGCTTGAAACCAACGGTACTCGCGTTAGCTACGTTATTACCAATTACATCCAGATTCTTGGCCGCAGCATTTAATCCGCTTAATCCTTGTTGAAATCCCATGACACTCCCCTTAGGTTAGATAATTTGTTTTACCGCAGACATTGCAACGCTACCTGCCGACCCTACATCCAACGTAGCTCCATTTACTCCTGGGGTGACAGCGTTGACCATGCCAAATGTCAGTGCATTAGCTTCAACCTTATCGCCAGCCCGCAGTGCTTCCACCGAAAATTTGTAGGTTCCATTTATGGCAGGAGTACCCGCATCTGTCTGGCCATCCCATGCCAGCGCTGTCACCCCAGCCTTCTGTGGACCCATTTGCAATGTGCTTACAGTGTTACCCGCAGCGTCCTGTATCAGCACTTTTACGCTGTCCGCAGGCTGGGTCAGCTCTATCCCACCGATTGCCTTACCATCTTTTAAGGTAATCGCAGAGCCTGGAATCAAAACCCCATGCCCTATCATGCTGGTGGCCGATAAAGACTGTACAATTGACATACTGTCACTTAACGCTTGCAAGGTAGCGTTAAGCTTATCAATACCGGTTACCGTACTAAGTTGCGCCATCTGCGATGTCACCTGCGCGTTATCCATCGGATTCAGCGGATCCTGATTTTTCATTTGGGTAACGAGCAATTTCAAAAATCTATCTTCCGTATCAGGGGCATTGGTTTCAGTTTTCGACGCAGAATTACTCTTAGCATTAAGCGAAGAAATAATTGCGGAAGCGGAACTGGTATCTTGGGTTGAGCTAATCATGGCTTATCCTTTCATTACTGGCCTATGGACAGTGTCTTGAGCAACAAACTCTTGGAGGTATTCATCACCTCCACATTATTTTGATAGGAACGCGAAGAAGAAATCATGTTCACCATCTCTTCCACCACATTGACATTGGGTAGCGTGACATAGCCCTTTTCATTGGCCATTGGATGCTTAGGGTCGTACAGCATTTTCATCGGTGAAGCATCTTCCACCACCCCCAACACTTTTACACCGGCTCCCCCTCCATCCCCCATCGGCGTAGCGCTAAACATCACCTGCTTGGCACGATACGGCTGGCCATTTGCACTAGTCGTGCTGTCGGCGTTGGCCAGATTGCTTGCCACCACATTCAGACGCTGCGATTGGGCTGCCATTGCAGAACCTGAGATATTAAAAATATTAAATAACGACATAATGGTTATCCTTGCAACGCGGTTAATACACTTTTTATTTGGTTATCCAAAAATTTCAAGCTGGCTTCATAGCGCAAGGCATTATCAGCAAACTGCGCACGCTCGACATCCATGTCCACCGTATTACCATCCGCACTAGGCTGCACTACATTACGAAACATTACCGGTGCACCCATTACATTTTCACCCGTGCCACCGCTTAAATGATGGGGCGCACTACCTGCCAACTGCAATTTCACCCCACTACCCGACATTGCGCCTTGTAACGCCTTGGCGAAATCAATATCTTTCGCCTTGTAGTTGGGTGTGTCGACGTTAGCGATATTGGAAGCGATAAGTTCTTGACGCGCCGAGCGTAAGTTCAGCACGGTTCGGTTAAACTGTAATGCGCTGTCAATTTTGCTGACCATACTGCTTACCTCCTTCATTACTTTTATACTTCTTCCATGACGCACATACTAATCACCAATGCGCTATGGCTATTGAACGAATAAGCCTAGGAAATCGCCTTAATTTCCACGTTATGAATGCAGAAAAAACGAAGCGCCCTGAAGCTGTCCACCAAAATAAATAGAAAAAACATGGAGTCAGACAGAAAATTGCCACCAAAATGTTATGGATAACACCAGCCACTTCAACTTATTCTCGATTTCAGTCAAACTGACGAACCTCACCACATGCCACTTCAGGTTGAAAAATATGAACAAATTATTCATGGTGTTGATTTTGTTATTAACGGGGTGCGTTGGAATTCCTGAAAATGTGAAACCCGTTGAAAATTTCAAGTTAGAGAGCTATCTCGGTAAGTGGTATGAAATTGCGAGGCTGGATCACTCGTTTGAACGGGGTTTATCCCAAGTAACAGCAAATTACAATTTACGGGATGATGGCGGTTTACAAATAATAAATCGTGGTTATTCCGCAAAAGAAAATAAGTGGAAAGAAGCCGAGGGGAAAGCCTATTTCGTAAGAGGGTCAGATCAGGGTTACTTGAAAGCTTCTTTCTTTGGCCCCTTCTATGGTTCTTATATCGTGTTTGGACTTGACCATAAAAATTATCAATATTCACTTGTATCCAGTCCTGACAAATCTTATTTTTGGATTCTGGCAAGAACGCCGCAACTAAATGAAAATATAAAAAGTGCCCTCATAGAGAAAGCTGCGGCACTGGGGTTTGACACGAGCAAGTTGATACATGCCAATAACGGCTAATCAGCCATTATGGAAAAAAGCGATGCCGTAATTGCCCGCTGCATTTGTTATTAAATGGGTATAAAGTTTGATCACGGAGGTTTGCGTCATGAAAGCGGCTAAATTGAGGAGCACACAATGATTAGACTGACTTATGCCAGCACCACAAACCAAGAATGGAGTCCAGAGGAGCTGTTAGGACTGTTAAAACAATCCCGGACAAATAATGGCGCCAAAAATATAACCGGTATTCTCCTCTATTCAAACGGAACTTTTTTTCAAGTTTTGGAAGGTGACGAGGCAACCGTTGAAAACTTGTATAAGACAATAGAAAAAGATCCCCGTCACAAAAACTGTACGCTCATTGAAAAACTCAATATAACTGAACGGGCATTCCCATATTGGAGCATGGGCTTTGAAAAAATAAAACCCAAAGAATTAAGAAAAATGGAAGGTCTCAATAATTTCTTCGAACATGATTTCACTCCTGCCGGTTTTGCTTCACATAAGAACATTATTGGTCCTTTATTGACCCACTTACGTAGCAAACTTGTAAAACAAGTGAGCATCGAAAGTCATGAAGAACTTCCAACAGAGCATGATGATCCATTTATAAAATACTTACACCGTACTATACGGATAGGCGTTAAGTTTTTGTCCATATTAATGGTTGCTGTCATCCTGTTGAGCATTGTTGATGTACTTTATGTTATCTGGGTAAAAGTTAGTAACTCGCCGCATTTTCTGATGACCACAAATGACCTACTGGAAACATTTGGGTCTTTTTTGGCCGTATTGATAGCTATCGAAATTTTCCTAAATATAACCATATATATCAGGAGTGATGTGATACCAGTCAAACTGGTTGTAGCCACTGCGTTGATGGCCATTTCGAGAAAAGTCATCGTTTTTGATTATAAACATTTGGCTCCCGAATATGTAAGTGCTTCAGCCTTGGTACTGGTCGCTCTGGGTATCACCTATGTGCTGGTTAAAAAGCGACTAGCACGTTACTGAAAAACACTTATGTATTTTCCCTAACCATGAAATGAAAGTTGATCCGGCAGTCAAGAAATTTGGCTTGCATCCAGACGTACTCAAGCTGGGTTTGGTAAGCTTTTTGACTGACCTTAGCTCCGAGATGATTTTTTCGGTCTTCGCGATTTTCTTTACAACCATCGCAGGGGCATCCGCCGCTTTGCTTGGCATGGTCGAGGGACTCGCCGATTTGTCCGCATCCTCGTTGAATTACTTGGCTGGCTGGTTGTCCGATCGGACCGGAAAACGCAAAGTTTTCGCTCTGGCCGGATATGGTTTCTCCGCGCTGGCTAAAATCATTTTGTTAATCACCAGTTCGGTCGTGGGACTCAGCATATTTCGTGTCATCGAACGGCTGGGTAAGGGTTTCCGTGGGCCGCCACGGGATGCCTGGCTTTCGGCAGTATCCGACAAAGACACAAGGGGATATTCGTTCGGGGTGCACAAGGCTCTCGACAAGTCCGGAGCCGTTCTTGGCCCGCTTGTGGCGTACGGCCTGCTTTCGTGGCTTGGTGACGGAGCCTCTACGTTCCGGATCCTGTTCTGGGTCGCGCTCGTTCCCGCCTTGCTCGGCATCGTGGCCTTGAGTCTCATCAAGGATCAACCAGGGGTTCAACACCCACGCGAGAACATGTTCGAAACATGGAAAACCCTCAGCCCAGAGTTCAAGCGCTATCTCGTCGCAGCAGGAATTTTTTCGCTGGCCTATTTCAGTTTCGGCTTTCTGCTGTTGCGTGCACACAGCGTCGGATTTTCAGTCAAGGACATCGTGTTGCTTTATGCCTTGTTCAATATTGCGTTCGTTGTTGCATCACCGCTGATAGGCAAACTTGGCGATCGTTTTGGAAGGGCGCGGATAATAATGCTGGGCTATCTGATCTATCTGTTGATGAGCCTGGGCTTTGCATTTGCGACCACACAATGGCAAGTCATTGTCCTGTTCATCATCTATGGCGTGTTTTATGCGATCGACGAAGCCCAGAGCAAGGCGTTTATCACGGATATTGAATTGGAGCGGCGCGCGTCTGCGATCGGCCTCTATGGTTTTGTGACCGGCCTGATCTACCTGCCTGCATCGCTGATAGCTGGGGCATTGTGGTTGCTAAATCCATCCAGCGCTTTCCTTGTGGCCGCATGTTTCGCTTTTACCGCACTGACAGTATTCGTATTCTTACGGCCAGACCAAAAGCGCTGTTCTGACACTTAATATCGCCACTATTTATTGATCCAATCCCAACTCCTGAATCTTGCGCGTCATCGTATTGCGCCCCATACCCAGAAGTGTCGCGGCTTCTATGCGCTTACCGTCAGTGTGTTTTAGTGCCTGAGTGATAAGTGTGCGTTCGAACTGCTGATTTAAACTGTCTAGTATATTTTGATCGCCACGTTGCAATGCAAGCGTGACCTGAAGACCCAATTCGCAACGCCAATCGTTGGATGAGGCGTCAGTAGCAGCAGACGCCTCTCGCCATTCAAGTGGCAGGTCGGCAATTTCTATCTGTTGTGAGGGTGTCATTACAGTGAGCCAATGACAAAGGTTTTCCAATTGCCGCACATTGCCGGGAAAATTCTGTGTTGCAAGATAATTCAGTGTGTCCTCGCTGAAGGTCTTTTGTTCAACAGCAAGTTCACCTGCTTTTTTCTGCAAAAAATATTTCGCCAACAAGGGGATATCCTCACGCCGTTCACGGAGTGGCGGAAGACGCAAACGGATGACGTTGAGGCGGTGAAATAAATCTTCACGAAATAGACCTTCTTTTACCCGTTCATCCAGATTCTGGTGCGTGGCGGCAATAATACGTACATTCGTTTTAATCGGCTGATGCCCTCCAACGCGATAATAATTTTTGTCCGACAGCACGCGCAATAAGCGTGTTTGCAGCTCCGCCGGCATGTCGCCGATTTCGTCAAGAAACAGTGTGCCCCCTTCGGCTTGCTCAAATCGGCCACGGCGGGTGGCAGCCGCGCCAGTAAACGCACCGCGCTCATGGCCAAACAACTCCGATTCGAGTAAATCTTTTGGAATAGCCGCAGTGTTAATGGCGATGAAAGGTTCGTTGGCGCGCGGGCTGTGGCGGTGCAAAGCTTGTGCTACCAGCTCCTTGCCGGTGCCGGATTCGCCGTTGATAATCACGGTTGCATGGGAGGGTGGGAGCCGTCCCATAGCGCGGAATGCTTCCTGCATCGCTGGTGCTTGGCGCAGGATATCAGGTGCAGCTGCGGCTGATTGCTCTTCTGTAGGCGCGTCAGTACGCAGGCTTTGTTCTAGCGCACGGCGTATTAGAGCGACAGCTTGGTCGACGTCAAACGGTTTGGGCAGATACTCAAATGCTCCGCCTTGAAATGCCGACACCGCACTTTCCAGATCAGAATAAGCAGTCATGATAATGACTGGCAAGCTCGGAATCCTTTCCCGTATTTTGTGCAAAAAATCCAGTCCAGAGCTGCCGGGCATACGAATATCACTAATGACAACTTGCGGCGTACTGTGCCGCAGCGCGGCTAAAGCTTCATCGGCCGAAGCAAAACTTGTAAAGTTAATATCCGAACGTGTCAAAGCTTTTTCCAGAACCCAGCGTATGGAACGGTCATCGTCAATGACCCAAACAGGTTTCATATTGGCTCCCCTTTTTTTCACTGTAGGGCACCTCTAAAAATTAAGAGTTCTAAACAAGACTAGGCGCGAATAAAAAATGTTGACGCAGCATATAAATTGATATGTAAGGAAACATTTTTTATGAGCAACAACGTATTGTGACGAAATCTGAATTTTTAGAGGTACCCTTTATTTTAATGGCAACATTACAGAAAAGCAGGTACGTCCCGGTTCACTGTCAAATTCTATGCTGCCTTCATGTTGGCTGACAAAATCTTGCGCCAGGGTCAGTCCCAGGCCATGGCCATTGTCACGGCCAGTGACCAGTGGATAAAATATCTTATCTTGCAAATGTAAAGGGATGCCCGGGCCATCGTCGATGACCTGAACGATTACCGCCAAGCGATGGCGTTTTTTCATCAATGTTATTTGGCGCGAGATGCGTGTGCGTAGCACAATATTGCCTTGCCCCTGCATGGACTGTGCGGCATTACGTACAAGATTCAGGATTGCCTGGATAAGTTGTTCCTTGTCGCCCGTGAGTACTGGCAGGCTAATGTCATAATCACGCCGGATAGACAATTTTTCTGGAAATTCAGCGAGAACCACACTACGCACCCGTTCAAGTACTTCATGGATGTTAAGGGAGGAACATAAATTGGGTTTATGTTGCGGGGTAAGCAGTTTTTCCATTAGCGAAACCAAACGGTCAGTTTCCTGAATAACGACTTGGGTGTATTCACGTAAACTGGGTTTCTCTAGTTCATGTTCCAGCAATTGTGCAGCACCCCGTATGCCACCCAACGGGTTCTTGATTTCATGTGCCAAGTTGCGTAGCAGAAGGCGGTTAGCTTGAGTCTGGTCTAACATCTGTTCTTCACGCGCTAATTTTAGCGAGCGGTCAATCGTATGAAATTCAAGTAGCAAATAGTTGTTTAATTGTAGTGGCGTGGCAGCGCAACGCAAATGCAGCTTGCCATGTGGCGGTATGCCCAGCATCAAGTCATGTTCAATATAGCTGGCGTTATTGGTTACTGCATGCTGCATTGCAGCGGTAAGTTGTTCAGTGTGGGTGAAAATATGCTGTATCGGATAGCCGATCAAACTTTTGCTACTTAAGGCAAACAGGTTTTCCGCAGCCGAATTAAGATAAGTGATATGCGATTGCTCATCCAGCAAAATAACTGCAGTAGCAAGATATTCAAAGGTAGGTAGGAAGGTGTCGGCTACAAGCATTTTCACTCTTTGAAATAATTACTCCATGGTTTATTAAAAAATCCATCGCCCGCCTAAACACGGGTTGGGCGACAAATATACAGAATGGTTTCATCGGGTTTGTTTTTAAAAAATTGCAATAATTGCAAAAAATTCACCGCAAATTTACAGTAAGGCAAAACCAGATTTTATTCTATTGTGACGGCTACCCTTCCGGCAACCGTCACATTGATGCACCGTAACTGTCCTTACAATTGAGGATGTTTGTTCGTTCTGCCATATGTAGCATACAAGAGCATGCCGGTACAAATCGAACCTCCAATTAAATTCCCCAGGGTGACCGGAACTTGATTCCAGAACCACCATTGATAAACGCTGATGTCAGCACCCAATAGAATTGCGGTAGGTATGACGAACATATTGACGACACAGTGTTCAAACCCTAGTGCAAAAAATGTCATGATCGGCAACCAGGGAGCAATGATTTTTCCAATCGTTGAAGTAGAGATCAAACCTAACACTACGCCTAAAGTCACCATCCAATTACAGAGAATGCCATTGATCAAGGCGGCGAGCCAGCCAATTGAACCTGCATGTTGGTAAGCAAGCGTTTTAGCCTGAGCGACCGCAATAATTTTTTCTGCCAATCGGCCACCCGGGGCAGGCGAAGTTCCAGTCAGTGCCAAGGCCAGCAACCCACCAAAAAACAGGCTGCCCAGCAAGTTCCCGAGGAAAACCCAGCCCCAATTCCGCAACATTTCCCTACCACTTATTTTCCCATCAGCGACACTCATCGGTAGTAACGCAAAGCTGCCTGTCACCAATTCCAATCCGAGTAATACGATCATCACGAAGCCGACGGGGAAAATAACCCCCATCACCAGTGCAGCAGCGCCTCCCGTAAATCCATCTGAGACCCTGAACGCAAGTGCAGTCGCAAAACCCAGCAGCACCCCGGAAAGAAAACCCCGAAGCAGCATATCCCTAACACTAAGCGATGCTTTTTTTCTCCAACAACAACAAGCTGCTCTATTAACTTGATAGGTTGTACGTAATCCATTTTCATCACCTTTAACGTTATGAAATTAACCTTCGGATAATTCTGTAACTTTATGCAAGCGATAAATACACCAAATTATTTTCTACCTTGACCGGATAAGAGCGCGTGCACCCTACGTCTGGCGCCACTGCTTTGCCGTCATCCAGGCAGATATTCCAGTTATGCAACGGACAGGCAACTTTCTTCCCGAATACGATGCCTTGTGACAGATGGCCGCCCTTATGCGGACACCGGTCGAGCAACGCAAATACCTCTCCTTCAGCAGTACGGAACAGTGCGATGTCCCCCTGTTTTGTCGTCACTACGCGCGCGCCCAGAGGTGGTATTTCTTCTAAGGTTGTGACTTCATGCCAAGTGTTCATGATTTGTTCCTTTTTAAATTGCCAGCGATTCGAATTCACGCGCATTGATGTTTTCTTTAGCCCATGGGTTTGTTGCACCTTGTAACGCATAGAGCAATCTTGCATATAGCGCTTTACGATTGGCTGCATTCTCCACCACGTGTTTCTTGACATAGTCCAGACCAACCCGTTCGACGTAATGTACTGTGCGGTCTAGGTAATGCGCTTCTTCACGATAAAGCTGGGCGAATGCGCCGGTGTACTCCATCACTTCATCGTGAGTCTTTACCTTCACCAGGAATTGCGCGACCACGGTCTTGATGCCGCCGTTACCCGCCACATAGATTTCCCAACCCGATTCCACGCCGATTATGCCCACATCTTTAATGCCTGATTCAGCACAGTTACGCGGGCAACCAGAGACGGCAACCTTGAATTTGTGCGGCATCCACATATGGTCAAACGCGCGCTCGATGTCGATACCCATCTGCGTCGAGTCTTGCACACCGAATCGGCACCACTCGCTGCCCACACAAGTTTTGACCGTGCGCAAGGCTTTTGCATAGGCGTAGCCTGAGGGCATGTCCAGATCTGCCCACACTTTCGGCAAGTCTGTTTTTTTTACGCCAAGTAAATCAATACGTTGTCCGCCTGTCACCTTAACCGTCGGAATGTTGTATTTTTCTGCTACATCAGCGATGCGGCGCAGTTGCTGTGGTGTAGTTATGCCGCCATACATGCGCGGGACTACCGAGAATGTGCCGTCTTTTTGTATGTTGGCGTTGGCGCGCTCATTGATGTAGCGTGATTGTGGATCGTCCTTTGCTTCATGCGGCCAAGCGCATAGCAAGTAAAAGTTCAATGCCGGCCTACACTTGGCACATCCATTGGTGGTGTTCCAGTTAAGGAACGCCATGGTTTGCGGGATCGAAATCAACTTTTCCTCGCGGATTGCTTTGCGCACTTCTTCATGACTGTGGGAAGTGCAATCACATAAAGGCTTCACAGTCGTAGCCGGTGGTGCATAAGCGCCTCCAACAGTGGAAGGCGAGAATTTGTTCGACCAATCGGTGCATGAACCACAGGAAGCGGAAGCCTTGGTGTGCTTACGTACATCCTCCAGCGTAAACAACCCTTTTTCCTTGATTGCCTTGACGATAGTCCCTTTGCATACTCCATTGCAGCCGCAGACTTCCATCGCGTTTGTCATGGTGGCCGCAAGATTTTGCCCTTGAGAGCCGGCATTGCCCAGGATGGGATTGGCCGAATATTAATTGGTCACGAATTTCGGCGACATTTTTACCGTCACGTATCATCTGGAAATACCACGAGCTATCCTTGGTATCGCCATACATCACTGCGCCGATCAACGTATTGTTATTCAGTACCAATTTCTTGTACTTCCCGCCGGTGACATCGTGCATCACAATCTGATTCGTTTCATTGCCTCCAGTAAAATTCCCGGCCGAAAACAAATCTACCCCAGTTACTTTGAGCTTGGTAGAAGTAACCGAGCCTTGGTAGTACGCGATTCCCATGCGCGCCAGATGATTGGCGCAGACCTTGGCCATGTCGAATAGCGGGGCGACCAAACCGTAAGCAGTGCCGCGATGTGAAACGCACTCCCCCACTGCGTAAATACTGGGGTCATAGGTTTGCATGGTATCGCTCACCACAATGCCGCGATTACAATAAATCCCGGCTGCTTCCGCCAGCGCAACATTCGGGCGAATGCCAACCGCCATCACCACCAGGTCAGCAGGAATCTCAGTACCATCCTTGAAGCGAATCGACTTTACACGGCCCTGGCCATCGCTGACCAACTCTTGCGTTTGCTGCTCCAACATGAATTTCAATCCCTTGGCTTGCAAAGCGGATTGCAGCATTTGGGCTGAATTGTCATCCAGTTGGCGTTCCATCAGCCATGGCATGATGTGCACCACGGTGACATCCATACCTCTAAGTGCCAAGCCATTGGCGGCTTCCAGCCCGAGCAGGCCGCCGCCGATAACCACCGCATGCTTATATTTTTCCGCTGCGGCTATCATCGCGTTGGTGTCCTGAATATCACGGTAGCCAACCACACCCGCCAATTCCTTACCAGGAACCGGCAGGATGAAGGAACTGGAACCCGTCGCCAGCAACAATCTATCGTATTCGGCTTCCGTGCCATCCTCAGCCACCACTACCTTATTTTTTCGGTTGATACGCACAACCTTTTTGTTCAGGTATAAAGTGATGTTATTTTGCTTATACCAGTCAATATCGTTCAGGATAATGTCCTGGATGCCTTGTTCGCCCGCCAATACCGGGGACAGCATGATGCGGTTGTAATTAGGATAAGGCTCGGCACCAAATACGGTAATGTCGTACAAATCGGGCGTCAGTTTCAATAACTCTTCCAGAGTCCGTACGCCCGCCATTCCATTACCCACCATAACCAGCTTCATTTTTTTCATGACATCACTCCTATTTACAAATTTTTATGCGGCCAATTGCTGCGAAATTTGTTCCGCCATTTCGGCAAATTGCACTACTTCGCCAATAACCACGATCGCTGGACTAGCCATTTTTTCAGCAACTACCATTGATTCAAGTTGCCCAAGCGTGGTCACTACCTGCCGCTGATTAGGCAGCGTACCGTTCTGGATTGCGGCTGCGGGCATATCTATCGATAACCCATTCGCTATCAATTGCTGCACGATACGCCCTAAATTGGACATGCCCATATATATAACCAGAGTGGTGCCCGTCGCCGCCAATGCCTGCCAATTCGGTTCCTCTGCTCCTTGCGTATGGCCCGTGACAAACGTTACGCCATGCGTGCAGTTTCTATGCGTTAGCGGAATGTTCAAAGAAGCCGTAACTGCCATGCCGGAAGTAATGCCGCTAATCACAGATACCGAAATACTGGCTTGCCGCAAAGCTTGTAGTTCCTCACCCCCGCGTCCGAACATAAACGGATCACCACCCTTGATACGCGCTACCACTTTGCCTGCACGTGCCAGTGAAATCATCTGCTTGTGGATGAATATTTGTGGCGTAGAATTACACCCCCCGCGTTTACCCACGTAAACAATCTGCGCGTTGCTTTGGGCGAATTCCAGAACATCGGGATTCACTAAGTCATCAATCAGAATGGCATCCGCCAATCCAATGGCCCGCACTGCACCAATAGTCAACAGCTCCAAACTACCTGGCCCTGCCCCTATCAAATATACCTGTGCATTTTTCATATTTACTCCATTTTCTCGACTGATCCGTTGGCATATGGACAAAGCATTCCGCGACACACGCAAACTAAAAACTTAATTAGCTCATTGGTTAGATGATTAGTTATAAGCAACATTGATGCCATATTTTTTTCATATTTAAATCAAAAAGTTATTGTATTAATATTATGAAATACGCTTGGCCTGCACGATGCCAGTGCAATCTCTATCGGAATGTGCCTGTAATTAGTGCGCTTGGAAAAGAATGACGGCAGGAGGGGTTAATAAATCCCGAATATTCCATACCAGGTATCAAAGCGTGGCGTTAGCCTTGGCCGAAGGGACGTTTCCAGATAAATATCGATTGAAGTGGCGGAAAGCCCAATGCTGTTGTCCGATGGTCAGCACCGGACAACAGGGAAGCGTTACGCTGATCGTCGCGATCAACAGGTGCTTCGTGTCGCAAAGATGTCTATAGCTGGTTTCCCCAGTGCTCGCGGAGATAGGCTCCTAGACATGCTTAAGATGAAACAGATTAGAAGTTATAGGCGCGTTCGCCGTGACTTGCAGTATCTAACCCCTCGCGCTCCTCTTCTTGCTTCACACGCAAACCGATGGTCATATCCACAATTTTGTAACAAACAAAGGCAACCACACCGGACCAGATTATCGTGGTAAGCACGGCTTGTGCTTGTATCCACACTTGCCCGCTAACAGTGGTATCGACGATGGTGTTATTGACGTAATCAACGATACCGGCGCCACCCATACTCCAGGTGTTGAACACGCCGGTGAGCAATGCACCCAAAATGCCCCCGATGCCGTGGATGCCGAACACATCCAGCGCGTCATCTGCCCCCAGCAGTTTCTTCAGGCCGGTTACGCCCCAGAAACAAGCCACACCAGCCAGCGCGCCGATAACCAGACCACCACCTACACCCACCCAGCCACAGGCGGGAGTAATGGCAACCAAGCCAGCGACCGCTCCGGAAACCGCCCCCAGCACGGATGGTTTGCCTTTCAATAACTGTTCCGCCAACGTCCATGTGAGTGCGGCAGCGGCAGTAGCAACCAGTGTGTTAACAAAGGCCAGCGTGGCCGTACCTGATGCTTCAAGAGCCGAGCCCGCATTGAAGCCGAACCAACCAACCCACAGCAGGGAACCGCCTATCATGGTCATGACCATGTTGTGCGGTGCCATTGGCTCCTTGCCGTAGCCGATGCGCTTGCCAACCATGAATGCACCGACCAAACCCGCAACAGCCGCGTTGATATGCACCACAGTGCCGCCTGCGAAGTCCAATGCGCCCTTCTGAAACAGCCATCCTGACGCTGCCGTTGCAGTATCAGCCGCAGCCTGAGTAGTGTAGGCATCCGGCCCCATCCAGAACCACACCATGTGCGCAATCGGCAGATATGCGAAGGTAAACCACAATGCAGAGAACAACAGCACAGCTGAGAATTTCATCCGTTCGGCGAAAGCACCCACGATCAATGCAACGGCGATGGCGGCGAAGGTAGCCTGAAAGACCACGAAGGCGAATTCAGGAATCACCACACCTTTGCTGAAAGTTGCCACATTAGCGACACTGCCAGTGGCCGGATCAAAAATGCCCTTCAGGAACAACCTGTCAAATCCGCCGATAAATGCATTGCCCTGCGTAAATGCCAGCGAGTAACCATAAATAGCCCACAGCACGATGATCAGCGCAAAAATAGCAAACACCTGCATCAGGATGGACAACATATTCTTGCTGCGCACCAGGCCGCCGTAGAACAGTGCAAGACCGGGGATAGACATCATGATAACCAACAGGGTGGCCGTCAGTACCCACGCCGTATCACCCTTATTTGGGGTAGGCGCGGCAACATGTGTGGCTGCCACTTCGGCAGGCTTGACTGCGTCAGTTGCCACAGGAGTCTGGACTGTGGTGGTTGTCGATGCTGCCACAGGAACGGTGGACTCCTCCGCAAATGCCGGAATTGCTAAACCATACAGCGTGCCCAACAACGCGAAAAGTGCAAAAAGTTTTTTCATGGCGTTCTCCTTACAATGCTTCTACGCCGGATTCGCCGGTACGGATACGAATTACTTGCTCGATGTTATGAACGAATATCTTGCCGTCACCAATATTGCCTGTGTGCGCAGATTTTTCGATGGCTTCGAGCACCAGCTCCAGCATGTCCTTTTTGATAGCGACTTCCAGCTTGACCTTGGGCAGAAAGTCCACCACATATTCTGCGCCGCGATACAGCTCGGTATGCCCTTTTGCCGGCCAAAGCCTTTCACTTCCGTAACGGTGATACCCAATACGCCAATCGCAGTCAGTGCCTCACGTACTTCGTCGAGCTTGAACGGCTTAATGATTGCAGTAACCATTTTCATAATTATTAATCCTTATGTGTTAGTAGGGCGTAAACAACATTGATTCAGAACCTACTCTTGATGTACCACTCACGCTTCTTCAAAATGCAAACCATCATTTCATGATGGGTACTGTGCTAGGAAAACATTTTCAGCCCATCCAAAAATTGCTGAATTTCTGCTCTGCCGTAGCGGATATTTGGTTTTTTTCTAAAATTGCGAACAAAATTAAAGAATGCCTAATCATTCAAAAGCATCTTCCGTGCCACTTTAATTTATTTAAAAATAACAATACGTTGATGAATGCCATCAAAATAAATATGGTATTGATGCACCAATTTTATGCATCTTCAAATGTATGCCGCACTAATTGGGTGAGATATGCTACTTGGGTCAGCTTTTGCCATTAATCCGGCACGATGAAGTATTAAATTATCTAAATTCAACTACCACCTACTAAAACTACGGCACCACTTCAATAAATTCTTAATTTTGCTGTAATTTTCCTGAAACATTATTTCATTATCCTGCGCCCGTACATTCAAAGGAGATGATGATGTTTAACTTGATTCAGAAACCCGGACAGCCGAACAACTTACAAGCCTTGAACTTAGTTATCATTAATGCAGAAGTGAGAGAGTCGCATCGATTGAGATATCAAATAGTCGCATCAAAAATGAGTGTCTATTTGAATAATGCCAATGAAGAAATTGAACGCAAAATGTTTAACCACTTTTGTGAACGTTTGCTACCCGTCACTTTGCGCGACTGGATGTCTAAACGTTAACATACTGGCCTGAGGACACCGCTATAAATTACTATTTCCAAACCCGGCTTTATCTACCTGGTCTATTTTACCAACATCGAATTTTCCAAAATATTCATAAAATAATAGTTTTAAAACGGGATTTTTCTGGAAATCTTTCCTTTTTATGCTACTGCTTAATTAGTTACTGAAAAACTGACACCCACTGCCTTCCATTCTTTGATTTCTGCCTGTAACGCATTTTCTGTGAGCGGATTTTGCTCAATCCATTTTTTATCAAGTTTGATGCGATATTCATTGCCATTTTTTTTCAATTGCATTTTAGGCAAAGTCACATCCGTACGGCTACGGCAAAACAAAACCGCCAGACGCAATGCTAATATTGCGCTCCAATCTTGCATTATTCCCGACAACTTTGGCACCTTGGAAAGCGACCCGCGTTGCGCTCTTACTTGCAACCCGAGCTGACACTGCTCCATTTTAGAAAAACCCGGCATATCAGCGTTTTCCAGAATGTAAGCTGCATGTTTGTGATAACCACTATGCGCGATAGAAATACCAATTTCATGCAACCTGGCCACCCATTGCAACTGTTGCTGCGCAGCATCGACACCAACGCCGTAACCGTCCTGAGTCACTTGCTTGAAAAGCGACAACGATAAATCCTCCACACGTTGGGCTTGTAACGGATCAATATGGTAGCGCCGCATAAACTGAGTCACCGTAACATCACGCATATCCTGATGATGTAGACGGCCCAACAGATCGTGTAACACCCCTTCGTTAAGGGCGGCGTCAGCTACGCTCATATGCCGAATATTCAATTCAGTGAAAATCGCCGACATAATAGCCAACCCACCAGGCAGGACAGGAATGCGATCCGGTTTCAGGCCAAGTGCATCCAGCCGCTTGCATTCTCCTACTTTCAGTAACATGGAGCGCAGTTTCGCCGGCCCCTCTGCCGTTATACCTTCATTACTCCAATCGTTTTGCTTTAACAAATCTGCCAATGCACGTGCGGTACCAGATGATCCGATCGCTTCTTGCCAATTTCCGCCAGAAAATTCAAAACGAATTGTTTGCAACTCCATACGTGCAGCGAGTTCCGCCTGCCGCATGGCATCTTTAGTAATTTTACCGTCGCCAAAAAAACGCTTGCTATAGCTAACGCATCCCATATACAAGCTTTCCATTCGAAGCGGCTCCAATCCCTCGCCAATTACACATTCGGTAGAGCCACCGCCGATATCAACCACCAATCTGTTATTTTGCGAGGGTGGCATGCAATTTGCCACCCCCAGATAAATCAGCCGCGCCTCCTCTCGGCCAGCAATTATTTCAATCGGAAAGCCCAAGGCATCTTCCGCTTTTTCAAGAAAAGCCGTTGCATTTTTAGCCAGCCTGAAAGTATTGGTACCCACTACCCTTACGGCATGGGCTGGTAAGCCACGTAAGCGCTCACCAAAACGTTTAAGGCATGCAAGGGCACGTAGCTGGGACTCTTCGTCCAAAAAATTGTCCGGCGTCAGCCCTGCAGCAAGACGAACAGTGTCCTTCAAATAATCGAGTGGATATATCTGGTCGTCCACCACTCGCGCGACTTGTAGCCGGAAGCTATTGGAACCTAAATCCACCGCAGCGATGGTATCGTATGCTTGCACAGTAATTACCCAATCAATACAAAATCAACAACTTACGTGGCGCAGTATATGGCTTATCAAACTTTAAGTGTATCCGACACACAGTATCGCAATCATTTTGCCATTACATACATTTTTTCGTCATTTGCAATAAAATCAATGGTTACCAATATCCATCGGTTTGCCAAAGGCAGCAGTTCAATAATAGCATTCCAGAGATAATGCTACGAAACCTGCTGAACAACGACCCCTCATTTTTACAAAAAAACATATTATAACAACAACTTAATGTTTAGTAGGCCGGCCTGTTTTAAGTATTTCTACTTGCCCTACAACATTAACCAATTCAGGATCAGGCAATTTGGACAGGCAAAGTAACCCTGCCCGCAGCAATTCACTTTTCTTCACATGAACACCAACTAGCTGGCACTTTCTCTTTAATTCGGCGAATTGCGAATACTCGTTTACGGGCATGGTGAAACTATCACGCACCATTTTAATTTTTTTAGGCTTATCTGCCTTCTTCGATAACTTCTCCGTTTTAACCACTTTAAGCGGTGTTACAACAGATTTTTCAGCAATATTTTTGTTTGCTATTTTAGCGGGTACTTTTTTGGGAGCCACTGCTTTAACCGTTAACACAGGCTTAAGCTTATTATTAACTACCGCTTTTTCAGCAGTATTTTTGTTTGCTATTTTAGCGGGTGCTTTTTTGGGAGTCACTGCTTTAACCGTTAACACAGACTTAGGCTTATTATTAACTACCGCTTTAGCTGGCAATGATTTCGTAACAACACTAGATTTAGTAACAGGCTTGGCCTTAACAGGATTTTTTGTTTTTGTCGTCATGACTCGCTCCAAATTAAATGAAAATTTAAAAAATTATCACGTGCACAGGCACGTACAGTCATTTTACACAATAACAATATAAATTGTTTATATCAATATACACACGCAAGCTTTATTTTTTATAATTACTTATATTCAGATATTTACACATACGTTCTTGACGGCCTGGATCACTCAAAATACTGGCCAAGACATAAAAATAAAGCTTCTAAAGTTAAAAATTTACTAGAAAGTAACAGCAACCCGGTGTTATTGGCTTGCGCCAAGACTGGAAAGCCGCCCTGAACCGGTTTAATATTCAGCCTGGGACGGAACACACAGCGGCATTGGAACTAATGCCAGCATATAATCGGATGCGGTGCCATACACACTCCGAACTTTGTACTGAATAGCCTAAGGTTTTATGCAATCCTCACATAAGTTTTAATAGAGTTAACGAATTCATGTCCAATATTGTTATTGCTGCACTATATAAGTTTGCCAAACTCCCTGACTACCGCGAGATGCAGAATGGTTTACTCGATTTTTGCGTTGCGCAAGGGCTCAATGGAACAATTTTACTTGCTGCGGAAGGTATTAACGGGACTATCGCCGGAACACGCGCGGGGGTGGATGCACTGATGTTTTTCTTGCGGGCTGATGCCCGATTGGCAGGCATCGAGCACAAAGAGTCCTATTCTGATGAAATGCCTTTTGACAGGATGAAGGTCCGCCTGAAAAAGGAGATCGTCACGCTAGGCGTACCCGGAGTGGATCCGAACGAAAAGGTCGGAACCTACGTGGACGCGGAACACTGGAATGCCCTAATTTCCGATCCAGATGTAGTGCTTATTGATACACGAAACGGCTACGAATACGATATAGGAACTTTTCGTGGCGCAGTTGACCCACACACCACGACATTCCGCGAGTTTCCCGCGTACATCAACAAAAATCTTGATCCCGCCAAGCATAAAAAAATTGCCATGTTTTGCACCGGCGGAATTCGGTGTGAAAAAGCGACTTCTTTTATGCTCGGACAGGGTTTTAAAGAGGTTTATCACCTACAGGGCGGCATCCTCAAGTATCTGGAAAATATTCCTGCTGAACAGAGTATGTGGGAGGGCGAGTGTTTCGTATTCGACCAGCGGGTTTCTGTTGGACAGGGCCTGAAAGTAGGGACGCATGATCAATGCTTCGCTTGCCGCCATCCCGTTTCCCAAGAAGAAAAAGCCTCATCCCGTTATCAGGCTGGTATTTCCTGTCCGCATTGCTTTGATACCCTGCCGCAAAAAACACGTGAACGTGCGATTGAACGGCACAAACAAAATGAACTGGCTCGTAAACGGGGTGGCTCACATATCGGAGTGCCACAAAAAAAACAAACAGAGACGCAAAGCGAGCGCTGATGCCATTAATGGCTATTTACACTCTAGTCAGAAATGGAATCCGTTGCGCGATTGAATCCGCAGCTTCCTACCTGAAGAAAACAAAATATATTCTCGACATTGGCGCGTAATTGGTGACATCATTCGAAGGTATCAGCCATTGTGCGATCAATGATTCTGACTTATAAACTTATTCCCACAGCGTTAATTAGATTTGCCGCTGGCCACGATTAAAATAACGGAGAGAAATTATGAAGCCATCAACACCCGCAGGGGCGGTTACTAAAGATTTTGAGGAAGGTGAAAGGCTTATAGCCAGCAAAGACTACGCTAAGGCCATAAAATCATTCAAGAAAGCCGCAGAGCATGGGCATGCGCTGGCACAAAACTATATGGGTCTAATCTATGCAAAAAGCTTGGGCGTAACACAAGACTTTCAGAAAGCGGAGCATTGGTTTCGCAAGTCAGCAGAGCAAGGAGAGCCATTAGCAGAAAATAACCTTGGGCTCATGTATGCCAGAGGTGAAGGGGTTGCACAGGATTACCAACAGGCGGTATTTTGGTTGCTCAAAGCCGCCGAGCAGGGAAACTCGGAGGCACAATATAATCTTGCATTCATGTATGCAAAAGGCCAGGGTGTTACCCAAAACGATGAGCAGGCAGTTCATTGGTTTCGCAAGGCGGCAGAGCAAGGTGATGAAGTGGCCCAATATAACCTGGCCTTTATGTATGAAAAAGGCATAGGCGTTACGCAGGATTACCAGCAAGCTGTGTTTTTATACAGCATGGCTGCGGGACAGGGAAGCGCAGATGCCCAATTAAATCTGGGCGGCTTGTACGACACGGGTGAAGGTGTCGAACAGGATCAAAAGCAGGCTGTAACTTGGTGGAGCAAAGCCGCAGAAAAGGGGCATCCGATCGCACAAAACAATTTGGGCCTTATGTATGCGCAGGGCCATGGCGTTACGCAAGATTACATCGAAGCACATAAATGGTTCAATCTTGCCAGTGAGGCTGGTGATGAAAGTGCAAAAAATGGGCTGAAAATCGCGGAATCGTTTATGACAGCCGCCCAAATTGCCGAAGCGAAAGAATTGGCAAGTGATTGGAAAAAATCCCGCTCATAGATGTTGGTGATCAGTGGACTCATGTTTATTATCTGCCACAACGTACCTTTACGTGTAAGGCAACGGTATGTTGTGGCAGATCTTATTACCCCGCAGCAAAAAATTCCCCGCTTTTAACCTCGTTTAAACCTGGCCTTATTTAGAAATTTTAATTTTTGACGGCGCCAACTTCCCTACCCTGCTTCAAATATAAGGTAATCATGGCGAAAGCAAAAATAATATATAGCTGCACTGAATGTGGCGGACAAGTTTCAAAATGGCAGGGGCAGTGCCCGCATTGCACGGCTTGGAATACGCTGGTGGAAAGTGTGGCCGAACTGGCGACTAGCGGAAAAAATCGCTACAGCTCGCTGGCGACAACGGGCATGATGCAAACGCTGGCCGAAGTCAGGGCGGAAGAAGTACCGCGCACGCCAACCGGTATCGCCGAGTTTGACCGCGTGTTAGGTGGCGGGTTAGTGAGTGGTGGTGTCGTTTTAATAGGCGGCGATCCCGGAATAGGTAAATCCACCCTGCTGTTGCAGGCGTTAGCCCATCTCGCATCACATAAAAAAGTTTTATACGTCAGTGGCGAAGAATCGGCGCAGCAAATTGCCTTGCGCGCTAAGCGACTATCGCTGGATGCGCGTGGAATGTACCTGTTGGCCGAAATTCAGCTGGAAAAAATACAGTCTGTCATCCAGCAGGAAAAACCCGATGTGGTGGTGATTGATTCCATCCAGACCATGTATTCTGAGCACCTCACATCAGCCCCCGGCTCGGTCGCGCAGGTGCGTGAATCCGCAGCGCAACTCACGCGCATGGCGAAGAGCTCAGCAGTAACCATGATTCTGGTCGGCCACGTCACCAAGGATGGGTCGTTGGCTGGGCCGCGTGTGCTGGAACATATCGTCGATACAGTGCTGTATTTCGAGGGCGATACCCACTCCAGCTTTCGCATGATACGTGCGTTCAAAAATCGCTTCGGTGCAGTAAACGAGCTCGGCGTGTTCGCCATGACCGAAAAAGGCTTGCGTGAAGTGAGCAACCCCTCCGCGTTGTTTTTATCTCAGCATGGCGCGCAAGTGGCGGGTTCATGCGTGATGGTAACGCAGGAAGGAACCCGTCCGCTGCTGGTAGAAATCCAAGCCCTGCTGGATGAAGCACACTCGCCCAATCCGCGCCGCCTTTCATTGGGTTTGGAACAAAATCGTTTGGCCATGTTGCTGGCCGTACTGCACCGCCATGCAGGCATTGCCTGCTTTGATCAAGATGTATTTATCAACGCGGTGGGCGGCGTGAAAATTACTGAGCCGGGCGCCGACTTGCCCGTATTACTGGCCATCGTCTCTTCGCTACGCAATAAACCCTCTGCCAGAAAAATTGGTGGTGTTTGGGGAAGTCGGCCTGGCTGGCGAAATACGTCCGGTACAGCGTGGTCAGGAACGCTTGAAAGAAGCGGCAAAGCTCGGCTTCACTATGGCCATTATTCCCAAAGCCAATGCGCCGAAACAAAAAATTGATGGCATGGAAATTATTGCGGTGGAGCGGGTAGAGGACGCGGTAGCAAAAATGCGCTAGGGATACTCAATATAAATCATGCAACCATTTGAATTATAAAATCATAAAAATCACATTGAACCGCCCATTTTTTGAAAAAATATTAGCCTGCGCAGACTAATAGTTCAAGGTTCCCCTCAGGATAGTCGGAAACAGGACTTACTGCGGTGCGCACATCACCACATTTTCATTGATCCAGCCACGTGCCACTACTTCCTGGATTGCTGACTGATCGCCGGTTATCCGGTGGTTGCTGTCTATGCCTTTACTAAACCCATTGTTATAGGCGCGATATATCGGCACGGTATTAGCGGGACACGCGCCATTTATAGGCACCGTCACCAGAAAATCTAGGCTTTCAAAATTCCACCGTTTTTGTGTCGCAGGCGTCGTCGCCTGCAATTGCTTAAGCTGTGCGCATTCATCGGCGCTAGCTGTATAAAAGTGGGAATTTGGCCCGGGCGACATGCTTCCGTAGAACCGGCAAACTGGCACATTTCCTCCTGACATGAACGTAGAGCCCGTGCGCTGCCAACGTCCGACAGCTCCGCTGTCAACAAAAGCCTGTTCGCCGGAACCAGCCGTAATGAAGTAATGGTCTAGGTCGGGGTTGTAATATTCGATGACTGTACCCGCAGCGGAACCGGTGACAAAGGCCGCAGTTACATTTTTGGAGGAATTCATGGCAATAGAACAAGTAACGTTAACGCCACTGCATGCACCACCCCAACCAGAAAAAACAGAACCCGAAGCAGGCGTAGCGGTGAGCGTTACATTGGCTCCCTGGAAAAAAGGCGCGTTACATCTCGTCCCGCAATTAATCCCGGCCGGGGATGAGCTTACGGTGCCGTTGCCGTTGTTAAGTTTGCTGACAGACAGTAAAAATGTCGGAGCGGCGTTCAACCATTGGTAAAGCGCGTCATTGTATGCAATATCAAAACGGCCATATTCATCTGTTCCCCCTCCAAAGCAGCTTGGATTTCCTCCCCTCAACTGGCCAACCAAATAATGGGCGTTACCAACTATTTCGAATAAACCGGCGCCACTACTACCACCTTCGGTAATCCCGGAAGTATAGGCAATATCAAGAAATTTCCCGTTAGCTTTGTTTGCGAACGTGCACTGATAAGTTTCTGTGTCCGGATTTGTGGCAGTGCAGTCCTGAAAAGAATCAAATCTGCCGAAACTTATCTTTTGTAAATCGCCTTGTGGATGATGGATCCCTACCACGTAAGCATTCAATTCAGGTGTAATTGAAGACCATCCAGCATGTACCGCGCCAGCAGGCGGCAGGTTGCCCAGCTGCATGAAAGACGTGTCGGTTGCCTGGTTGCCATAGAGCAATGTGGCACCACCGGTACGCATCTGGGATTCTGAATTAAGTGATCCGCTATTGCAGGCCGTAGAGCGATAAAACCAAAAAGTTTGTAGTGTTGACGCCACCGTCTGATTGGCGATGCAGTGGTTGGCACTAAGAAAATAAGGCGTTCCACTTGACGCTGCATCATTGAGCAGCGTTCCGGAACACAGAAAGCTACTGCCGGAATCGACAAAAATTATCTTTGCTGTGGCCTTGCTTTCAGGACTCCATTCGTTATGGCACGACACATCGATTTCACAGCTTGCCGCCTGTCCAATCTTGGAAATTTTTTCTCCCGGAGCAGTCAAAAAGGTGTTCAAAAAAAAATGTGAGACGCTGGGAATTGCGATTTCAAGTGTATCCGGGCTGATACCCGCCGGTAATTCTATTTCCAAGGTTATTTCTTCGCCCTCGATATGGGGAGACCAGTAAGTGCGTGCCGCGTCGCTATGATCGCCAGCATCCACATTACGCTGGATGCCCTCCATGATCTCTTTTCCAGAAATTTCGTAGGTGGCTCCCGCTTCTTGTGAATAGAAACGAAAGATGGCGGCCACCGGCAAGCGGCGCACCAAAATTCCCAAGCGAATTCCTGTAGCCTGGGGTGAGTTAATACTGATCGCCGCGATTTTGCCGCCCTGGGCCGTGTTCTGCCACTTTAATTGGCTTGCTGTATCCGTGATACTTCCCAGTTGGGGAACATCGCGGCCAAAGCCGATTTTGCGGGGCGTACCGGGGTGCGGCTCAGCATTAGTTTCGGCAGATTTTTTCTCTTTAGGGATGGCGCCAATCGAGATTGAATGTGGTGGTAGGGAGATGCTGGCACGACGGGGTTTTAACGGCGGGACACCAGCGTCAGCGGGGGCTGGCCGGGTGAACGATTCAACCCGGCCAGTAGCGGGCTCAAATGGCTGCGCGTTGGATGGGATAGGGATGATCGTCAGTAACACCCACAGGGCAGTTAAAATATTGAAGGTTAAATTGCCTGGCATGATTTTCATTGTGTTTGTTATATCTGTGGATTTTACAACACACTATACCTGCCCCCCCACAAAGCATGAATAGATTGATACTAAGCATATCCAGCATATTGAAATAAATTAACCCGTTATTTTTGACGGGTTATGTGTGACTATGCTGCGCTCTTTATATGTCTTTCCGCTTCTTTGGCCACTACCTGATAAATTGCGCGGATTTTCGAAGTCTTCACTGGAAAGGGAGTTTTTATGACTGAAAAAAGCCCCTGAATCTAATTGAAACAGGGGCAGGTGTCTTAACACTTATGCGCAAAGTTAAGACTTCACGTTCAAGGAGAGGAAACGTGGAATAGCTTGCGCTATACAGTGTATATAGGCCGGAGTACCATGAAATAGTTCCACTGTAATTGCAGTGGGATGATTTTTTATCATGGGTGCTGACCGAATAAGCACGGTTAGAATCTGTAAAAATTTCAATTTAGAGGAGGTATTTATGTCCGTGACTTTGATTAATTTATTTGCAGTTCCGAATGGCAAGGAAGATGAATTTGTTAAGATTTGGGAGGCTATAAAAGTAGATATTACCAAGCAGCCTGGATTCATCAGTGGTAAGTTCCACAAGAGCCTCAAGTCGGATAGTCGATTCAATTTCATTAATGTGGCTTTGTGGGAAAATGAAGAGATATATTGGAAGGCCTTTGAAAAAGCGCCGCACCTATGAAAGAGAAGTTACAACAAATGGGTGTGGAAATGATTCCGGCTCTTTATAACGCCATCTTTGAATATTAAGACGAGACTATACCACAGTTGCCCTTTGCTGCTTGCGGCGGAATGCTTGATTAATCAGTTGGAGACTCTTAATGCGAATTCTTCATACCATGCTCAGAGTGGGCAACTTAGATCGTTCAATTGCTTTTTATACAGAAGTGTTAGGCATGAAATTGCTGCGTCGAAATGATTATCCAGACGGAAAATTTACACTGGCATTTGTTGGTTACCAAGATGAAAAGGACGGGGCTGTGTTAGAGCTCACTTACAATTGGGGGGTTGAACAATATGACCTGGGATCAGGTTATGGCCATATTGCCATTGAAGTCGATAATGCTGGCGAAGCATGCGAACTCGTCAAGCAAAAAGGGGGAAGCGTAATCAGGGAAGCTGGACCAATGAAACATGGCACAACTGTTATTGCCTTCGTATCCGACCCGGACGGATACAAAATCGAATTTATCCAAAAGAAAAGCTAACCCGCAAGTTTTTTTCAGCCAGGATAAAGCACGTTCTGCATAAATCACATCCTCAGTTCTGAAGTAACAGAATGGGATTTTATTCAATTTATTAAGTTAGTCGACTCATGCTCCCATCCATTGAACAACGTCTCACAGTAGAAATTGCTGTCAAGCCTGCACAGATTGCATCAGCCATTGCCTTGTTGGATGAAGGCGCAACCGTTCCTTTCATCGCCCGCTACCGCAAGGAGGCGATTGGCGGATTAGACGACATCCAGTTGCGGCTGCTGGAAGAGCGCTTGCGCTATCTGCGTGACCTGGAAGAACGTCGCGCTACGGTCATTACCTCGATTACTGAGCAGAACAAGATGACCCCTGTGCTGTTGAATGCAATCACGCATGCCGAAGACAAAACGCACCTGGAAGATTTATATCTACCCTATAAACCCAAGCGGCGCACCAAGGCGCAAATTTCGCTGGAGGCGGGGCTGGCACCGCTTGCTGATTCATTGTTGGCAAATCCGATGCTGCAACCTGAAGCGGAAGCAGCCCAATACCTGAAACCACCATTTACCATTGAGCAATGCGACAACCCCGGCGTGCCAGACATCAAGGCGGCACTGGATGGTGCACGCCAAATCTTGTTGGAACGCTTCGCGGAAGATGCCACTTTGCTGCAATCCTTGCGCGAATATGTGCAAGAGCATGGCGTCGTGGAATCTAAGGTGATTGAAGGCAAGGAGGAACTTGCAGCAAAATATGCCGACTATTTCGATTACGCCGAATCAATCAAGACCATCCCTTCGCACCGAACCTTGGCCATATTGCGGGGCCGTCGCGAGAGATGCTGAATGTGCGATTGCGCCTCGACAGCGAGGCAGACAAAGCAAATTGGAGTGCGCCGCACAATCCTTGCGAAATCCGTATTGCAAATCGTTTTGGCATTTCTCAGCAACATCGGCCAGCCGACAATTGGCTGATGGATACGGTGCGCTGGACATGGCGCGTGAAAAGCTTTTTGCATTTAGAATCCGAGTTGATGGGCGCATTGCGGGTGCGTGCGGAAACAGAAGCGATCAATGTATTCGCGCGCAATTGAGAAAGATTTGTTGCTGGCCGCCCCAGCAGGCCCGCGCGTCACGATGGGACTCGATCCGGGAATACGCACAGGGGTCAAGGTGGCGGTAGTGGATGAGACGGGGAAAGTAGTGGATACCGCCGTTATTTATCCGCATCAGCCGAGAAATGACTGGGATGGTTCCTTGCACACCCTGGCAAAATTAGCCGAGAAACATCGCGTAGCGGTGATCGCTATCGGTAATGGCACGGCCTCGCGGGAGACAGACAAATTGGCGCTGGAGCTGATCAAACGCCATCCCGAGCTGAAAGCTGACCAATGTCGTGGTAGTCCGAGGCGGGCGCGCGTCGGTTTATTCGGCATCCGAAATTGCCTCGCGTGAACTGCCTGATATGGATGTATCACTACGGGGTGCGGTATCAATCGCCCGACGTTTGCAAGACCCGCTGGCCGAGCTGGTGAAGATCGACCCGAAATCGATCGGGGTCGGACAATACCAGCACGATGTCGGTCAATCCCAATTGGCGCGTTCACTCGATGCCGTAGTTGAAGACTGTGTTAATGCCGTTGGCGTCGATGTGAATACCGCATCCGTTCCTTTGCTGGCGCGCGTTTCCGGGTTGAGCAGCAGCGTGGCGCAGGGAATTGTGGCTTACCGGGACATCAAGGGCATGTTCACCTCCCGTGCTCAATTACGCGAGGTTCCGCGCCTGGGCGAAAAACCTTTGAGCAGGCAGCGGGTTTCCTGCGCATTATGGGAGGTGACAATCCGCTCGATGCCTCTGCCGTTCATCCTGAATCCTATCCGCTGGTGCAACGTATTCTTGCGGAGATCAAGCAAGATATTAAATCCGTTATTGGCAATAGCACTGCTATTGAATGCGCTAAGTCCCGCCAAATATGTGAACGAGCAATTCGGCTTGCCGACCATTTCCGACATATTGAAAGAGCTGGAGAAGCCGGGGCGCGACCCGCGTCCTGAATTTACCACAGCCACTTTCAGGGAAGGCATAGAACAATTGTCTGACTTGAAGCCAGACATGATCCTCGAAGGTGTCGTTACCAATGTTGCTGCCTTTGGTGCGTTCGTGGATATTGGCGTACATCAGGATGGATTGGTACATATTTCGGCGTTGTCGAATAGCTTCGTGAGAGATCCGCATGCAATCGTTAAAACTGGACAAGTGGTGAAGGTGAAAGTGCTGGAAGTGGACGAAAAACGCAAGCGCATCGCACTCACCATGCGTTTGACTGATGTTGCGCCGCAATCAAACGGCAAACTTGAACCAAGAAACGTACAGAGACAGCAGGATAGCCTTTGTCATACAAAGAGCACAGTTGGAGACAAGCAAAGAGAGCCTTCAGGAACCGCACCAAGCGCTATGGCAGCCGCTTTTTCAAAAATTAAAACGTAAAAAGCCGATCGAAAATGCAATTGAATTCATTCTTATTCGGTGACCGAAATGAAATGAACAAAACTTGAATTTACGATTGAGATTGAAATGGTGCATTTATCATCTAAACTTGGGTGTGATGTTGGTTCTCTGCAATTAAAAAAATGAATTATCAAATAATTGCCAGTTTATGTACCTTATAGGTGCCATTGTCGGCATTTTTTAGGGTGTCTACTTTACGTTGATCTATATGGACAGCAAAGAAGAATGGTCGTGGATCCCCATACTTGCGTTTGGGCTCGGTGTAGCACTGCCTCCATTATTCGCGCATTTTGCAGAGGATAGCTTGCCGGATCAGGTATGGGGTGGAATGATTATGGTCATGTTTATATTCACTCACGCACTGTTTCAGAAGATCGGAAACAGAATGCCTGCGGTTAAAAACTGGGCGC
>JADKHS010000020.1 GCA_016721605.1 Nitrosomonadales bacterium
GGGGGCGCTATACCCTGCACTTGCCAACGAATGTGTGAACGAGACACAGGTGAAAACAGAAGAACAAAAAATGGCCGCCGTATAAGCGACCCTTCATCTGCGGTTCTGCAACGTTTTGCGCCGCACTATGACGATATTGTTGCCAGTATTTATCGTGCAGGCAGCTGTATTGAAAATTGGCGTGCGCCGATCAGCAAGTTGGCCGAGGTATTCGATTCATGGGTAGTGCAGCTTCTTTGCGTAAACAAACAAACGCGCGCTATTCAATGGGCATATGAAGGTGGAAGTGTTGAGCCAGCGGCAGGCGTGGATTTTCTTCGTACGTACCATTTGATAGATCCACGCCTTAAAGATGTGGTTATGTTTCCTGTTAATGAGTGGTACTCCTGTGAAGACCACTATGATGAATTATTTGTCCAACAGGATCGCTATTATTCTGAATTCCTGATCCCTTATGGAGGTCGTTTTTTATTTGGCGCAAAAATTTTTGAAGATGATACTTCGGTTTGCTTATTCTGTAACATCACAAAAATTGGCAGGCCTCCACTTAGCCTGGACGAAAAACAGGCCTTTTCGCGTATCAGCGAACATTTCGTAAAAGCACTTAGTATCGAGCGAGCGCTGGGTCAAAAACCGGATCACCTATCGGTAGGTGCTGGGCTATTGGAAAAAATGCGCCAGCCGATGCTGCTGATTGGTTGTCAACGCCGTATCGGCTACTGTAATCAGGCTGGTCGAGCCTTGCTCATGCGCAATGACATGATTTGTGATAAAGGCGGACTGCTGGTGTGCCATGATTATGAGAGTGACCGTAATTTTACTATCGCTATTCGCGGGCTGGGTTTGGTGCCATTTAGTACGCATGGCATGGATCATATTTCAGCGGATCGCCAATCTATCCGATTAAAGCGACGTGATGGGGCGCGTGTGATGGCTACGTTGCTGGCGCTACGCCCGGAGTCCACAATGGGTAGCTTTGGTTCTACACCGCAGGCATTATTCACGGTATTTGAGCCGGGTACAGCGGTAGATATTGATCCGTTTCTCTTGTCAGCGACATTTGATTTAACCACTGCCGAAGCGCGACTCGCCGCTAAAATTGTCAACGGCCAAACACCGGAACAAGCTGCACAAACGCTGGGCGTAAAAATCAGCACGGTTCGCAGTCAGTTGGTCGCCATCTATGGTAAAACCGGCGCAACGGGCAGGCTGATTTGGTCAGGTTGGTGTTATCGGCCACAGCGTTTTAACCCGCACGCTTGCATCAGGATGAAAGCCAAACTCCGTGCCGAATTCTTTAGTCGCCCACCGCCGTACAAGGCCTGGCGAAGGAGCCAATGCATTTACCACTGCCGATGGCAGTGGCGACAATTGTCCACATGCCATCGCCGCAATCAATTCACCGGAAAGCCCGGCAGTTATCAGGCCGCGAGTGCCATGTCCCAGACTGGTATATAACCCCGGCAATAATTCGCCCACCAGCGGCATGGCTCCGGGAACGGAAGCTCTCACTGAGGCACGGCCATCCAGCTGCTCAACATCCAATGAATCAATATTCATCGACTTGGCTAGCGCCGGGGATATGTCCTCCAGCTTGGACAAATTTTCTGCATGATCGGATGCGCGCAAGTCCACTGCCTCATCGTTGAAATCATGCGTCGCTCCCAGCACGTGCAGCTCTCCGGCGGATGGAGCGAGATATCCATTGGCAGAGACAATCGTCCGCAGATTTTCGCTATGGAGTGAAGCAGGCAGCAAAGTGATCTGCCCACGCACCGGCGTCAGCGGTAAGTGTGACAACGGCGCAAACGATTTCACCTGATAACCGGTACAAACCACCACTATCTGAGCGTCATCAGACCATGTTTGTTGGCGCTCGTCTTTTCCCTCTACCCGCCAGCCGGACTCTACCGCTGTGAAGGATTCCACGCGATAGCCGGTACGCTGCATAATGGCTGGGCTCGCTGCCAATGCTGCGCACATCTGTGGCGGAACCAGCCAACCACCGGCAGGAAACCACAGACCACCATGTGCCAACTCGATGCCAGCCAGCCGGGATGCTTCAGCCGCATCCACGCGTCGCAATATATGCGCTGGCCAATCAAGTGCCGCCAGCCGGTCGATCCGTTTTGCTTCGCGCGCAGAAAATGCCAGTTGCAGCTCTCCGCATTCCGCACGGGCGATGCCGTCAATGGGAAGCGTTTCATCCAGCAGGGCAAGCGCATGCCCATAGGATGCCAGCAAAAAGCGTTGCAACGGATCCATGCCTGCGCTTAACCGAAGATGCAATATTCCGCGCGGATTGCCCGATGCCGCCGCAGCCAATGCTGGCGCACTTTCGATCAGGGTAACGGAGACCCCGCGCATCGCCAAAGCTGCGGCAACGGCACAACCGGCCACACCGCCGCCGATCACGATGGCTTTTGTTACCTTGGCCCGCACCGGCGGCGAACCGGGAAGATAACCTTGCAGCATTTCGCGTTTGCGTCCGAAGCCTGGGGATTTGCTGACCTGAAATCCTGCTTGTTCCAAACCGCGCCTTACCCAACCGGCACAAGTATAGGTAGCAAATGAGGCGCCTGGTTGAGAAGTTCGCACAACGCTTTCGAATATAGACTGCGTCCACAGTTCGGGATTGCGTGCCGGTGAAAAACCATCCAGAAACCATGCATCGATGCCGCCGCAGATTTCAGTTAGCGCATCGGTTACGTCACCTATCACCAGCGTAAGGCGTATCTTTCCACCGCCAAAACTCCATCGATTCCAGCCGGGTACGCGGCGGCGCCAACGGGCAAGGAGTTCATCCGCATACTGCCGCAACGTGGGCCACAGTGCCAAAACATCGGCCAGCTCTTGCCCGTCAAGCGGATATTTTTCGACGCTGAAAAAATCCAGACTGCTATTGGATGGGGCGACTTCATCGAACAATTGCCAAGCGCATAAAAAATTTAACCCAGTGCCGAATCCTGTTTCGCCGATAGTAAAACATTCGCCGCTTGATAACGATGAAAAACGTTCGGCCAGCCGATTGCCTTGCAGAAAAACGTGGCGTTTTTCCTCTAGTCCGGAATCGTTTGAAAAGTAGACATCGCTGAAACGGCTGGAAAACGGCTGCCCGTCCAGCCAGTCAAGCATGGAGGAAGAACTCAACAGTCGTCCGACCTGGCTGCAGGCAGCTTTAGTAGCTTAACAAGGATGAATAAAATCATCTGATGCTTGCAAGTAAGGCAGTTGCCATAAGCTTGAAATAGAATTTATCAGTCTGGTGGACATTCACGTAAACTCAGTAAGTTAACTGGTTGTTCTCCATCGTGATCAGTTTTTAAATACTTGTGGCCAAGTGAACTGACAGCGACAACTGCCCAAAATGGATGTCCGCCTACGTGGGCATAAAATCGCCATTTACCAATTGAAATACCCTCAATCGCCTCTTCCACAGATAATTTCCAACGGACTCCCTCAGCATTCACTCCACCTATAAATTGAATGCGCTCATGTGCAAGCTGACTGTTACTCTTTTTGACACAGGTAATTCGTAAATCCATGCTTTCCTCCTGATAGCCATTTATTGAGATGGTTACGCTAATTTAAAAAATCTATCATAAACAGTTAGGTATGCCAGCAATTAGCAGTGATTACCGGTCATCATAAAATTTATGTAAACGACATTTTTGTTCGCTTTAGGGCACCTCTAAAAATTAAGAGTTCTAAACAAGACTAGGCGCGAATAAAAAATGTTGACGCAGCATATAATTGATATGTAAGGAAACATTTTTTGTGAGCAACAACGTATTGTAACGAAATCTGAATTTTTAGAGGTACCCTTTATTTTATCAAGTTCACGGAGTTCTTTATCCCCTCCTTCATCCTGAAAATAGAAAAAAGACCAGATTTTTAGCCTAGTCCTTAAACAAACTATTACTTTTTGTGATTCGCAGATTATTTCATGCTGCACTTACATTATGATTTGCCGATTTATTGCGGAGTCCAGCTACTACGCACCGATCGGGCAATGCTGAATATTTCTTCCAACTTGACAGCATCAACTTCCGCAAGCGCATTACGCAAAGTTTCCAGTTCTTTCATATAGTGCCCCATCTCGATCAACAATGCATCGCGGTTAGCCAAGCAGATATCACGCCACATTTCAGGCGAGCTTGCTGCAATACGGGTGAAATCACGGAAGCCACTAGCGGCGAAAGAAAGTAACAAATCGCGGTTTTCGCGCTGCGCTAAATTGTGTACCAATGCAAATGAGAGCAGGTGTGGCAGATGGCTGACTGCGGCAAACACTTCGTCATGCTGCTTCGGCGTTAATTCGCTCACCAACGCGCCACACAATTCCCAGGCTAATCTTACGCGCGCCACTGCATCAGCGGAGTTTTCCGGTAGCGGAGTCAGAATTACTTTTTTGTTTTGATACAGATCAGCACGCGCCGCGGTAGCGCCACTTTGCTCGCTCCCTGCAATAGGGTGTGCCGGTATAAAGCGGGAAATATGCGTGGCCAAATGTTTATAAGCATCATTCACAACATCGCACTTGGTGCTGCCGCCATCAGTAATAAGTGTATGGGCACCCAGATACGGGGCGATGCGGGCCATGATGTCGGCCATTTGGCCAACGGGCGTTGCCAGTAATATCAGATCGGCATCGCCCAGCTCTGCCGCAAGATCAGAGCCGCTACGGTTGATGATGCCGAGTTGTTGTGCTTGTGCCAGCGTCTGCGCGCTACGCCCAAAGCCGACCACTTCCTCTACCGCATTCATCCGCCGCAAAGCAAGCGCAAACGAACCACCGATCAGGCCTACGCCAAAAATAACAACTTTGCGAAACAATGGCTTTGTCACGACTTTCCCCACCTCTCCACTAGCGTGAGACAGGATTAGAGTGTGCGTCCAATCGCTGTGGCGATGCCACCCAACACGCCCATCAACTTCTTCAATTCTTGCGGAGTCAGCGCCTGATCGGCATCGCACCAAGCCTCACTCGGATTGGGATGCATCTCTACCAATAATCCATCCGCCCCCGCCGCAATTGCTGCCTGCGATAGCGCCGCGACCATCCATGCCTTACCACCAGCGTGTGAAGGGTCGACTATTATCGGCAAATGGGTTTCTTTTTTCATTACCGGGATGGCGGTCACATCAAGCACGTTGCGGTAATAAGTTTCAAAAGTGCGGATGCCGCGCTCGCAGAATATGATGTTATGGTTGCCGCCGGCCGCAATGTATTCTGCCGCCATCAACCACTCGGAAATGGTAGCCGACATGCCGCGTTTGAGAATGACTGGTTTGTTGATACGACCCACTTCTTTGAGCAGGTCGAAATTTTGCATGTTGCGGGTGCCGATCTGTATTATGTCGACGTCATTTTCAAGAAAGGTGTCCAGCATGCGGACATCCATTAGCTCAGTCACGATAGGCAGCTTAAATTTGCTGGCTGCCTGACGGAACATATCCAGCCCCTCAACACCCTTGCCCTGAAAAGTGTAAGGGCTGGTGCGAGGCTTAAATGCGCCGCCACGCATCAAACGGCAACCTGCCTCACTCACGTATTGGGCCGACAAGTCCATCTGCTGCTGCGTTTCTACTGAGCACGGACCTGCAATAATCTGGATTTCCTTGCCGCCCAGCTGGATGCCGCCGATATCAATCACTGTATTTTCACGATGAGATTCACGCGATACGATCTTATATTGTTTAACTATGTGCATTGCCGACTCCACTCCGGGCAATGGGGTAAACATTTCTTCGGTCAGCTTGCGCTCATCACCGATGGCACCAATCACAGTGCGTTCAATGCCACGGGAAATATTGGCATCCAGCCCGGCGTCCTTGAGCTTCTTTACCACCACGCCTATTTGGTCGTCGGTAACATCCTTGTTCATTACAATAATCACGCTGCTTCTCCTAACGCCTGCGCTAATGCAGACAGAAATTTCTCATTTTCACTTTCCAGACCAATGCTCACACGCAAATAATCTGGCATACCGTAGTTGGCAATCGGCCGCACAATCACCCCTAATTCCAGCAGACGACGATACATCTGGCTAGCCCCTTTTCCCCCACTCTGCACAGGATTTACAATGCGGCAACATACGAAATTTCCATATGAGGGAATATACTCCAGACCTAATCGAGTCAACCCTTGCGTAATCTGTTCCATTCCAGCCTGGTTCAATTCGCAAGTTCGCCTTACAAAAGCCTCGTCCTGTAACGCCGCTACAGCAGCAGCCTGCGCTATGCTGTTGACATTAAACGGTTGCCGCACCCGGTTCAGCATGTCCGCTACCAATTCACTTGCCAATGCATAACCCACGCGCAATCCGGCCAAACCATATGCCTTGGAAAAAGTGCGGGAAATGATCAAGTTGGGAAAATCGCGCAACCAGCCCACACTATCGTAACGCAAATTTTGCGGCAGATATTCGTTGTACGCCTCATCCAGCACCACCAACACTTGCGGCGGCACCGCACGCAGAAAGTCCAGCAATTCCGCCGCACTAAGAAAAGTACCCGTGGGATTATTTGGGTTCGCGATGAACACCATCTTTACCTTATGCTGCACTGTAGCTTGCAGCATTGCGGAAAGATCGTGGCCGAACCCTTCAGTGGCTGGCACGCTGATGCCTGTAGCGCCTGTCGCTTGCGTAGCCAGCGCATACACGGCGAAAGCATGGTCCGCATAAACTACTTTGTCACCCGGTGCGAGGAAAGCGTGTGCGGCCAACTCCAATAAATCATTGGAACCATTTCCCAGCACGACGCATGCAGGTTCAATCTGATATCGCTCGGACAATGCTTTCTTTAGATTGAAACCACTGCCATCGGGATAGCGTGCGATGTCGCTTATCGCAGCATGCATCGCGGCCACGGCTAGGGGGCTGGTGCCGAGGGGATTCTCATTAGACGCCAGCTTGACGATGCCACTGATGCCGAGCTCGCGCTCCAGCTCGGCAATGGGTTTTCCGGGCTGATAAGGCGCTATGGCGCGGATATAAGGAGGGGCTAACTCACTGTAGTTCATTTAATACCTTGATTAATTTCGTTTCTGTCATTACCGATAGAAACAGCCACTCAGTCATTGATAGAACTAAATTTCGTCTTCACGGAAATTAACGATATTTTTAAATTGCACAAACGGTCTTATAAGGAAACCGGGTATGAACCTAGCGTTTTTACGAACGCGGCGACTTGCTTTAATTCGAGCAGTGCGGCCGCCACTTTGGGTTCATGCTGATGCCCCTCAATATCCATATAGAACACATATTCCCACACGCCGGAACGCGCCGGCCGAGATTCCAGTTTGGTCATGCTGACCTCATTTTTGGCTAACGGCGCCAGCAAATCGTAGACTGCCCCTGGGCGATTAGGCGCGGACATGACCAATGAGGTTTTATCCCTGCCGGATGGTGTCACTTCCTGGTTTCCGATAACCAGGAAGCGCGTGGTATTGCGCGCGTCGTCCTCAATATTTTCAGCTAATAACGGGACACCGTAACTCTTGGCCGCTTTTGCGCTTGCGATTGCGGCACTATCTGCCTGTTGCTCCAAAGCCAGAAGAATCGCTTGGGTATTGCTGCCTACTGATATGCGTTCAGCGTTAGGCAAATGCGTATTCAGCCAGGCTTGGCATTGCCCCAAAGACTGCGAATGCGAATACACACGTTTGATGGCAGAAAGGTCAGTCACCCGCGACATTAAACATTGATGCACTGGCAGCATTACTTCACCACACACCTTGAGCTGGCTTTGCAACAACAAATCCAACGTGCGTCCTATAGCGCCTTCAGTAGAATTTTCTACCGGCACCACCCCATAATGTGCCTCGCCGCTTTCTACAGTTTGAAAAACTTCATCTATTGAAACACATGGCTTACCCAAAATTGCATGGCCAAAGCGCTTCTCTGTCGCTTCATGGGTAAAAGTCCCATTTGGACCCAAGTATGCAACACATAGTTGAGCCTCTAATGCACGGCAGTGGGACATGATTTCGGTAAATAATTGCATGATGCTCTGATTCGGCAAAGGACCGGGGTTATTGCTAACCATACGCTGCAATATCTGCGCCTCGCGTTCTGGCCGCAGCACTGTATTTTCACCCTTAAGATGTCCGATTTGTCTTGCCAGCGCCGCGCGTTGGTTTAGCAACTTAAGCAAATCTTCGTCAATGCGGTCGATTTGTTCGCGGTATTTCTTGAGTTCATCACTCATTGCTCACATATCCTTATTACTTAAGCATCCAAAGGTAAGTCGCGCACCATGAGCACGCCTGGAATGGCGGCAATCTGCGCGATCATCTCAGGAGGTGTGGCGATATCTGTATCGACTAGGGTATAAGCCATCTCACCACGCGATTTGTTTATCATATTGTGGATATTAATGCCGGCTCCGGCCAAAGCAGTAGAAATCTGCCCGAGCATATTCGGCACGTTGGCATTAGCGATGGCGATACGGAAAGACGATTCGCGCGGCATATTAATAGTCGGGAAATTTACCGTATTGTTCAGGTTACCGTGCTCCAGATAGTCGCGAACTTGCTCCGCCACCATTACCGCACAATTGTCTTCAGCCTCTTGCGTGGAAGCGCCTAGATGCGGCAGCGCAATCACTGCTGGGTTGTCCTGCGTCTTCTGCATGGGGAAATCGCAAACATAATAACGGATACGTTTGGCGGCGATACCCGCCAGCACTGCGTCTTCGTCCACGATACCATCGCGCGCAAAGTTCAGCAGCACGCTTCCTGGCTTCATCGCTTGTACGCGCTGTTCATTAATCAAGCCCCGTGTGGCGTCCAGCAAGGAATGTGCAGCGTAACGAAATCGCTCTGCTTAAGCAGATCTTCTATGCTGTGTGCTTTCTTTACCTGCGAAGGCAGTCCCCATGCTCCTTCTACGGTAATGTCGGGATCGTAACCCACTACTTGCATGCCCAAGCCAATGGCGGCATCCGCCACCAGACGGCCAATGGCGCCCAAACCAATAATGCCCAAGGTACGGCCACGCAATTCAATACCTGCATAATGTTTTTTGCCGTCTTCGACCAGCTTGTGCAGCGTAGCGTCATCACCCTTTAAATTGGCGGTAAAATGCAGCGCAGCAATCATGTTGCGCGAAGCCAGCAACATACCCGCGATAACCAATTCCTTCACCGCGTTGGCATTGGCACCGGCAGCATTGAACACTGGTACGCCCCGCAAATTCATCTTTTTAACAGGTACGTTATTAGTGCCAGCGCCAGCGCGGGCGATGGCTTTCACACTAGCCGGAATATCCATCTCCAGCATATTCTGCGAGCGCACCAGGATCGCATCGGGTTCTGTAATGTCGCTGCCAACAATATAATTTGCAGCGGGCAAGCGGTTTAGCCCAACCGTTGAAATTTTATTTAACGTCAGTATCTTAAAAGTTTTAGCCATGATTCTTTGCAAAATGTGTTATGAAATCAACCAATGTCTGCACACCTTCCAGCGGCATCGCATTGTAAATTGAAGCGCGCATGCCACCGACGGAGCGATGTCCCTTCAGTTGTAATAGGCCGTGGGAATCCGCCTGTTTGAGAAACTCGCCATCCAGACCGGCATCTTTCAGGGGTGAACGGTACGTTCATGCGTGAACGATCCGACTTGACCACCGGGCAATTGCAAAACCATTGCTGGCATCGATCGCCTGATACAGCAGGTTTGCTTTTTGATATTGGTCTGTTCCATTTGCGCCAATCCACCATTGCGCTTGAGCCACTGAAATACCAACCCAGCCATGTAAATGCCGTAAGTGGGTGGCGTGTTGTACATTGAATCATTGTCAGCATGGATCTTGTAATCCAGCATCGTGGGCGCGCCCGGTGACACATGACCAATCAGGTCTTCGCGTACGATAACTATACACAACCCAGCCGGACCAATATTTTTTTGCGCTCCAGCATAAATCAGGCCAAATTTGGATACATCAATCTGGCGCGACATAATGTTGGATGACATGTCCGCTACCAAAGGAATTTCACCAATTTCCGGAACCCAATTGAATTCGACTCCGCCTATCGTCTCATTTGACGTGTAATGCAAGTAGGCTGCATTCGGATTACACTGCCAAGTATCAAACGCTGGCACATTAATAAAATTTTTGTCCGCACCACTGGCCACACTATTTACGTTACTAAATTTTTTAGCTTCCGCTATCGCTTTCTTGGACCATTCACCGGTATTAACGTAATCAGCGGAAGCTTGCCGCGTAACAGATTTAGCGGAATCATGGCAAATTGCAAGTGAGCCCCGCCTTGCAGGAATAGAACCTTGTAATTAGCCGGGATAGCGAGCAGATCACGCAAATCGCTTTCCGCCGCCGCTGCGATACCCATAAACTCCTTGCCACGGTGGCTCATTTCCATAACTGACATGCCACTGCCATGCCAGTCGAGTAACTCCTCACGTGCCTGTTGCAATACCTCATGCGGCAATACTGCGGGACCTGCGCTGAAATTATAAATTGTCATAACTTGTTTATTCTCTACTCTGGTCTTTAATCTGGTTTGATTAAATGGGAAAGATGTTCCGGCTCAGGATCGGCAATGCGGCTTAAACCCGCCAATTTATCGTCTTTACCTAGATTAATTAGTGTCACGCCCTGCGTGGAGCGGCTCATTTCGCGGATTTCCTTGACGCGGGTGCGGATTAGTACGCCATTCGTACCAATCAACATGATTTCATCTTCCTCGTTTACCAATGTAGCCGCTACCACCTTACCATTCCGGGCGGAGGTTTGAATTGCAATCATGCCCTGAGTACCCCGGCCATGGCGTGTATATTCTGAAATCGGCGTGCGCTTGCCATAACCGTTCTCGGTCGCAGTCAATACCGCTTGGCTTTCATCGCCCGCCACCAGGAGTGCAATTACATGTTGCTTCGCGGCCAGCTTCATGCCGCGCACACCGCGCGACACACGCCCCATGGAGCGCACATCATTTTCGTCAAAACGTACCGCTTTGCCACCATTGGAAAACAGCATTACGTCATGCTTTCCATCAGTCAACGCCACGCCGATCAGATAATCGCCTTCATCCAGGTTAATGGCGATGATCCCGGCCTTGCGTGGGTTGGCGAAATCAGACAACGCCGTTTTCTTCACCGTGCCTTTGGCGGTGGCAAAGAATACATATTGATCTTCCGAGAACACTTTTACCGGCAGAATCGCGTTGATCTTCTCGCCACTTTCCAGCGGCAACAGATTAACAATTGGCCTGCCGCGGGCGGTACGGGCACCCTGAGGTACGTCGTACACCTTGATCCAGTACACTCGGCCACGACTGGAGAAGCACAGAATATAATCGTGCGTGTTGGCGATAAACAGGTTATCTACAAAATCGTCCTCTTTAGGAGGAGCAGCCTGCTTGCCACGACCGCCGCGTTTCTGCGCCACATATTCCGCTAACGGCTGCGCTTTCATGTAACCACCATGCGACATCGTAACCACCACGTCTTCCGGCGTAATCAGGTCTTCCATACTCATATCTTGGGTATGGGTGACGATTTCACTACGGCGCTTGTCGCCGTATTGCGCTTTAATCGCAACCAGCTCGTCGATGATAATTTGCGTTACGCGCTCTGGCTTAGCCAGGATATCGAGCAAATCGATAATCTTATCCATCACTTCGCGATATTCGCTGACAATTTTATCTTGTTCCAGCCCGGTCAAACGCTGCAAGCGCAGCTCCAGAATAGCTTGCGCTTGCGTGTCTGAAAGCCGATATGCGCGCTGCTCGCCCTGCCCTGACATACCGAATTCCGGCGCCAGATTTTCCGGACGCGATGCATCGCTAACCCGGCTTAGTAACTCTTCGACCAGTGAAGATCGCCATGTCCGCGCCATCAAACCCTGCTTGGCAATTGCAGGCGTCGCTGCCGCTTTGATCAGCGCGATGATTTCATCCACGTTGGAAAGTGCAACCGCCAAACCTTCCAGAATGTGGCCACGATCCCGCGCCTTGCGCAAATCAAATATCGTGCGCCGCGTTACCACTTCGCGCCGATGGCGCAGGAAAGCATCCAGAAATTGCTTCAAGTTGAGCAGCTTGGGCTGACCGTCGGTTAAGGCCACCATGTTCATGCCGAAACTGTCTTGCAGCTGGGTCATTTTAAACAATTGATTGAGTATGACTTCCGGCACTTCATTGCGCTTTAGTTCAATCACAGCGCGCATTCCAGATTTATCTGATTCGTCGCGGATTTCGGAAATCCCATCAATTTTCTTTTCACGTACCAGCTCGCCAATCTTCATTAGCAAGGCGGCTTTATTCACTTGATAGGGCAACTCATCAATAATGATGGCTTGGCGGTTATTCCCCTTTTCGATGTCTTCGAAGTGGGTTCGCGCGCGCATTACCACGCGCCCGCGCCCGGTCCGGTAACCTTCCTTTACACCTGCTAAGCCATAAATAAAACCGGCAGTTGGGAAATCTGGTGCCGGGATATATTCTATTAGTTGCTCAATATCCAAATCAGGGTTTTTTAGTAGCGCTAGACAAGCATCAACCACCTCGCCTAGATTGTGCGGCGGAATATTAGTCGCCATTCCCACGGCAATGCCGGTTGAGCCATTGACCAACAGATTGGGGAAACGCGCCGGAAAAACCAGCGGCTCATGCTCGGAGCCATCGTAATTGGGTCCGAAATCAACGGTCTCCTTGTCCAGGTCGGCCAGCAATTCATGCGCAATACGCGCCATGCGAATTTCGGTATAACGCATTGCCGCTGCATTATCACCGTCCACCGAACCAAAGTTACCCTGGCCGTCCACCAAAGGATAACGTAGCGAAAATGTCTGCGCCATACGGACGATCGTGTCGTACACCGCCGTATCTCCATGTGGATGGTATTTACCGATCACGTCACCGACAATGCGCGCTGATTTTTTGTAAGCCTTGTTCCAGTCGTTGGATAGTTCGTGCATGGAAAACAGCGCGCGGCGATGTACCGGTTTAAGGCCATCACGCACATCAGGCAAAGCGCGTCCAACAATCACGCTCATTGCGTAATCGAGATACGACTTGCGCATCTCATCTTCAAGACTGACTACCAGAATTTCTTTAGCGAATTGTTCCATAGGTATAGCGGATGCTCTAAAATTTCTTGCAAAACAATTCGTAAGTTTAACATGCCCACCTTAAGCGAGACAAAGCATAATTTCTTTGCCGCGCAGAACCTAAAATAAAATCGTCTGATTGGCTGGTGGTTCAAGACAAGTTTTGCTACATTCCACACTTCACCTTCGAATTATGAGCACATTATGGCCAATGCTGATCCGATTGAACTGGAGAAATTTAGTCAGCTCGCCCACCGCTGGTGGGACCCCAGCAGCGAATTCAAACCACTACATGAAATTAACCCGCTGCGCCTGAATTACATCAACAGTATTGCGCCCCTGGTCGGCAAAACTGTGCTGGATGTCGGTTGCGGCGGCGGTATCCTGTCGGAAAGTATGGCCGCACTTGGCGCGCATGTGACAGGTATCGATCTGGGCGATAAAGCTCTACAGGTTGCCAGGCTACACTTGCTGGAAAGTGGCCAACAGGTGAGCTACCGTAAAATTGCCGTGGAAGACCTGGCGGCAGAACAGCCAGGTCACTACGATGTGGGTCACTTGCATGGAATTGCTTGAACATGTACCCGACCCATCCAGCACGGTGAATGCCTGCGCGCAACTAGCCAAGCCGGGCGGCCATGTATTTTTCTCCACCCTCAACCGCAACCCGAAGTCTTATCTTTTTGCGGTGATCGGCGCGGAGTATTTACTTCATTTGCTGCCGCGTGGCACGCACGATTATGCTAAATTTATCAAACCGTCCGAACTCGCGCAATTTTGCCGCAATGCAGGGCTTAACATAAGCGACATCAGCGGCATGAGTTACCACCCCCTTTATAAAACCTACTCACTCGGCCAGAACACTGACGTCAACTACCTGCTCGCCTGTCAACGTGATTAAAGCTGTCTTATTCGATCTCGACGGCACTTTTGCTGACACGGCTCCCGATCTGGGCGCTGCCCTTAACCACCTGCTCAACCTCAATGGCAGACCACCCATGCCATTGGAAACAATCCGCCCCCAAGCCTCACATGGCTCTCTTGGCTTGCTGAAACTGGGTTTTGACATTGGACCAGATGCGCCAAATTTTGCGGGCTTGCGTGATGCCTTCCTGGATTATTACGCTAGCCATATTTGTGTCCACACCACCCTGTTCCCTGGAATGGCGGAACTGGTCGAAATACTGGAACAACGTGGCTTACCGTGGGGCATTGTCACCAACAAACCCCATCGCTTCACTTTGCCGTTAATGCAAGCACTGGGCTATGCCCAACGCGCTGCCTGCCTGATCAGCGGCGACACATGCGCGCGTGCCAAGCCCTTCCCGGATCCCTTACTGAAGGCCAGCGAATTGCTGAAAATCGCGCCACAACACTGCCTGTATCTGGGTGATGACAAGCGCGATGCGGAAGCGGCGCAAGCTGCTGGGATGCGTTGCATCATCGCGCGCTATGGTTACCATGACTCCCTGGAAGAATTAGCCAACTGGCCTGCCCAAGGCGGAATTGATTTACCATCCCAGTTATTGCAATATTTAACAGGGCGGTAATGTTATGTACCAACAGTGGGGTTTCATTTACTGATCGTATTTTCGGTTGCGGAGTAGTGCTACAACAATGCCTGCATGGCAAAACCGATCAACAGGGTCAGTGACGTCAAACCTATGCCGAAGCCGATCATACGGCGGCGATTGAGCTGTGACCAAGTATGACCCCGTCAATGACGGCAAGATAATGCTTCCGCCAACGTATCCGCGAAAGAATCCAAGGGATACCGACACCGTTATTTTTGTGTAAATTATTTAATGTACCCCATATATTTTGGTCGCCACGCTTAACCGATACGAAGTTGTTACCGACCCAATATTCCGCTTGTAGATTGGCTTGGGGCGAGTTAAATGTAACTGACCAGTGCGCGGGCTGTTTTAGGGTCTTGTCGCCCCATGCCACAGGTTTGGCCGGTTCGCTGCGCTCGCGCGAGGCAGGGCGATCAACCATCAATTCTTGTTGTAACCAGCTTGCCATTGCTTTCGCATTGGCCGGTGCTGGACTAGGTAACGGAATTTGCAGCATCGTTTCTTGCACTTGCGCCGCCGGTATTTTCAACACAGTGCGGTGGCTCAACAAGATTCCTGTCACCCCAAAAAGCAAGCCTATGGCCGCACCCCAGAGTCCGATCCAACCATGTGTTTTGCGCAGCCATTTCAAGAACATGGCACGCCGTGAGCGGATATCACGGTCTTTAGAATCAATTAGATCGTTATCAGCGCCATTCGCTGAGCTGGTATTGTGAACTTTATTGAGTTGAATAATTGTCGGCATAAGGTCATCACTCCAAAAAAATATTATGGCATACCCCACATCCGCACCAGGTTGTGATAACAACCGGTTAGGTGTGTACGCGCAGTTTCATCCGCATTGGCGGAATTCAGCCGTTGAATTGCGGTGTCGAGATCGAACAATAGCGTGCGCTGGCCGTCATCAGAAATCAAACTTTGAATCCAGAAAAAACAGGCGGTACGCACGCCGCGTGTTATCGGCGTCACCCGATGCAGGCTGGTAGCTGGATAGATCAGCAGATCGCCTGCCGCGAATTTCGCGGTGTGCATACCGTAAGTATCCTCAATCTGCAACTCACCCCCGTCGTATTCGTCGGGTGCAGAAAGAAATAAGGTAGCAGAGACATCAGTGCGAATTTTTTCACCTGTGCCGGGTATTAGCCGCATGCCACCATCAACATGGCTACCAAAATACATGCCGTTTTCATATCGATTAAACATCGGTGGATAAACCCGATTCGGCAACGTAGTGCTAATAAAGAGCGGGTTGCGTTCGAGTTCGGCCAGAATCAAATCGCCCAACTCGTGCGCAATGGGTGTGTTTTCCGCGATCTGCAGATTACGCTTGACCGGCGCCCCTTGATGGCCTGCCGTCACGCGGCCATCGACCCATGCCTCCCCAGCGGTATCAAGTTTTTCCCGCACAAAGCGAACCTGTTCGACGCTCAATACCTTAGGGATTTGTACTAACATGGATCTCTGGTCCTGATATGTTTAAAAACGATGAACCACTGTTATGAGTGCAGTCCGTCCGCTCCCGGGTACTGAGCGCCCGCCATTAGAGGGGAGCAATGAGTTGATATAGTCCTTGTTGGTCAGATTAAGCAGGTTCAACCGGATATCGTACTTAGGCAAATGATAGGCAATCGTACCATCCCAGCGAGTGTAGCCAGCGGCAGAAACAGTATTGGTGTTGTTGGCAAAGCGTGAGGACATATAGGTGGCTCCACCACCCGCTTCCCATTGTGGGGTCAATTTGTAGGTCGTCCATAACGTGGCCATGTCGCGCGGCGTATTGGCCAGATCTTTTCCTTGCGTTGCCTCCAGCGCTGACGCCCTGACAATCGTCGGGTTCATATGCGTATAGCCGCCCATGAGTTGCCAATCACGCGTGATACGGCCCGCTGCACCAAATTCAAAACCGGTAACGCGCACATCCCCGTTAGAGATGTAGATTCCGGGCGACACTTGCGAGCGTGAATTGGTCTTTTCAATATCAAATAAAGCTGAGGTTAACGATAGATTGCCGCCCAGTATGTCCCATTTTGTACCGATTTCGTAGGAGCGGCTTTTTTCAGGTTCTAAAGTTTGCGTACCCGCGGTCGCCGTCAGTGTTTCCAATGAGGGGTTAAAGGAGGTGCCATAGGATGCATAGTACGATTGCACATTATCCGGCTGATAAATTACACCGCCCCGTACGCTGGTGAAGCTTACTGTTTGATCGGCTCTAAGAAGCGGCGGCGTAGCGGTGCTGATGGTGTTGGTCAGGTCCGCCTTGAAGCGATCCCAGCGCACGCCGCCGACAACCTTCCATTGCTTGTTTAATTCGATCGTGTCGTTGATATATGCGCCGACTGAAGTCGCTTGTGAATCTGCTTCATTTCCAATCGTTTTCACGGAATTGGCCGGTGTAGAAAGGTAGGCTGGATTGACCAGCGATACGACGGGCAAGTTGCTACGGGCAGTAGCCTGAGATTCGAAGGTCTCACGGCTGAGTGCAGCGCCGGCGATCATCGTATGCTTGAGGGTGCCAGTATCGAACTTTTGCGATCAAATCGGTCTGATTGTTGAGCATTTGATTTTTGAATACGCGATCATGGCTGGTGAGCCTGACAGACAGTGCACTCAAGGGCAGCGCAGTAGTATTTCCAGCAGCATGGTGGTGAACGGGGTAAATACGCTGCCGGCAAGCGTGCCCACAGCGTTAAGACCCGTTGCCTGGGCGTCAGTGCTGTAATAGCTATATTGCGGCTGATTACGCAGTGTCACGTCCGAATTCAACTTATGTTCGATGAGACCACTTAAAATCGCTGTTTTTTGCAAAACACGATCGTCTGTCAAACCGTAATAAGTATCGCGATTCACCTTGACCGGACGGCCATTGATGGCGGGAATGCCATAATCCACCATGTCGTCGTTGTGGGAGAGGATCGCTGATAGTGTAATTTCAGTCTGCGTGCCGATTCCAAAGCGTAGTGACGGCGCAATTCCAAAGTCTTTATTGGTAATAACGTCGCGTGTCGTTTGCGCTTTTTGACCCATCATGGCAACGCGAACCGCGGAAGTATCCGACAATTGACGGTTAAAATCCCCCGTTGAACGCACTCCTCCATTGGTGTCGACGGTGCCGGTAATTTGATTTGAATCACCTAATAGTGGACGTTTGCTGACCTGGTTGATCACGCCCCCAGTAGAGCCGCGCCCAAACAGCATGGATGATGGGCCTTTTAATACTTCAACCGATTCAAGATAATAAGTGTCGCGATAATACTGGCCACTGTCACGCATTCCATTGAGATACATATCGGTACGTGCCGTAAAGCCGCGCAGATTGATGTTGTTACCGATCTGCCCACCTTCGGCACCGCCTACGGTAATGCCGGGTACGTTGCGTAAAGCCTCCGCCAGCGAGGCGATGCTCTGGGAATCCATCAGGGCACGATTGACGACCGTGACTGTCTGCGGAACATCGCGCAAGGGTGTCGGCGTTCTAAAGCCCGCGAAAGTACTCGCTGCAAAATCGTCGGTCACCTTTTGACCGCTCACTTTAATTTCCGGTAATTGTGTGGCATCGATTAATGTATCGTTCTTGTTATCGTTTGTGGTTGTTTGTGCAAAAGCTGGGCTGTATAGTTGCTGTAATGCCAGCGCTACCAACAATGCAGGACGTGTTTTTTTGAATCTCATAAGCTCCCCTGTTCTTTAAAATAAAGGTGGCTGGCTGGTGAGAAAACACGTGGCTGGCTTCCAGATTAAGTGAAAATAATTAATGAATACTAAAAATTCGTATTCATAAGTTTGCGTACTGCCTTTTACTATGGTTTCCGTGTATTACCTTTGTGTGTAATCAAATGGATATCCTTTATTACGGCTTGCTGCAAAATAACCCCGTATAACCGCATGGTTCAGTTGCGGATGCAGAATTTATTTTGAGAAGCTAAGCGTAACGGTATGATTTTCTATAGAGTAGGCTTTACCTTCGAATTCTCCGGGATGGTTTTCTTTGTGCTTGGCTTCTGCGATATAGAGGCCAGGTTCTAGCAGTGGAAAATTCGTTTCGCCATTTTCGTCTGTGTGTAAAGGTTTTTCCCATCCGTTGGGTGCAATAAGAACAATTTCAGCCTTAGCCAATGGCTTGCCCATAAAGCTTAAGCGCAGCTTATTTGCTTTTTGTTGTATATCCAACGGCAAGCTACCCTCTTTACCTTGCCTCGCATACAAAAAACTTCTTTGCACAGGAGCGAGCTTATCTTGTGGGGTACGTATGGGTTGCTTGAGCGCTTGCACTAATACAGTAGGTCCACCGGGGATAGCGTAGTAATTGCCACCACGGCTTGCAGTAACCGACTTCTCTGTACCGGCCGTATCAACAATGGTGATCATCGGCGTAACAATATTGTCAAGTTTGCCTGGCGAAGTTTCCCGTAAGTTATCACCATATTCGCCGAAATAAAGTTTGCCTGCAGTAGCATCACCCTCTAACCACAGCATGTGCGCGGCAGCATTGAGACTAAGCATGCCACTCATGGCAGCGGCGAAAAAAGTTAGTGTAAATTTCATGAATGCATTCCTTTTTCGGGTCTAATGTATAAATTCAGTTAAATTATTTTTTTAACGTACTTGGCAGGACTAATCGCCGCTTCGCCAAATCCATTTCAGTTTTTGGTTTGTTTTCTAATTTTTATTTTTTAATTCATAAGCGCTTCCAGTTATCGTTCATACAGTTGCATTAACATCCTGTTTTTTTGGTTAACGGTTGAAATAACCTTACAAAACTGCAACGATTTATTTAATTTGATTTTGCTTTTATGCAGTCAAAATCAATTTGTTACTCTGTGTTAATTGAAGCCGATAAATGCGGCCCGCATGTTCAATTTCTATTTCGCGCTTTAGCTGAAATAAATCCTGGCTTTTAATGCGAATGAGTGAATTCGCATCAGAACTAGAACTGGGAACCGACGCAAATACAGTGTCAGGAGTTTCTGTCTCGCGTTGAGTTGGCATAGCTATAAAAATCCATCAAATATAAATAAGAATAATTCGTATTATTATTACCTTTATTAAAAATGATTGCAAATTTTTTGTATTGCCTGAATGGCCGCTTCTAAAATATTTAACACAAATGCTAAATTTGGATGCAGGTGTGAAACGAGGCTGAGCTAAGGTAGAATCCGGTTCGGACAGTTTTTGTCCTGTGTTGTAAGTCACCCTAACTACCCACTTAGAAATGTTCTAAGTTACTCAAGTTTAAGCACAAATAACTTGCACAGGCTGGTGGCAAACTCGCATTTAATCCAATGGCAGTCGAAGGTATGCGGTATGCCTTTTTAGTATTTGTGAGGAAATAATTATGACCGCTTTTCAAGTTCTTAAGCAGCGCCTTCCGCAGGAACCCCGTGTTTGGCTGGTTACTGGTGCGGCTGGATTTATTGGAAGCAATTTGGTGGAGACACTCTTAAAGCTTAACCAAACTGTTATAGGATTGGATAACTTTACTACAGGTTACAGGGAGAATTTGAAAGAGGTACAACATCAGGTTACACCGCAACAATGGGCTGGGTTTCGTATCATGGATGGGGATATCCGTGATCTAAGCATTTGCCGAGAAGCGGTATCAGGTGTCGATTATGTACTGCACCAGGCAGCGCTTGGTTCGGTACCACGATCACTTGAGGATCCTATTCTTACTAACGAAAATAATATCTCCGGATTTCTCAACATGCTGGTAGCGGCGCGCGATGCAGCAGTAAAACGCTTTGTCTATGCGGCTTCCAGTTCAACTTATGGTGACCATCCAGGATTACCCAAGATTGAGAATTTAATAGGCAAGCCTTTGTCGCCTTATGCCGTGACAAAGTATGTGAACGAGCTTTATGCTGACGTATTTAGCCGATGCTACGGGTTCCACACAATCGGCCTGCGCTATTTTAATATCTTTGGACGCCGTCAAGATCCTAATGGTGCTTACGCAGCGGTAATCCCGAAGTGGGTGGCTTGTATGATCAAGAATGAACCTGTTTATATCAACGGTGACGGGGAAACCAGCCGCGATTTTTGTTACATCGACAACGCCGTACAAGCCAATCTTCTGGCCGCGACTGTACAAGATATCGCTTCTGCCAATCAAGTTTACAATATTGCCGTAGGTGATAGGACTACGCTCAATAACCTTTTTGAGCAATGCCGAATATTGCTCTTGCCACACTTTCCCCATTTGAAAGAATTTAAACCGGTTTACCGTGATTTTCGTGCGGGTGATGTGCGCCACTCCCAAGCGGATATTTCAAAAGCCCAGTCTTTACTGGGTTATGTGCCTAGCCATGCCATTGCCCAAGGCCTGGAAGAATCGATGGCATGGTATGTTAAAAACCTGGCCTGAATACAGAAAATACTATTGGGCACCTCTAAAAATTAAGAGTTTTAAACAAGACTAGGCGCGAATAAAAAATGTTGACGCAGCATATAATTGATATGGGGACATTTTTGTGACAACACTGTGAGAGACGGTTAGGAGAAATCTGAATTTTTAGAGATGCCCTATTGAATATCTGTTTTTGGCATGTAATTAGTGGTGGCATCTTCCGTACACAATAGCAGGCGTCGGCTAGCTGAAAATACAATACTGAAGGTACTGCCCTCCCCTTCCCCACTGGCAATCTCCAGTCGCGCCTGATGTCGGTTAGCGATATGCTTGACGATGGCCAGCCCCAGACCAGTGCCTCCTGTTTCGCGTGAACGGCTACTGTCCACCCGATAAAAACGCTCTGTCAAGCGCGGAATGTGTTGTGGCGCGATGCCGATGCCGCTGTCCTGCACACTAAAAACCGGCTGATCGTTCTGCTCATGCCAGCTCACCAAAATCTCGCCTCCTTGCGGGGTGTAATGGATGGCATTTGATATCAAATTACCGAAGGCACTGCGCAACTCATCGGTGTTGCCAAGCAGAGCGCAATTGCTCGCTAATTCCAGCCGCAAAGTATGTTTCCCCGCACTCAAAGATTGCCCCTCTTGATGCAGCGTGCGTAAAAGTCCGGGCACATCCACTGTTTCTTCCTGCAAGGCATTGAGTGTATTCTCCAATTTGGACAGGGTAAGTAAATCGTCTACCAGCCGCTCCATGCGATACATTTGCTCCCCCATCAGGTGCAATGCGCGGCGCGCCATGCTGTTTTCAAGGCTGGGCATGTCGTGCAAGGTCTCAACAAAACCGTTGACTACGGTAAGAGGTGTGCGTAACTCATGTGACACATTAGCGACAAAATCGCGGCGCATGGTTTCAATGCGTTCCAGATGGGTAATGTCGCGGCTAATCAGTAGCAGTTTATTGCCACCGTAGGGGATCAATTTAATGGACAGTGTCAGTCCGTCCTGCCGTGCACCGCTCAGAACCAGCGGTTCGCTAAATTCGTGCATGGCAAGGTATTTCACGAATTCTGGTTGACGTGCCAGATAAGTAATTTGCTGGCCGATATCGCGCTTGCTGTCGAGGCCAAAATGTTGTTCGGCAAGCGGGTTGCACCATTCACTGCGGTAGCCTTCATCGAGTATGGCTCCTCCTTCTGGTAGTGCCGAGGTGGCCTGCTCCATGTGCTGTAGCGCCGCGACACGTTGCTCATGTTCTTTGCGGTGTTGACGTACCATCCTGTTTAACCGGGTAAATACATCCCCCACAACCCCGAACCATCAGGCACCATACCCTTATCAGAATCGGCCAGCCAGCAATCAAGCGCTTCAAGTTGACGCAAGTGAAGAATGATATATATCAGCAGAAACATACTAAAGAATAAGGTGGCGGGTAATGCGCCTACTGTTATCCACGCCAGCAAGGAAAAAAGCAGGAAGGCAAATAGGAAAAAAAGTGCGCGCCGCCAAAAATCAAACATGGTGTAGCCTTTAAAAATTACGCTGCGCCACTATTATGGTGCGCAAAGTGGTGGAAAACCATATATCAGCAGGGTGCAGAAAAAATGCAATTGACGGGGTGGATTGCGGCTACGTTTTGCCCATCCGGTTCAGTTACACGAAAAACGGTAGCCGCTGCCGCGCACAGTCTGAATCAAACCGTCGAGGCTGGAAGGCTCAAGCGCCTGGCGCAAACGGCGAATGTGCACGTCCACTGTACGTTCTTCCACGAATACATGATCTCCCCAAACTTGGTCAAGCAGCTGCGAACGGCTATAGACTCTCTCAGGATGGGTCATAAAAAAATGTAATAAACGAAACTCGGTCGGCCCCAGATCAATCATTGCTCCATTAGCGTTAATACGATGCATTGCCGGCGATAATTCCAGCCCACCTGCGGTGACTGTTTCATCACTCATTTGTGGTGCGCGGCGGCGTAACACGGCACGGATACGAGCCATCAGTTCACGCGGCGAAAATGGTTTGGTTATGTAATCGTCCGCGCCTGATTCCAGCCCCAGAATTTTATCGCGTTCATCGGTGCGCGCGGTCAGCATTATGATAGGAATGTTACGTGTCCGTTGATCGGCACGCAGACGGCGCGCCAGTTCCACGCCGCTACTACCGGGCAACATCCAGTCAAGCAGGATTAGATCTGGCAGCGCATGGTTGATGTGCGTCCAAGCGCTATCGGCATCATATGCCTCAATTGCGCGGTAGCCACATTGCGATATATTAAATGCCAGCAGTTCCTGTATCGCAGGTTCGTCTTCCACTACCAGAATATTCGCAGTCATTATTTTCTCCGTTGTTCACATGACAAACAACTTACGATGATATGACAGAATTATGACAATAATATGACGGCCATGCCGCTATTCAATCTAATAAACAGCGCGGCGGCGCTTCAAATCAGGCAATAGCGAGCCGACCAACATGCCTGTTGCACTCATCAGTAAGCCAGCCAGTTGCGGTGGCCACAGTCCTTCAGGATCAAAAATTTCAAGCAGTAACCAGGAAGATAGGCCTGCGACAATTGCAAATAACGCACCTTGGGTGTTCGCCCGCTTCCAATACAGTCCACACACCAACGGAATGAACGCTGCCACTAAAGTCACTTTGTAGGCATTCCCCACCATCGAATAAATACTCGATGTCGATTTTAGCGCAAACAAGGTAACGGCCACAGTGAAGCATACAACGACCGTGCGCATGGTCCACAAAAAATGCCGATCACTCTGGTGGCCAATAATGCCTTTCAAAATGTTTTCAGTAAAAGTGACTGACGGCGCCAGTAACGTGCCACTGGCAGTACTCATAATGGCGGCAAGCAGTGCACCAAAGAACATCACCTGGGCAAGCACTGGCGTATGGTTCATGATCAGCGTGGGTAGAATTAACTGCGCGTTACTGTCGATCAAGGCGGCCACCATTCTGGGGTCAATCAACGTGGCGGAATAAGCCAGAAAAAGAGGTATGAAAGCGAACAGGAAATACAGGGTGCCCCCAAGCAGCGCGCCGTATACGGCGGTTTTTTCATTTTTTGCGGACATTACACGCTGGAATACGTCCTGCTGGGGAATGGAGCCTAACATCATGGTTACCGCTGCGCCAACAAATGCAAGCACGTCTCTGGTTTCCAGCTGCGGCCATAAAATAAGTTTGTTAGCTTGTGCGGCATGTGTTATGACTATCCCTGCTCCACCTGCTATACCAGATAGCAGCCAAGTCAAATACAACATGGCAACGACGATAATCGTCATTTGAAAAGCATCTGTCAACGCCACCGACCACATACCACCAAACAAGGTGTAAACCAGCACGATGCCAGCGCCAACCACCATACCTTCGCCAGGAGAAACCGCACCTTGAGTAATGAAGGAGAACACCAAGCCCAATGCTGTAATCTGCGCTGATACCCAGCCCAAATATGAAGCTATGATGGCCAAGCTGGTAAGTACCTCCACTGTGCGATCGTAGCGTTGCCGGTAATAATCGCCAATGGTAATCAGATTCATTTTATAAAGCTTGGCGGCGAAGAATAGACCCACCAGAATTAGGCACATGCTAGCGCCAAAAGGGTCTTCAACTATTCCCCTCAAACCCTGCTGGACGAATTTTGTGGATATTCCCAACACTGTTTCCGCACCGAACCAGGTAGCAAATACGGTGGCAGTCACGACATACAGCGGCAAGTGCCGACCGGCCATCACATAATCTTTAACGTTATGTACGCGCGTAGCGGCGTACAAACCGATTCCGATAGAAATCATCAGATAAAGAATGACGAGCCAGATCAGCATAAGTGCCTTGTAAAACCGTAAAAAATAACCGAATTGTAGCAGTCCTGTACTGCGATTGAGATCAATAAAAAGGCTCCCGAGGGAGCCTTCGCGTAACGAAAATAAGCGTTTATAATTTTTCAGCGTGCTCGGCCAAGTACTTCGCCACCCCCTCAGAAGAAGCATCCATTCCAGCTTTACCCTTATTCCAGCCAGCGGGACAAACTTCACCATGTTCTTCGTGAAATTGCAGTGCATCCACCATACGCAGCATCTCATCAATGTCGCGGCCAAGCGGTAGATCGTTCACCACCTGATGGCGGACCACACCAGCACGGTCTATCAAAAATGAGCCACGGAAAGCCACCCCATCTTTATGTTCAACATCATAAGCACGGCAAATGTCGTGTTTAATGTCGGCCACCAATGGATAACGCACTTGACCGATGCCACCCATATTAACGGGCGTATTCTTCCAAGCCAGATGGGTAAATTGCGAATCAATAGAAATGCCGATTACTTCAGTTTGACGCTTCTTGAATTCGTCTAAGCGATGATCAAACGCAATCAATTCTGAAGGACATACGAAAGTAAAATCCAACGGATAAAAGAATATCACACCGTACTTTCCATCCAAATGGTTCGTCAAACTAAAAGTTTCGTTTATTTTATTGTCACCCATCACTGCAACAGCAGTAAAGTCTGGGGCAAGTTTACCGACGAGAACAGCCATGATTTTTTCCTTTGGTTGACTAAATTGCTAAGGTATGGAATTTAGCGATGGATGGAATGGATGTCAACTACAAAGCACTGAGGTAAGCTAACAAAAATAAGCGTCCAACGTTTCTGGAAATATTGGCGATAAAAATTGGAGATGGGACAAATATTCAAAAAAATTCCTGATTAGCCACAAAATTCAGCTAGCGCAATCAACAAGCCTGGGAGAGAAGCAAAATATGTGCATTCCGACGAAAGGCGATGTGAAGTTTGGTTCAACCTCTGAATCTGGATTAAGTGTTTTATCCGCTTAGACACACACTGATTTTGGCAATTTTTCCGAATGCCTTGCACTATGCCACTTTCCGGAAGAATGCGTGCCAAGGCCTTTACAAAAGTTCCAAACCACTGGCTCTGGCCGCTTTTCAAGTGCCGCTGAGCACAGCCAATATTTGGCTCTTTAGTGCCTTGATTAGCGCAATTTCGTCAGGTGGAAGGCCTTCTGGCGCTGGAAAAATACGGTCTGCATAAAATAAACCGATCTGCACTTTGTGCACAACCAGCGGCAGTACAATAAAACTGCGCGTATCAGGCAACAGGATGCGATGCCATGCGGGCAAAAGATCGCGTATTTTTTCGTTACTGGCGTCCGATATCATCAAGTCGGTATTATTTTCCATGGCTCGATGGAACAGATCCCGCTCTGGGGTCATTTGAAATACAAAGCCTGCCTGGCGTGACGCATGGCCTTCTCCAAGCGCAACACGGGCGCGGAACTGCCCCGACTTGGCATCTTTTAAACACATGGTTGCAAAACGAAACCCCATGCTTCGGTATAAAGTTTCCAGTACCAGTAAAATTAATTCATTGACTTTGCTACGGCCCAACGCCCGCATCTGTATTACATCCTGCATACCGGCCAACAATAAATCACGCGCATTGATTGGTTTGCCACTGGGATGAAAATCTTCAGCCCGGGCATCCGCGCTCATGGTCGCCATCAATAATACGTCCGGCATGTCATTCTCAGAGTTAGCGGCAGTGTTATCCGCTTCGCCGAGTTTAAAGCTCTCGGACAGATCGCGCATGTCCTCTTCAACCGAAGTGAATAACTCGCGCATTTTTTTAGTATCAAGATTCAAGGCTGTGCCAAAACGCGCCAGCAGTTGTTGTTCACCGGCCTCTACTTTGGCGTCAGCGCGTGCGGCTAATTTGGAGGCCTCGGCACTAAATGTAGCGACCTGGCACATCCACTCTTGGCGCTTGCCCGCTGTCTGCTGCCTACCGGCAGGTAGAGCTCTCAGCGCGTTAGTGATTGTTTCTGGAATATCCCATTCAGTCAGTACCGCTTCGGTCAGTTCGTCATAGCTGCAACCGAGTACTTTGGCTGAGGCTTCGGCTGGGCTATGTTTGCCTGCGGCGACAAGTATGTCAATTTGTCTCGAAGAGGCGTGTTCGTGCGATGCCACCAGCAAACGGCCCAGATTTTTAAACAGGGCCGCAATTGATGCTTCTTCCGCATCTTGGTAGTTGCTGCGACGCGCCAATTCGCGGCCAAACAGGCTGGCACGCAAGGCGTCTGCCAGCTCTGCACGGATACTCTGCGCATGTTTATGGTTAGACAGGTTATCTACCAATAACATGGCCAGCGCACTAGTTTTTACTGAATCAAACCCAAGCATAAAAATCGCTCGGGAGATGGTAGTTACAGGTGTGTTGGATGCCCGGCGATAGGACACCGAGTTTGATAGACGCAAAATTTTTTGCGTCAGCGCTACATCTGACAACACGCAATGCGCAAGATTATTGGCCGCTTCGTCATCGGACGCCGTAAGTTGCACGACGCGCGACACCGCAGCACCGAGCGCAAATATCCCGGCATCGCTACTAAGTTTTTGTACCAGCGCGTTACGCCCATTGCACTCCTCGGCATCGCTACAGGGCAATGGTTTTATATTAACTGACATAGTTATAGTTCCAACTAAGGGTACTACTTAACAATTTATCCCCTGTCGCGCGCCGTGCAATGCCAATACAACAAAGGAAAAGATACCATCACTTCACTTTTCATCTATCGGCCAAACTGCATCAATCTTTATGTTCGCAATACCTGCAACGGAGCCTTCCAAGTGGGCACCAAGGCATGGTTTTAAGCATTAGTGCAAATAGACATCGAGAATTTTCGTTGGCATGGCATCAAACATACTTGGACAAAACATGACGCGGATATATGACTTTTGGCACAGATAGGAGTACAAGTTTCCTCTATCTTGCACTCCCTCATAAACCACATAAGGAACTAACATGAAATGTAATAAACTTACCACAATTGCCTTGTTGCTCTGGATTTTGACTATCGCCGTATTCGCATGGTTTTTTATCCGTGGAAATACTACCACCGGAACTGACGGTAGAACTGCTGTTGTGCTGCATGTTAGCGAGCGTGACTTGATTTTATCCGAAATGCGAGGCTTGCTATCCGCAACACAAGGAATTCTAGAGGGTGTGAATCAAGGCGACATGCAGCGCGTCATCAAGGCTTCAAGCGCTGCAGGTATGGTGGTTGCCGCTGATGCAAGCCCGGCACTGATGACCAAACTACCCATGGAATTAAAATCGCTGGGTATGAGTGTTCACCGCGACATGGATGCAATAGCTAATGCTGCCGAAAATAAAGTGCCAGCACCAGAAATTTTAAAGATGCTGTCAAATACATTAACCAAGTGTGTTGCCTGTCACTCAGCTTGGCAGCTTAAAGTGGCAAATTAAACTGGGTACCTATTTATCCAAGCATATTTGGGATCATTTTTTCAGTATTTGTTGCATGAAATGCAGCTTTTCAGTTGTATAAATTTTTAAGTGGCTTGTGACACTAGCGTTTCTCCTGATGTCCGCCAAATTCATAGCGCAAGGCAGACAGCAACTTGTTACCGTAATCTGCTTCTCCGCGCGAATTGAAGCGATCAAATAATGCGGCGGTGAGAACCGGCGCGGGTGTACCCGATTCAATAGCGGCGATACTGGTCCAGCGCCCTTCACCGGAGTCCGACACCTTGCCACTAAACTTCTCCAGATTCGGATCGGCTTGTAATGCGTGCGCAGTCAAATCAAGTAGCCAGGAACTCACCACGCTGCCACGCCGCCACAACTCGGCCACTTCGGCCACATTGATATCGTAACGGAACGCTTCCGGTTCACGTAATGGTGTGGTCTCTGCATCCACTTGATGCAACATGCCACCCACATTGGCGTGGCGCAATAAATTAAAACCTTCGGCATAGGCGGCCATCATGCCGTATTCGATACCGTTGTGAACCATTTTGACGAAGTGTCCAGCACCCTCAGGACCGCAGTGCAGATAGCCGATCTCGGCCGTGCTCGGTTGGCCACTGCACCCTTCGGTACGCGGTGCAGCTTCCACACCTGGCGCCAACGCGGCAAAGATGGATTGCAAGCGCGCAAACGTATGCTGCTGGGCACCGACCATCAAACAGTAACCGCGTTCCAGCCCCCAAGTCCCGCCGCTGACTCCCACATCCGCATAATGAATCGACTGTGCCGACAGACTCTTTGCGCGGACGATGTCATCCTTATAATAGGAATTGCCGCCATCAATGATGATGTCATCCGCACTCAGCAACGGGGCCAGTTCCGCGATGCTGGCATCCACCACCGCTGCGGGCAACATCAGCCAAATGGCGCGCGGTGTACTCAATTTGTTCACCAAGTCCGGCACGCTGATAGCAGGTGTCATGCCTTCTTTTGCCAGTGTCTGTACCGCTTCGCTGTTGCGGTCGAACACCACACATTGATGTCCGGCACGATTCAAACGACGCACCATGTTTGCGCCCATACGCCCCAACCCTATCATTCCGATCTGCATTATTTACTCCTTAATAAAATAAATTTTTCTGCGGTGTCCAGACATAAGGTCAGCACCAAGATATTTGGCAAAGTGAAAGCCATTTAAACTGTCTGTCCGGCATGGTGTGCAGCGAACAAGGCTGGACCATACAGTGCCGCGCGATCATTCAGGATCACCTTGACCGGCATCGCCGCCAGACTGACGAATAATTGCATCGTTTCAACGCATACCGCATCGCTGTTTGCCAGTGCCGCAGCGGAAATCGCCGCCGCTGTATCTGCGTTACGCATTTCTTCCGCTAACCACGCCGGGGTCGATACATGCCGGTAGTCAAGCAAGAATGCATACAGATCAAGCAGCCCCATGCCGGAAACGACACGCTCCCAACTGACATGTCCTCTCATGTGCTCAGAATGGCGTTGTTGTAAATGTCTTAGCAAGGCAAATTCCAGGGTGTTGCGCGGACTGAAGGTGGCGTGTCCGCCTTCCGTGGCAAAGGGGCGATAGGATAGTCCGTCCCAATACAAACCCGCCTCGCCCAAACCCGTCCCGGCAGCGATCACCGCCGCATTACCCAGCATTTCGGGCATCCCCGCTTGCAGCGTCAATAAATCAGCATCATCTAGTGCGGGTAAACCATAAGCCGTGGCCTCTAAATCGTTCAGCAGATGGCAGCGCAAAAAACCGAAGCGTTGGCACAGTGCGGCGGTATCGATCCGCCAAGGCAAATTGGTCGCTTGCGCCACACCATCCTGTACCGGCCCGGCAATGCCGAAAGCCGCATCGTCAACGTTATCATCCGATGACAAAAATTCACTCAGCAACGTTTCAAAAGTTTCATAGCGCTGGCTGGCATAACTAAGTTCGCGGCGGATCACAACCTCATTACTGTTCACGTCGACTAACGCCAAACGGGTCTTGGTACCGCCGATATCACCGGTCAGAAGCGATCTCATTTCAATATGCCTCAAGCTTGCCGCCTTCTGGGTTTAAGGAATGGCGCCAGAACTGGTCTTCACGATCAAACAAACGGTAAGTGCCGCGTGGCCCCCAGCTACCGGCAGGATAGGTGTTGATGAAGCTGCGCTCCATCGACCACACTTTAATTACTGGATCGACCACACGCCAAGCCGTCTCGACTTCATCGATGCGCAGGAACAACGAGTGGTCGCCGAGGATGACATCAAGAATCAACCCTTCATAAGCATCGAAATCTTCTTCGCCGTCTTTGCGGTAAGTCGCATCCAGACTGATAGTGCGTGTTTGCATATCCAGCCCCGGCACTTTGACCTGCAACTCCATCTTCAAACAATCGTCCGGCTGGATACCGAGCATAATCCAGTTCGGTTGCGGCACACCTTTACGGATGTGCCGCAGTAAATCCTGCGGCGGCGCCTTGAAGCGGATGCAGATCGCCGAGCTACCTTCCGCCAAACGTTTGCCGGTGCGCAGATAGAATGGCACGCCTGCCCAACGCCAGTTGTCGATGAACAATTTCATTGCGGCATAAGTTTCGGTTGTGCTACCCGGCGCGACATTTGGTTCTTCCAAATAACCAGGCACGGTCTTACCGTCGATCACACCACTGGCGTACTGGCCACGAAAAGCGTGGGCATGCACTGCGTTTTGGGTAATGGGGCGGATAGCTTTCAACACTTTTACTTTTTCATCACGCAAGTGTTCGGCCGACATGCTCAATGGCGGCTCTATCGCGACAAGCGCCAGCAACTGCAACAGATGGCTCTGCACCATGTCGCGCAGCGCCCCTGCGCCTTCGTAGTAATCGGCACGTCCTTCCACCCCCAATGTTTCAGAATGGGTGATCTGCACATGATCGATATAATGGTTTCTCCATAATGGTTCCAGCAGCAGGTTTGCAAAGCGAAACACCATGATGTTCTGCACCGTGCCCTTGCCGAGGTAGTGATCAATGCGATAGATTTGTGGCTCATCGAGATGACGGTAGAGGCTGGCTTGCAGGGTTTGCGCGGAAAGCAAGTCGTAGCCGAACGGTTTTTCAATCACCACGCGACGCCAGCCGTTGTTCTGTTTTAATAGCCCGATGTTGCCCAGTTTTTCCACGATACCGGGATAATCAACGGGTCGTACCGCCATGTAGTACACCACGTTTGGTGGAAACTTTGGATCTTTATCCAGCAAAGTTTGCAGCCGCACATAAGCATCCTCGTCACCAGGTGGAATGGCGAAATAATGCAGGCGGGCGCAAAAACGTTGCAGCGCCGCTTCGTCAATTTTCGCACCATGCAGCTCACGCAGAATGTCAGATACTAAACCCAGCCATTGTTCATGCGTGTAGTGGGCAATATCGCAACCAAGAATAATCAGATGGTCGGGTAGACGTTTAGCAGTTTCAAGATGAAACAAAGCTGGAATCAGCTTGCGTCGGCTTAGATTTCCACCGGCACCGAAAAAAACCAGTGTACAGGGTTCCAGGATTTTCATGGGGTCTATCCTTTCATGAGATATGACTTGTACATCTGGTGAGCCGAAACGGACAATTCGGGTAAACAAGTGGTGAATTCAGAATTTTGCTCTCCCTTTAATAATATAAGGAAACTTAGCACAAGTTATATTTTGATGGCCTAATCCCCCGAAATTGATTGGCCGATTCAATTTGCCCCAGCTTTTTTAAGAAAAAACAAGCACACACTTTAGCAAGTGCATTTAATCTGCGCTTTTCTAAAGCCTTTCCGCAAGCATTTTTTCCAGTTTGATCTGATCCAAGGTGAAACCACGTATGCCTTCGGCCAGTTTTTCTGTAGCCATAGCATCTTCATTCAGTTCCCAGCGGAACATCGCTTCGGTCATAGGTTGCGGCTGCGGTTCGGTCACCCCGGTATCGTTCAATTGACGTATCAATACACCTTGCGTGGCTTTTAATTCTTTTAACAGCGGGGGCGAGATGGTGAGCCGGTCACAACCGGCCAGCGCCAATATCTCACCCATATTGCGGAATGAAGCACCCATGATAATGGTTTTGAAACCATGCGTCTTATAGTACGCATAAATCTTGCGTACCGACTGCACGCCAGGATCTTCATCCGCCGAAAAATCATGATCACTGTGTGCCTTGTGCCAATCGAGAATACGCCCAACGAATGGAGAAATCAGCGTCACCCCCACCTCTGCACTGGCACGTGCCTGGGCAAAACCGAACAACAATGTCATGTTACAGTTAATGCCTTCACGCTCAAGAGTTTCCGCAGCGCGGATGCCTTCCCAAGTAGAGGCGATCTTAATCAACACGCGGTCGTTGGGTATGCCAGCCGCGTTGTATAGACTGGTCAGCTTGCGGGCCTTGTCCATCAAGGCCACAGTGTTGAAAGAAAGCCGTGCATCCACTTCGGTTGAGATACGTCCTGGAACGTATTTGAGCGCTTCCACACCGACATCTACCGCCAGCCTGTCCATGGCATCGTGCACCTGCTGCCCACGATCATTGCTCTGCGATTTGGCCCAGATGATGGCATTTTCAATGAGCGGAACATATTCCGGTAGTGTGGCAGCCTTAAGCAGCAGCGAGGGGTTAGTGGTAGCGTCCTGCGGACGATAATGGCGAATTGCCTCTATGTCACCGGTATCAGCCACAATAGTTGTCATTAATTCAAGTTGTTCCAGTAGGTTACTCATGTTATTTATCCTTTTAAAGATTAAGATAAAATCAGCTAGTACTGGCTCTAATTTTTTTAGACTAAAGCTCGCCTGCAGCTTATTCTACACAACAGCCAATATTTTCCATGCAAAGTTAGAATCAATAAAATTGACATAAGCGTGTCCCTTAGTATTCTTGGTGTCAACTACAACGGAGATCTAAATCAGTGATATGCGCTTTAATCCGAACTATCTTGTTGCAAGACATGTCATGCAACAAGATAGTTCCTGCATGGGTAATATTTGCATACCAGTTTGAGCTTATTGATCCGGCACGGTGAAGTATTAACTCCATTCGGGCTGAATTTGTCGAAGCCCATTCATCTTTCGACAGGCTCAAAATGATTCTGTTCTTACTGTTTCGTGCAATGCCTAAAGCCAAGCTAGCACGCGAACCGTTCTTTCTGTCGACTGAATCACCATGGTGCGACAATTTGTCGCATTTCCACGCTTGATGAACTGGGATACCCTCTAGCCCTGCCGAGCAAATGCAGGCATTAGCTTATATCGCAATTCAAGAAAAAAAATAAATAATGCGAATTTATGAATGTCTGTTCAATAGGTGATAAGCATTTCAACACTATAAATCATGGGGATCAGTTATGAGTCTTTCGAAGAAAATTCCGCTGGTGATGTTCCTAACATCGGTATTTGCCATTTACAGTAATACAGCTCTGGCCGATCATGGCTCTATGGGCTTCGGCATTGGTACCGCATCGCCAATTATCACCCAAACCGGATAACGCTCCCGCCGGCATGTGGGCTGGCGGTTTAATCGCCCAATTAACTGGTTTTGACACGCCTTCAGACTCCAAACTACTTGGCCTGAAAAATAATGCTGTCGACGATGCCCATGGTGACGTCCACAGTCTAAAATCACTTTTCGTACCATCAATATTTATGGCCTATGGTGTGAGCGACAACTGGACGTTGGGTATCAGACTTCCTTATGTGCAGCGCTTTGACCTACGCTCACCGAATGAACATGGCGATGAAATTCATAGGCAAGGAGATCCAGGTGGATTTGGCGGCGCATCCCTATTTGGTCAATATCGTTTTTTCATAGCGACGACAATCTAAACCATTTATCACTGGTCGTAGCCCTCACTACTCCAGGGAAAAGCAACATCCAAGGTGTCGGTCACCATGGCGAAAGCGAGAGTCTTGAAGCACACTCCCAGCCCAGCGGCGGTGCATGGAATCCTGCTGTCGGTTTTTCCTTTACCCGCGCTATGGGAAAGGTCTCGTTGGATAGCAGTATCCTCTATACGGTAGCAACTCAAGGGGTGCAATATACGAATCTTGGCGATACTTTTGACTATAATGTCGCACTTTCTTATGCTTTCGTTGGCATGGCCAGAAATAACCTTTTCGTCGGCAGCAACAATTCCTCGTGGACGGGCATTTTAGAGCTAAATGGTCAGTGGCAGGATCGTCAAAAAACCGCTGGCCTGACTGATCCAAACTCGGGTAGCAATATCATTTATCTCTCGCCGGGCATCAGATACTCTGGCGGAAAAAATTGGAATACAGCCTTGTCGTTAGGCACACCGATAGTCAAAAACATAAACGGTTATCAAACACCACCGGATTACCGGGTCACTTACCGCTTCGTTGTCGCGTTCTAACGATTTTTTAGCAACAATTGTATTTTTGTAGATTCTGGATCGACCATATAATTATTTTGCCTAATTACCCAATTACCAAGAGAACCATTCGAATCAATCGCATAACAACTGCAAATGGATTCCTCGGGTCTCTCTTACAGAGCAGTTGTCAACTGCTCTGTTTCCTATTGATATTCGGCGTAATGGCATTTAGCACGGCTAGTTATGGCCACCATGATGATTCGAAGGCCGGCACAACCGATTCAAAACGCAGTCCTCAGGGCGGGAGCCTGTATGTTACTGCCGCTTTTGGTCCCGATAACCGTTTATGGCGGGTCGTGCCGGATAAATGGCATGTGTATGTTGATTATTCAACTGACTTGGGCAAGACCTTCAGTGTGCCTGTGCGTATCAATAAGGAATCACAGCGCATCAAAGTGAGCGGTGAAAATCGGCCCGGTATCGTCGTAGACCGTAACGGAAAAATTTCCGTCATCTATTCGGCTGAAGGCGTTCAGCCAGTAGCAGTCTATTTCAGTACATCTACCGATAATGGCCACAGTTTTTCAACGCCAAAACCGTTGAGCGACCAAGCATCCGAAGCTAATTCATTTCAGGGGCGGCTGGTTTTAAATTCATCCGGTCTAGCCTATGTCTTCTGGCTTGACGAACGTGACCGTACCGATTGGAGACAACAAGGGAACGCAGTTTATTACACCACCATTGACGGCCAGAATAGTCAAAATTACATCAACCGAAAACTCTCCGACACCCTTTGCGAATGTTGCCGCATTGCCGCTGCTTTTGACATTGATGGTCAGCCTGTTTTATTCGCGCGTTTCATTTATCCAGGCGGCATCCACGATCATGGCCTTTCCAGGACGCAAACTGACGGCAAAGAACCGCTATCCTGGCGCGTTACCTTTGACGAATGGAAGATCAAGGGCTGCCCTGAACATGGACCTGCAATTTCTATTGCTGACGATGGCCGTTACCATATTGCCTGGTTTACGCAAGGCAGCGCGCGTCAAGGTTTGTTCTATGCCTATTCATCTGATCGGGGACAAAATTTCTCAGTTCCGTTGCCGTTCGGCACACCGAAAAAACTACCTAGTCATCCTGATATCCTAGCTCAGGGAAAGCATGTCGTCCTGACCTGGACTGAGTATGACGGCACCAAAACGCAACTGCTGGTGATGCAGTCAACCGATGGAGGCCAAACTTGGTCGGCTGCCAAATCAATCGCAGAAAGTGCAAGTGGGACTGACTTTCCGTTTTTATTAAACAGTGCACGAGGCATTTTCGTATCGTGGAACAGCAAGAATGAAGGCTATCGGTTAATTCCCGTGGATTGAAATATACGGGTTTACGCTACCTGCTTTTTGCACCTTGCATCAATTCCCCCTGATCCCGTTCATAGATAAACCTCAACCAGGGATGAGAAGAAGAACCGCACATGCTTCTTCAGGACACTGTTTCATTTTCACCCATTGCCGCCTCTTTATGACATTGGGTTGACGCCACACTTCAAAACCTTACAATCCCCGTAGGTTCCGTTCTCCGGTGGTTTAGTGCAACGAGGTTTGTCCGCCGCCAATAAACGCGGGTTTAACAAGTTTTTAGGGGGACGATAGATAAACGCTATTCATAGGCAATTACGCATGGAAATCACCACCGTTGGCGAGTTGCTGCATTGGTCATACGCGAACCTTGCGATGGCGCACTCGGCCATCACTGCGAAAGCAGAGAAGTACGGACGCACACAGTTCATGATTCGTTCTCGTCTTTACTCAGGGTTGAACAAACAAACCATGAGCATTGGCCCCCTAGCGGACGACGAACGCTTAAAGATGGTGTTACCGCAAGCTTGCTGCTACTGCGGTAGTCGCGAGTACTTGTCTGCTGACCATCTCATTCCGACAAAACGAGGTGGCGCAAATACCGGGGATAATCTTGTCTGGGCCTGCCGTTCATGCAACAGCTCAAAGTGCGCCCGCGATGTACTTGAATGGTTGATGGAAAAAAATCAGTTTCCACCCATCTTGCTTCTCCGCCGTTATCTGAAGCTCGCTATTGAAATGAGCCATGAAAGGGGCCTTATGAACGTACCGATTGTCGCAGCACCAGAACTTCCGTTCTCGTTGGCTACAATTCCACAGGTATTTCCTCTACCCAGCCAATTGCAGTTGTGGGTGGTGGAAATTTCCTAGCGAATAATGTATGCCCCACGCGGCGATAGTGTTGCACGTAACGTAAAATGAAGGAAGTTAATAAGTTAACCCGGGTTTTACTTATCACTTCAACGTGAAATCGACACGGCTAGGCTTGCCCTTATCCTTGATGCCTTCTGCCGTTAGTTTGGGTGCCACCAGGAACATTCGCCCGTTCGCCACCTTACCTTGCTCTTCCAGATGTCGCTTGACCAACAATGCGCGGCGCTCGGCGAGCGCTTTCAATTCATTTTCACCCATCGGTGCATTTACAATCATTAAATTTTCCATTTCTTTCGGCGGCAACGACTTTAGTAAACCAATAAAATTACGTGGTTTTGAAAATTTTTCCGCTTTATAGGCCCGCTCCAAGTATTTTGGGTATTCCTCAGGACTGACAGTTACCTCTTCCAGATTAACGGAAGCGCCATCAGATTTCAGACTGCTAATTTTTTGCGCCTTTATTTTTGCGTAACATAAGCACGGCGGGCACCATCACGGTCGGTGACAGGGTCGACACGGCCAATGATTTCCAATTTAAGCGCTGGCCGATCGTTAAGCGCTTTGGCTAGTGTGGCGAGCTTGGCCTGTGCCTCCGGCGTTAGGTTACTTATACCGGGGCGAATTCTACATAACCCAGTTCATCGCCGCCGCCAAATGCTGAGGCCAGCAGCGAAAACGGCGAGATGATGGCCTTGGTTATCAGGTTAATAAAGACCTTGAAAATAATGCCGCCGATTCTAAATTTAGGATCGGATAACGAACCGGAAACTGGCAGATTAATGTCGATTTCGCCACGGCTATTTTTCAACAGTGCAACCGCAAGTAACACCGGCAATTTAAGCGCATCTGGGCTATCCACCTTTTCGCCAAAGGTTAGCTGATCAAGAAATACATTATTCTTGGCATTCAGCTGGCCATTTTCAATGTGGTAATTTAAATCTACTGACAGTTTGCCTTTGGTGATGGGATAACCCGCATATTTTGCCGCATAGGGTGTCAAACGAGTCAACTCGATACCTTGAGCTTTGGCCGCTAAATCAAGAAATAATTGGGCGCCAAGCGGGTTGATCTTACCGATTATTTCCAACGCGGCGTCATCGTCAATTTTGCCATTCATGACCAGATCGGCTGGTGTCGGATCATCAGACGCAACCTTTGAAACTGAACCGGTCAAACCAGTCAGGTTGGCACTGTAGTTGGGCTTAATGAAGTGGTCAGAAAAATAGATATTGCCGCTTTGCAGCGTAATTTGTCCAATACGTATCAATGGTTTGACACTTGCGTTCTGAGTAATTGGAGCTTTGTCTACCGTCTGTGCCGGGATCACAGTAGACGATCCATTCGGCGCAGCCACATTTGCTGACGCAGCTATGGTTGGTGCAGGTAATTCAGCCGTAGCGGTTTCCGAGGAATTATCTGTTGTAGGTGTCTCCTGCGTCAGGCTGGTAGGAGTGGATTGCCCCTGTCCATTTTTTGTCGCGATATCCTGTAGATTAAGGTGGCCATCAGCATTGACAATAACCCGTGCATAAAAATCAGCAAGCGCAATATTGCCAAGCGATACTGCCAACGGGTTTTTCTGTGTGTTGATTTGTGCGTTTATATTGCCGATATACAACGATTTCCAACGCATGAAATCATCGCCACTAATTTTGTCCGACGTATGGATATCAGCCAAGTTAATTGAGCCAACATAACTAGCGCGCACCGGCCGTTGCTCGGGTAGTTGCACCATCAGTTTGCCCTTGGTACTAAGATTGCCATTGGTAAAAGTGGCGTTGATCTGGTCTGCGAAATAAGGCTGAAATGCCGTTACAGCAAGCTTTTTGCTATCAATTTTAAGATCAACGCCAAACGGACGTAGTGTCAGGGTGCCATTTGCATTCAGATTGCCCCGCTTGTTGTGGCTAAGATTGAGAGTCAGCGGCGAGGGAGTTGACGTGGTAGCTTCCGTCATCAAGGCGATATTTTCAAGCAGAAGATCTATATTACTCAGCTGCTGCACTGCGGGCTTACCGCCATTTTGGGGTGCCACCTTCGCGTCACTAAAATGAATATCAGATTGCTCGATTTTCAGTTGCTTCAAAGATGCCTGCCAAGCGCCAGGCTTGGCAGGCATATCAAGGTTAGCCGTTGTTTCTTTTTTTGCACGGCGATTGCCTGCAAGCATCGCCATTAAATCGATGTCACCTTTTACGTTGCGCTTGATATTTATTTTGGCAGTATTAATGACTACGCTGTCGAGCACGGCGCTTTGCTTGCCAAGATCAAACTGAAAGCCATCAAGCGTGATGTCTTTGGCAGTGATGCCGCGGTCCTTTTCTGTTGGCAGCTTCACTTGCAGATTACGCAGGTGGGCGCTGGCATTGGCAAGCACCAAATTAACGCCAGTTTCTGGCCAGTTCAGCTGATAGGGTAACTTTGCATCCAGTAGCGTATCTTCCAATTCGGCAGCAAAAACTGGGGCAAAATAAGGCCGTAAGCGTTGCGGCTGTAAGGCAGAGATTTGCAAATTACCTTGCAAAGACTTAGCGTTGAGCAAGAGTGATCCCTGATGACTCAAGATTTCACCTGCATCGGTTTCTAATTTAACATCCAGATTTGCTGGTGAATTTCCTTCTGTGCTGAATTTAGACAAACTTGCATCCAGTCGTTTGATTACCAGAGCGGCAGGTCCAAACTCAGGGTCGGTAGTGGCATCTTGCCAGTTGATGCGCCCGTCCATAATCTCGGCACGGGCGACAGAAAAGGCAAATGGCTTGGACTTGGCAGTGGTGGGCTGGTTGCTTGGCGTTGTATTTACACTGTTGCTGGCTCTGCCTTTCTGATCTGTTGGAGGCAACGCAAATGCATGCACAAGACTGAGCGAGCCATCCGGCAATCGCTTAACTTGCATATCCGGCCTTTCCAATTTTATTTCACGCAAACGCACCAGGCTGTTAAACGGCTCTACACGATCAAGCATCACCGATAGCTTGTCCCATTGCACTAACGGGACTCCTGATTTTTCCTGCATTTGCAACTTGCGGATGCTGGCATCACCGCTAATGACAATTTTTTGCGTACCGCCGCTTTGTTGAAAATCGACATTCAGGCGCGTATCCAGCAAGGCTGAGACCAATTTAAAATTTAGCTGCACTGGCACAAATGGCATATACGTCGGCAACGATAGGCCATCGAGGTTGATCTGCACTGAAGTATCACGCGACGTAGTAAATGGCTTGGATTTAGCCTTGATAGCGAGTGCCGTGCCGTCTACCTTTGCGCTAAACGCTGGGGAAGTAAAAATCTCAACATCGTGTGGCAAGTTTGAAAGAAATGGAATCGATAGATCGAGGTCGGAGATGGTATGGCGTGATTGCAGCACACGGTCATCGTAGTCGATGCGGCCTTGGTGAATGTGAATATTGTTTAGCGAGAAACGTGCAGGCTCATCGTTAGATTTTGGTTTAGCCAGAATTTTGTCGACTATGTCTGAGAAGTTGAAGCGGTTTTCTCCTATGCGAATGATGCGGACGATCGGTTGTGTAACCCGAATTTCATTGATTACGGGTGCAAAACGGCTAACGCTAGCCAGTGAGATATCCACGTAAAGTTCATTTATAGCAAGCGTTTTTTCCTGTTGTTGGCGCTTCGTAGATGGCGATGTTACGTATCGTCGTTGACAGCGTGAACGGGTTAATATTGACCGCGCCAAAATCAACCTTGCGTCCAATCTCCTCGCCAATTTTTTTGGCTACAAATGATTTGACGATGGGTGGTCCGGCAAAAAAAAGAAGTGCGCTAAAAACAAGAAAAACTATCGCGGCAATTTTGCCAGTCGAAAGCAATTGACGCTTATGTTTGTTGATGAGGTTCAGTGCGAGTTTGCGCATGGAGATCAGTAGGGTTAAGTATTACTTATTTCTCAGCAAAATAACCGCGTTTTCCATAATGAGCTGAACGAGATTGATTTAAAGCAGCTCAACCAGCCAGCAGATGGATGGACTCACTGCTCATGGCGCTGACCGACTCAACAAGATTGGTCAAAAACGGCTTGGATTTAGCGAGACCCGTTCAATGCGCGAAACAGCCCGATTTATCGGGCTGTAACGGAATCCCACGATTCAATATTCTAACGGCGCGAAATAACTGCGCCCAAAAGAATACCGACTGCTGCGGCAATTCCTATCGCCTGCCATGGATTAACATGTACATATTCATCCGTGGCCGTGGCGACCGCCCGGGTTTTTTCTATAACCGCCACTTGTGCATTAGAAAGCCGGGTTTTGGCAGCTTGCAATGATTCCCCTACCTTGGCGCGCGCCGCCGTAATACGTTCTCCAGTCTGATTGGCTGTTGCCTTCAACAACTCTTCCGCATCCGCTACCACTATTTTCAAATCGTCCATTAGCTTTTCCTTGGTAATATCCACTGTTGAGGTTGTTGCTCCTAGCTTGTCCATTTTTTAAATTCCTTTCGTTGGGAGGCACCATTAACCGTTTTCACTATAACAACCCAAATTAAGCAAATCAAGCCATACTTTCCAGTTCTACCCAATGCGGATTAGGGAAATACATTCATTCAACTTTTCTTCAAGTAGATTCCAACAGTCCGCTTAATATTTTCTGGTAATTTTAAAATTAACGGCTACCCGCGTTGCCGTACTGCTTGAACAGACATATGGCAGTGGCCGCAGCGACATTTAATGATTCACTACGCCCCGGCATAGGAATAGTAATGTGCTGGCTGATCATTGCCAGCAAACTTTCAGACAGCCCTGCTCCCTCATTTCCAACCGCAAAGGCGATCTTGCCACGAAGATCGCAATCATAAAGATTGCTTTTTGCACCCACCAGTAGCAAAAACCTTCTGAAATGAGGTAGCCATGGCGAGCAGATCAATGGACTCGTGAATATCTAACACAAAATGTCCACCCATACCGGCGCGCAAAACCTTGGGTGACCATGCGTCGGCACAGTTTTTCGATAAAAATACTGCGTCGCAACCTGCCGCAGCAGCCGAACGCAATATAGAGCCAAGATTGCCAGGATCCTGGATGTCCTCCAGCAACAAACAAAAGCTACTCTGAACCAATGCGATTGGAATTCGAGGTAAGTCAATAAGCGCGAGAATACAACTGGGCGTTTTGAGCTCGGACAGTTCAGTAAATAAGCTATCGTCCAATTGAGATAACGGTACATCAGGAAACTGTCCAGCAACTCCACTACTTCGCGGTTTTGCATTGCCGCTTCCGTCACCAGCAGTGCTGAGGCCGTTGATTACATATGCTTGATACGCTTAAGACAGATGTGGCCTTCTAATAGAGTCTGCTGAACTTTCGGCGCTGACGTG
>JADKHS010000021.1 GCA_016721605.1 Nitrosomonadales bacterium
AAAAAATGTTATCGCCATTCTTCCATTCGACCCTACTGCACCGTGACTCCATCGCACAATATGTCGCCATTTTTTAGATTATTCTGAGGGGAAATATACGCATCGGCAGAATAGCTTTGGGTGTGATACCTTTCTTTTTATGACTGCCCCTACTTCCAAACAAATTCTCCACGATGTTTTTGGCTATACGTCCTTTCGTGGTGAACAGCAATCTATAGTTGAATATGTTGTTGCCGGTGGTGATGCGCTGGTATTAATGCCAACCGGCGGCGGCAAGTCGTTGTGCTACCAGCTTCCGGCATTATTACGGCGTGGAGTAGGCATAGTAGTGTCGCCGTTGATAGCGTTGATGCAGGATCAGGTGGACGCACTTAACCAGCTTGGTGTGCGCGCCGCTTTTCTCAACTCCAGCCTGGATGCGAATACGGCGCGTACCGTGTCGAGCCGTTTGCTGCGTGGTGATTTAGATCTCTTGTATGTGGCGCCAGAGCGGTTGCTGATGCCTGGATTCTTATCCATGCTGGAACAAGTGCAAGCCGAACATGGCATCGCACTGTTTGCCATTGACGAGGCGCATTGCGTATCGCAATGGGGCCATGACTTCCGTCCAGAGTATCGCGGACTGACGGTATTGCATGAACGCTTTCCGGACGTGCCTCGCATCGCACTGACGGCCACGGCGGATGCGCCAACGCGGGGCGAGATCGTCGAGCGGCTGGCGCTGGAGCATGCGCGCCAATTTATTTCCAGTTTCGACCGTCCCAACATCCGTTACCGGGTAACACTGAAAGCCAATGCCCGACAGCAATTGCTGGCCTTTCTGGAAACGGAACATGCGAATGATGCCGGCATCGTATATTGCCTCTCACGAAAAAAAGTGGATGAAACTGCCGCGTGGCTTCAGGAGCGTGGCTGGAATGCATTGCCTTATCACGCCGGGCTGGATGCGGCCGTGCGTAGCGAAAATCAACGCAGTTTCCTGCGCAAGGAGGGCGTCATCATAGTTGCCACTGTTGCTTTTGGCATGGGCATCGACAAGCCCAACGTGCGCTTTGTCGCCCACCTTGATCTGCCCAAGAGCATGGAAGGTTATTATCAGGAAACGGGGCGTGCCGGACGCGACGGCTTACCCGCAAATGCTTGGATGACTTACGGTTTGGGCGATGCAGTTTCCATGCGTCAGATGCTGGCATCCGGCGATGCACCCGAGGAGCGCAAACGGTTAGAGGTGCATAAACTTGATGCACTACTGGGGTTTTGCGAATCCACTGCCTGCCGCCACCAAATTATTTTGCGTTATTTTGGAGAGGAACATCCTGGCAACTGTGCGCAGTGCGACAATTGCCTGGAGCCGATAGACACTTGGGACGCGACTCAAGCGGCACGTATGGCATTGTCGTGTGTTTATCGCACTGGGCAGCGCTTCGGCGTAGGTTATTTGATCGACGTATTACTGGGCAAGGCCACTGCACAGGTCGAAAAATTTCGTCACCAACAACTTAGTACTTTTGGAATCGGCCAGGCACTCGCGCAGACGCAATGGAGCAGTGTCTATCGCCAGTTGGTTGCTGCCGGTTTGCTCAATGTGGACATGGAAGCTTATGGCGGATTGCGTCTTACCGAACAAGCCCGCCCGGTACTACGCGGTGACTGCGAAGTATGGCTACGGCGCGATGCTGAACCGGTTAAAAACAAAATCAGCAAAATTGAGCGTGGCGCAAGAATGCGCGAAGCATTTTCCGGTGCAAATGAAGACCCACTGTGGCTGGCGCTTAAAGCCAAGCGCATGGAGCTTGCCCGCGAACAAGGCGTACCACCCTATGTGATTTTTCACGACAGCACTTTGCTGGAAATTCTCAAAAATCGTCCTGATAATCTCACCGATTTAGGAAAAATTAGCGGGGTTGGATTAGCCAAATTAGCCCGTTATGGAGATGATTTTTTGAAAGTCATCGAAGATGAGGGGGCGCGACGTTATTGATTCAGCCAGATTATATTTAAAGCCCGTTCGCCTTGAACCTGTCAAAAGATGAATGGGCTTCGACAAGCTTGTATGGTGTTTCTGGCTCCTTCTTGAAAGACTGGAAGGATCCAGGATGGAAAGACATTGACAAGCCTCTGCCGTGCAGCGGTACGTTGGAGCGCGTACCTTTTCGCAATGCGGATGCATTCGTCGCGTTCACTGGCTTCGATCCGAGAGCCAACAATTCCGGCAATAAGATAGGCCGCAGGCGCCTAGCCAAACACGGCCCCGCCGAGTTGCATCGCCTGCTGAATAACTGGCTGGATCGCGCCGACAAATTGCCAGTTCATGATCTGCTTGACCGCATCTATTTTGAGGGCGATTTGTTGCATCGGAATGTCTTATGTCAATGCGCGCGACGAACTACGCCGTATCGACCGACTGGTGGAGTTTGACGACGAAGTATGGGTGCTCGATTACAAAACCGGCGCACCATCAGATTTTATGTCCCATAAGTGCACAGATGCAGGAATATCGTGTCGCGATGCAGGCTGTATATGTTGGAAAAATAGTTCGCTGCGCATTGCTGTATTCGGAGGGGACGTTATGCGAAATCAGCACACCAACGATAAAATCGTAATGGTGCTCAAGCGGAATTTAATTTGATCTGCCCCCAGCCCAGTAGCCCAGTAGGGTGGGCACGTCTTTGTGCCCACGCGGGCAGCTTTAATCATATCCTGGCATCGAGCTTCCCATCGCAGCAGCCCAATTATGCGCATATACCCCATCACGCACATAGCGGTGAAATGTCGAATGAGGCCAATCAACCGCACATTAACCATGCTCGTGTTTGACCGGATTGAAATGAGTGTAATCGAGATGGCGAATCCGCGTGGGCACCGAGACGTGCCCACCCTACACAGCTACATGACGGTAAGTTGCGCAGTGCGGAAGTTTGAAGAAGACCAAAAAAATGTTGTAACGTTGGGCCGTCTTTGCCCACGCGCTTTAATCATATCCTGGCCGCGCTTCCTACTCGCGCTCCACCCCGCGCTATACCCCTCACGCACCAGCGGTGAAAATGTCGCTTGGTCCACCCGCGCGTTCCGTGCCCGCGTTTCACAAGATCGACTTGGTCCGGGTCGTCATGGCGATGATCTGCGGCGCATCTGGACGGTGAACAACGCCAGACGTGAATGCGCAGCGCGAGTTTGAAGAGACCAAATGTGCAACGCCCCTCGACCGCTGCGTCTCAACGTTGAGTCCACGAGGAAGGGGCCGCCGGCCATGCATGCGAGCTTTAATCATATCCGGGCATCGAGTCTGGCAGCCAGCCCAATTTGCGGAGTTGGCGGTACCATCGCAACGGGCAATTGTCGAATGGGCCAATCAACCGCACTTCTCCAGGAGCTCGTGGTGCCCTTTCCGGATTGCAACACGCGCAAACAGATGGCAGATCCGTGGGCTCTGGCCAGGACGGTTGCACCCTCGCAAGCGGATCCTCACGGAAAGTTGCGCGTTGCCCAAGATTGATCGAAGACCCAAAAATGTTGTACCGTCAGACTGCCCGCGCTTTCGTGCAGCCAACACCGTTGCTGCGGACTGGGCCAATCAAATGCAGTTGCCGACCGTCCTGAGGACGATTGGCACCGATGTACCATCGGAGTCGATATGTGTTGGCATTGCGTTCGAGAACCGGTTTGAACTGCGGCAAAGCGGTGGTCAGAATCGCGAATAGTGCTGGCGCATCAGGCATCTCTACGGTGACCGGGTGATCCTTCGTCAAGTATTCTCGAAGCTCCAAAAGGGTCTTCGACTTGATCGCCGTGGCAAGGTCTTTGACACCCGCGGTTTCGTCGAATTCCACATTGGTAAGCTCGATTGGTACGCCCGTCGCCTCACTCACGCGCTTGAGACCAGCCGAAAACCCATCGCGGTCAAGGTGCTGCCGGAGAGTTGCGGTGACGGACTTTGAGAAGGCGTCAATATCCAGATGTTGAATCTGTTCCAAAGCACGTATCGCTTCACGAGCCTCGCGCGGTGTGTCTCCCGTGCTTGCAAACACGACTACGACCGCGCAGACGCCGATCAGCGTCAGGTGGACAGCTCGCGCGTGATCGATCAGTTTATCCATTCGGCACCGCGACAATTTTCCACCCAATTCGAACGACCCGAGATTGTACTTGGAACTATCTCGGCGGTTCCGCAACAGGGGGAATGATGGCTCATCGATGGCATCGCACGGCCTAGCTAGGTCGGGCTAACGTTAAGTTAAGGGGCGCGCCGCTTTTGGCGCGTCCCGCTTGAACGAGAGGTTAGACTGGACGATTGCTCCACAAGACGCCCGGACACAAATTTGTGAAGTACGCTAGCGATCAACGTCTGGTATGGCATACCTTCCTCAAGTGCTCGCGCTTGAATATCCATTAAATCCGGGGCGGACAGACGAATATTGATCCGCTTTTCTTTGATAAAAGTAGCGGTAGCGGCGGCTTTGAATTTTGCCAACCTTGCTTTGGAAGGGGACGTGGTCTTAAGCTCGCCCTTCTCATAGGCGTCCAAGATATCTTTTTCAAACGCATCAAGTTTTTTCATCTGGGTTACTCCTCATTAAGTAGTCTCTGGTTGCCTTTCTGCTTGGAATCACTGTCTTCAAAAAATAGTGATCCGACTCCTCAACGTAAGGCACCAAGTAAACATAGCCATCAAGCGTCACTACAAGAATGGACTGGTTTGGATATTTTTCCGAATTTGGGTGGCGCAACTCATCCAGCAAACCATCCGCTTCAATAGCAAGTGTAATTTCCTCGAACGAAATGCAGCGCTCAATTTTCAGCGCCTCATTTTTATCGGGATTCCAGCGAAATGGCTTCATACTGCCAGTTTAACTTGATGTGTGCCTATTGTCACCATTTTGGCGGTGCGGCCTAACGACGTTGCCTATTCTGAAATCCTGTTTCAGAATAGGGTGGAATTTTTTCAAACACAAACTGCTGTCTTCATTTTCGGCTGTCTGCTTTCCGATAATATTTCCCTTGGAAAACTGCCTGATCTGGCCAGTCTATCCATGCGATACAATTCCCACTGTCTACATCCACCTTGGCTTTTCCGCGTAGCGTAAAGCGGTGCAGGCGCTTGTTGCCACGCAGATTGCCAAACATCGGCTCTACCTTTTGTTCCGCGAAATATCCACCAAATGTTGGGATTGCCCAAACTTGGTCCAGATCAAATTGAAAGGTTGTAACTTTTGATCTGACCTCTTGCTATCCAACACGGCAGATACTCATCATGCCGACAAACCCATAAGCCAGTTAGCGGCATCAGTAATTCTGATTCCGTTGCGGAACTCTTCTTGACGCAATCCATAAACTATCTGCACAGCCTCCGTATCAGGAAACTGTTCAGCAAATCGTGACAGGCCGCGATGCGGCTTATTGTCACCCAACTTGCATTCAATCATTTGTGTCAGCGCTCCTTCTTCACTGAGCGCGAAATCTACTTCCGTACCATCCTTGGTGCGAATGTAATGCAGGCCAGCCGTTCTTTCCGCGCTATCCTGTAAAAATGTACATGCTTCAGCAGCATTCCCGCTACCGCATTTTCCAAGCGCACACCCTGATCACCTCGAACCAATCCCGTATCAAAAAAATATACTTTAGGACTTTTAAAATAGCGCGGGCAATATTGTGATGCCAGGGCTGAACGGTAAAACGATAAACAACGCCTGCAGAATATCCAGATAGCGTTTCAATGTCGCGGGTGAAACCGCTAAATCGCGTGCCATGGATGCTAACGAAAGTGGTGACCCCACACGTTCGCGCAACAACTCGACAAACAGGCGCATCGTATTGATCTCATGCAGGCGTGAAAACTCCAGTACATCTTCACGAATCAGATCGTTGAAATACTGTGCACGCCAGCGATCGGCCTGCACTGAGTCACTAGCCAGGCACGGCTCGGGAAAGCCACCTCTTTCCAACAAATGATCCAAAGCATCGGCGGGCTCAACATGTTGCTGTTCACACCACTCGCGCACCGAAATCGGATGCAAGCGGAAAGAAAAATAACGACCCGCCAGTGAATCTCCCCCTTGCCTAAATGTTTCCATGCGCGCACTACCCGTTACCAACAGTGCCTGCTCGGACGAACGCCCGTCCACCAGCCCCTTCAACCAGCCCTTCCAGGCGTGCATTTTGTGAATCTCATCCATGACGAGTAGCTTAGCGCGTGGACTCCATGACTGGCGCTGCAACACACTCCGGTCTGGCAACACATCCCAGTTGAGGTATTGAGCATTCCCAAATAACTGCATCAACTGACGAGCAAGCGTAGTTTTCCCCACCTGTCGTGGTCCAGTCAACACCACCATCTTGGTGGTCAAATCTTTCAATACCAATTCGTCGAGATAGCGTTTCATGGGCTAAGCGTACAACAAATTCAATAAAGTCGCGACTTTATTATTTAATAATGCAAAAAGTCGAAATGTAAAATATAAATTCGATGGTAGACCCCAGTTATCCTCGCACGTGCGAAACAAGCGCTGCTAGTGAGCGGGAATGGCGAATTGAAAGAACTTCTGGTATGACCGCATTTCGGCGGCGGTGGAAGAGAGCGATAATCCCTTGCTGATTGCGGCTGATAATCTTGCTGCTGTCTTACCTGAAGTCGCTACTGAAATCGATGCGACATTATTGCGCCCATTACCCACTGGCCAGCGACAAGGTATTGGGTTACACGTTGCTGCAACATTTAAGCGCATCTTCGCCAGATACCTCTGTCCTGCTTACAGCAGATGGAATCAAGAAGAGAGAGGTGGCTGACAAGGCTGCGCTACAACTGCAGTTGGACATCTCGTCCAGCGACCAAGATGATTAACATGTATGCCTGTTGCGACCCCCCAACAAGATGTTGAATCTTATAGCAGCGCGGCTTAGAAAGCTAATCTACTGCTTCAGTAATAGGGGCTTCGGCATACAATATTTCAAGCCGCTCTTCGTCTACTTCAAGAAGCCGTAGGCAGGCAACACCTAGTTTTGTCCATTCCTGGGTCATGCTCAAACCAAGTTTTTTCTGCACAAGATGCTCCGCGAGTTGTGATGTTGCGATGAGTCTGCGGCTCATTAGTGGTAAATCTGAATGGGGAGATTCTAATTTCGCAAGTTCGTGGTGGTTGCGAATACCGAGACAGAGCTCTTCCGGTAGCCACCAGCTTTGTGCCAAGATATGTCCTATCAAGGCATGATTAGTCGGGATTTCAGTTTCCTCAACCTCTATGAAACAACGTTCGCTATCATTGTTTGCTTCAGCCAGCGCTTTACCATATTCCGGAAAATACCCCAGCAGAACCGGAATTCCGCAGTCACGGAACAAGCCGAAGGTATAAGCATCATTGACATGCAGATCACGTAACTTGAGCTCCTGTGCCAACCATGCGGACAAGCGCGCAATGCGTGCAGAAGCATCCCAAAAACGCTCCAAATTCCTCACATTTGGAAAGGATTTGCGCAGGATAATGCCGGCCACAGTATGACTGGATGCTTTTAAGCCGAGTATCGTAAGTGCTTCGTTCGCTGAACGCACCCGCTGGCGCATTCCAAAATAAGGCGAATTGGCTGTTTTGATCAGGCTGGCCGAGATTGCCATATCGGCTCCAATAATATCTGTCAAACGTTTAAAGTCCGGCTCATCTTTGCCCATTTCAGCCATAAAACGATCCAGGACAGCAGGACATGGGGGGATACCAATATCGAGAATGGCACTTTCGAACAAGCTGTCGACTGGCGCTGGGCGGGAGTTTTGTTGTGTGCCGCTCATTTCATTTTCCTCGTTTTGAGTCAAGAGAGCAGGTTGTTATTGAGCTTTGTACTGCCACTTAAGCTGGCCTTGACAACCAGAAAATATCTTTTTATTAGGTGCCCCCATATTCTGCAAGCTGATTTTTAGCTCGCTTCTGGACAGGTTTTGGAATCCGCGTAGATCTAGGTGTGTGCGCAACGTTTGTACCGCGGTTTCGCCTAGCACTTCTTTGATATTGCAGTATAGCTTGGAGAGGCTGGTTTCTATTTGCTGAGACAGATTGGTAATCGTATCAAGTAGAGACTTACGCTTGCCCATTAAGGCAAGAGAGTCCTTTACTGCTGGAGGAAAGCGTGCAAATATTTTCTGCCATTCGCTATGTTGCTGCGTAGTCAGCTCGATTTTCCCTTCACGAATTTTGTCACCCAATTCAATGAATTTGGCGAGCTTTGGGTCGGCCCGCGCGGCTGCCATCTCGACGGCATTCCTCTGCAAGACTGCATCAATTTTGATTATATTTTCCTTGGCGGCGATGATTTGACTTTCAAGGGTAGAATGATTTGGTAGTAACACGGAGACGATCGTTTCCTTATCCTTACGTGCCAGCGTAGAGGAAAGATCAATCATATTGCCAACAATTGCACAACCTTCCACCACGCCAACCTGCAATGTTTCAGCAACAATGTCGCAGTTCACTGCGTGTTTGATAGAGGCAGACTTGCCGAAAATTACGCAGGATTCTGCATAATTGACGGTAATGTTGCCATCCCATGCCTCAATGCTGGCGTTAATGGCCCGGCCATGTATAGAAACATTGCCACCATTGCTTTTGGCATTGCCGCCGGAAAGGTTGTCGTCAATACAAATATCGCCATCTGATGAATGGATAGTACCGTACACCGCAGAGCGGAAAGTCATGTGCTTGCCCTTTACGATACGACCTTCCTGTACTTCACCATGCTCGACGAAATTATCCACGTCCAACTTGATGTCACCGGTAGATTTCGTGCTGATGCCACTTCTATTTTCGATTGTGGCAGTTACCTCCACTTTTTTTGATCTCTCGTCAAATCGCAGAAAGCCATCCATGTCAGCCACGATTATGTCGCCCTGGGCGCCGGTTTCGAGGCGAGTGCCAGGGCCAGACATTACACGCAAGTCGATATCTCTAGGCGCGCGGGGTTCGATGGTTGCGCCAGTCACACGGTAACCAGGATCGCCAAGCGCACAGGGAATCTTGCGCAGCAACGGTATGTTTTTAATCACTTGTGGAAAGTAATTTTTTGCTGCATTAAGTGATGCTTTGCCGTTGGCGTTTATTAGCGGAGAACGATCCTGGCGTAGATCGGATTTTTCTTCTACTATTTGTGCATCTCGGCTATCGGTTGGTTCGCGCTGATATGCGATTTCGATCAGTGTTGCCGCACCACTTTGAATGACTGTACGCACCGCATCAGCATCGATACCAAAAGTCACCCCACGACACCACATTGCTGCGACAAATTCATCGAAATCCAATTTGGTCTGGCGCGATTCGGTCTTTTGGGTAACTTCGGCAATAGAACTGATACCACGATCTCCAGAAGTGCCAAGAACCGGAGTTTCAAATGTTACCTCAGTGAATACAGGTTCAAATAGATATTGCGCGAATCCTCTTGGAGTGATTTTTGCTATTCGATACAGGCTCTTGCGGTGAGGAGCGAAAATGGCAATTTCACTGGCAAGTCGAACTTCCGTTGGTAATCCATTTTTTGCTGTGACGGGCTTTGTGCCATACAACAAATCTAAGAAGAGCGCATAGTCCAAATCTTTGAAATAAGCATCATTTTTAAACAGACGGTCAACGAACAGTCGTAAGATATCCTGCGCAGGGGGCGGCGAAACCAAGATAAACACGCCATTTTCCCGGACTTGCACATAGGTTGGCAGCATAGACACTTGTGACATTTAGTTATATTCAAGAGATTTAATGGCCGCAATGGTGATTGCGGGGCTGTTCAATGCTGCTAAAGCAGTTGGGGCTAATTTACTTCTAATGGCACCTTGTTGCCGATCATGACTGCCCGCATCTTGCTGGACATTTTACACCATGCTTGGCAGTTAATGGCACGCTACTGCCCATCGCCCAGCAATACTAACCGACAGAAAGCCGACATTCATAACGCAACCAGCATTTGTATGGTGGCAACCGCCAGCGCAATCTTTTTTTGCTGCCGTTTACTGCCTTGAGTGTTGCTTGAGCTTTGAAAAAATTTGCGCTAAGTATTTCATTTAATGTGGCGATGATAACTTCAAACAGGGCTGTAATACGGTGGTCAGCGTCGGCGATAGTCTAGCTGGTTATCGCCTGAAAGTTTTTATTCATGCTGCAATTATGTGTTCTGAGGCATGCATTGGGGTCAGTTCAACATTACAACATTTTCTTTCCAATAAGGAGGGCTAGTTATTTGCAAAATGTAGCAGAGTTTGTTGGAATATTAGATTTGACTCCATGTGCCCATGCGATCTACTGGCAATTAGCCATGAATCGCCCCGGGTTTCGTAGAGATGAATGGTTAAAATCCCAACCCTTATCCGTTAGGACTTTTTTGCCCGGAACGCCAATCCCCGCCAAGTGCTTTGAGCAAAGCAGTACTGGCGATCAAGCTTCGGCCAGCAATGTTAAGGCTGCGTATATCCGCATCAAGCGCTGTGGCCTGTGCCGTAACCACATTCAAGTAGCTCACTGTTCCAGCCAGATATTGGTTATTAAAAAGAGTGACAGCTTCCTGCGCAGACCGTTTCGCCTCAAGTTGTACCTTGGCTTCTTCACTCAGGATGCGTAACGTAGAAAGACTGTCCTCAACTTCCTGAAATCCAGCCAGAACAATCTGGCGGTAATCGGCAACACTTTTGTCAAATAAAGCAATTGCCTGCTCTTTTTGTGATGACCGCAGCCCCCCGTCAAACAATGTGGCCGCAATATTCGGTCCAATAGACCATACCCGCCTTGGTAGGGATATCAAATTGGAAAGCAGGGAACTTTGATAGCCAGTTGAGGCGCCAAGTATGAGAGATGGAAAATATGCAGCCTGGATCACGCCAATCTGGGCATTTGCGGCCTTAATGCGGCGTTCCGCTGCGGCAATATCAGGGCGCCGCTCCAGCAATTCTGATGGAAGGCCAGCAGGAAATTCTGGCAAATTTGGCAGGATCAAGGTTGGCTTGATCAAAAAATTGGAAGGCGCTTTACCAATCAGAACGGCGATCGCATGTTCAAACTGTGCCCTCTGCACACCAAGGTCTATCGCTTGGGCTTGGGTAGATTTTAATTGTGTATCAGCCTGAACAACATCAGCGCGCCCCACAATGCCGGCTTCATAGCGATTTTGAGTAATTTGAAGCGACCGCTTATAAGCTACCGTTGTCTGTTCCAGTAAGTTACGTTGTACGTCATTGATACGCAATTGAAAATAAGTCTGTACCAACGTAGATTGGATGCTTAACAAGGCCGATTGCAGGTCAGCGGCACTGGCTTCAGCCGACGCCTGGTTAGATTCAACGGTGCGCCCTATTCGCCCCCACAAATCGGCCTCCCAACTGGCGTTCATCAATATTCGATTGGTATTGGTAATCGCTGGGGTTGGATTACCGGGAATTGTTACCCCAGCATTGGTTGAACTTGCGCCTTGTCCACGGGTATGGGCAAAACTACCAGACAATGTCGGTAAATAACGTGCGCGCGCAACACCAAGCAAAGCAAGCGCCTGCCGGTATTGCGCTTCAGCGCTGTGTATATTTTGGTTGGAGATTGATACTTGTTGTACAAGTGCGTTTAGCTGGATGTCGCCATATATTTCCCACCATTTGCCGCGCAGGGTATGGTCCCGGGGATCTGCCAATTTCCATTGATTTGTTTCTTCCTTGAAAGTGGTGGGGGGTATGACGCCAGGTCTTTTGTAGTCGGGCCCCACGGCACATCCTGCCAGGCTTAAAACAGCCAGCACACAAAATGTTGTTATCAGTATTTTTATACTAGTCATAATTCATGTTTGTTTCGCAGTTTTAAGTGAATTAACTTGGGATCGTTGCTTCCAAATTTTGGAACACCACAGCCGAAATCGATCAAGGTACAGATAGACGACGGGTGTCGTGTAGAGCGTTAGCAATTGACTTAAGATCAGCCCACCAACAATAGATATTCCCAGTGGTTGGCGCAGTTCAGCACCCATGCCCGAATCCAGGGCAAGCGGCAGTGCGCCAAACAAGGCGGCCATGCTGGTCATCATGATTGGACGGAAACGTAATAGGCAAGCTTCATAGATCGCATCGCGCGGATTTAAGCCACGTTGCCGTTCGGATTCAAGCGCAAAGTCAATCATCAGGATCGCGTTTTTCTTGACAATGCCAATGAGAAGAATGACGCCGATCATCGCGATGATACTGAAATCCATCTTGAACGCGAGCAACGCCAGAATCGCCCTACCCCGCCGACGGTAGCGTCGAAAGAATGGTTATAGGATGGATGTAGCTCTCATAAAGCATGCCGAGCACCAGGTATACCGCCACCAAGGCAGCAAGGATGAGCAAAGGCTGATTGGCCAGCGACATCTGAAAAGCTTTAGCTGTGCCCTGAAAACTACCATGCACGGAAGCGGGTACGCCAATCTTCGCCATTACCTTCTCAATTTCCCGCGTAGCATCCGACAGCGATACGCCGATCGGAAGATTGAATGAGATCGTTGAAGCGGCAAACTGACCTTGATGATTAATCGCCAGTGGCGTCGCCGTTTCTTCCCAACGGGCGAATGCGGCCAGCGGCACTTGCAGGCCTCCCGGGGCAATGAAAAACACGTCCTTCAACGCTTCCGGGCTCTGCAAATATTGCGGTGCGGCTTCCATAACCACCCGGTATTGGTTCAATGGGTTATATATGGTTGATACCTGGCGCTGGCCGAATAAATCGTTCAATGTTGTATCGATCAGCCGCTGTGTCAATCCTAGCCGGGCGGCAGCATCACGGTCAATGGTCAGCGAGGTCTGCACGCCCTTGTTTTGTTGGTCGGTGTTGACATCCGTAAGTTGCGGCAACGAGCGTAATTCCTGGCGGATGCGGGGTTCCCAGGTACGCAATTCATCAATCCCATCTGCCTGGAGTGTATATTGGTATTGCGCGTTGCCGGCACGGCCACCGACGCTAATATCCTGAACCGATTGCAAAAACAGGTTGGCACCGGGTTCATGGCCGAGCTTGCCGCGCAACCGGGCGATAACCTTGTCAGCGGATATCTGGCGTTCAGCCAAAGGCTTTAGTCCAACGAACATTCGGCCAGTATTGACTTGCCCTCCCCCGGTAAAGCCCACGACGCTATCCACCGCAGGGTCTTGGCTGACAATATTGACGAAAGTAGCAAGTTTGTCCCGCATGGCCTGGAAAGAAATACTTTGGTCTGCCTGAATGGCTCCCATTAGACGGCCAGTATCCTGCTGTGGGAAGAAGCCCTTGGGTATGACAGTGTAAAGATAAACATTAAGGCAAACCGTTGCCAGAAGTACGAGCATCATGATGCGACCATGCGCGAGCGCCCAATCGAGCGATATCCGGTAACCATTCAATAGCGCATTGAAGATGCGCTCACTCACCTTATACAAACGGCCTGGCGGCGATTTCGAGCGTGGGCGCAATAGCCGCGCGCACATCATCGGCGTCACAGTCAACGATACAACCAGCGATACCAGAATAGCCGCCGATAGCGTGATAGCAAATTCCCGAAACAACCGCCCGACGACACCGCCCATTAATAAAATCGGTATGAACACGGCGACCAAAGACAGGCTCATTGATAATACGGTGAAACTCACCTCGCGTGCCCCTTGTACAGCGGCTTTAAATGGCGCAACGCCGTTCTCGATGTGGCGAGAAATATTTTCCAGCATCACCACGGCATCGTCCACCACAAATCCGACACCAACAGTCAGGGCCATAAGCGAGATATTGTTCAGACTAAAACCAGCCAGATACATCACGCCAAAGGTGCCGATCAACGATACCGATACCGCCACGCTTGGGATGAGAGCTGCCCGAATATCGCGCAGAAACAAAAATACAACCAACACCACCAAGGCAATTGAAATCAAAAGCGTATGTTCGACTCCCCGTAATGATGCGCGAATGGTCGGCGTGCGGTCTGACGCCACTGACAGGGTAATCGCCGCCGGTATGGAGGCGCGCAATAGCGGCAACAATTGCTTTACCTGATCTACCGTTTCAATAATATTAGCGCCCGGCTGGCGATTCAGAATCAGCATTACGGCCGGTTTACCATTGACCAGTCCGGCATTTCGGATGTCCTGTACTGAATCCGCTACCTGAGCAATATCGGCGAGACGGACAGGGGCGCCGTTACGGTAAGCTACGATTGTCGGAAGGTATTCGGCAGCAGTTTTGGCCTGGTCGTTAGCCAATATCTGCCAGCGTCGGTCTCCATCCTCAAGCGAGCCTTTAGGCCTGTTAGCGTTGGTGGCGACAATTGCGGCACGCACATCCTCAGCGCCTATGCCATACTTGTTCAGGGCATTCGGATTGAGCGATACGCGCACGGCAGGTAGCGAACTGCCACCTACAGTCACCAGGCCAATTCCTTTCAATTGCGATATTTTTTGGGCGAGGATAGTCGATGCCGCATCGTACATTTGCCCTCGACTCATCGATTCTGAGGTAAGGGAAAGAATCATGATGGGCGCATCGGCCGGATTGACTTTGCGGTAGACCGGGTTGCTGGGAAGACCAGTGGGCAGCAGATTCCGTGCCGCGTTCATTGCCGCCTGAACATCACGCGCAGCGCCATCAATGTTGCGGTCAAGATCAAATTGCAAAGTGATTCGGGTTGAACCCAACGAGCTGGACGAGCTGATCTCGGTAACGCCCGCGATGAGGCCTAACGATCGTTCAAGCGGTGTAGCCACCGTGGCAGCCATCGTTTCTGGACTTGCCCCCGGCAATGTTGCCTGTACCGAGATTGTCGGAAAATCAACTTGTGGCAAGGCTGCTACAGGAAGCAATGTAAATGCAATGATTCCCGATAAAACGATACCCAACGCCAATAGCGTCGTGGCAACCGGGCGATTTATGAAGGTTTCGGATAGGCTCATGGCAACAAGACCGCGTTAACCCTCAGGTACCATCAGCAGCTGGTGGCGATTTGAAACGCTGCGCCCACTGATCAAAGGCCAGGTAAATAACCGGCGTTGTAAACAGAGTCAGTATCTGGCTTACCAGTAATCCCCCCACCATCGTGATACCCAGTGGGTGGCGCAACTCTGACCCGACACCCGTACCGAGCATCAATGGAAGCGCAGCAAGCAAGGCACTCATGGTCGTCATCAAAATCGGCCGAAAACGTAACAGGCAGGCTTCAAAGATTGCTTCGCGTGGTGTTTTGCCATGCTTACGCTCTGCATCCAGCGCGAAGTCGATCATCATGATGGCATTTTTTTTAACGATGCCAATCAGCAGAATGATACCGATAATACCGATTACCCCAAGGTCAGTGCGCGACACCAACAGTGCCAATAATGCCCCGACACCAGCGGAAGGGAGAGTGGACAAAATTGTGACTGGGTGAATGTAGCTCTCGTAGAGCACGCCCAGAACAATATACATGGTAATGATTGCCGCAAGAATCAACAGCAGCATGTTACTCAGAGAAGCCTGGAACGCCAGGGCAGCTCCCTGAAAACTGGTTTGAACACTAACAGGCAGTCCAATTTCTTGTTCCGCCGCACGGATAGCCTTCACTGCGTTACCCAACGAAGCGCCGGGTGCCAAATTAAAGGAAATAGTGGCGGCGGGAAACTGATCGATATGGTTGATAGATAGAGGTGTCGCACGTTCTGAAATACGGGCGATCGACGATAACGGCACCTGACTTCCATTCAACGATACGATGTAAATTCCATTTAGGGCCTCAGGCCCCCGCTGAGACTCGGGCTTAACTTCCAGCACTACGCGGTACAGGCTGGATTGGGTGAATATGGTTGAGATAAGCCGCTGGCCAAAAGCGTTGTATAGCGTGTTATCTATTGCCGCAGGCGTAATGCCAAGCCGGCCAGCGGTGTCGCGGTCGATCTCGACATAGGCCTGTAAGCCCTGGTCCTGAACATCACTGTCCACATCAATCAGTTCCGGCAATTTGCGCAGACGCTCCAGCAGTTTGGGTGCCCATTCGGCTAGCTCGACCGGATTGGCGTCTTCAACACTGAACTGGTATTGAGTGCTACTTACCCGCGTCTCAATAGTTAAATCCTGCACAGGTTGCATGTACATCTCGATTCCCGGCACCTCTGCCAGACTGTGTTGCAGGCGGCGAATCACGCCCGTGGCGTCAGTGTTGCGCGCACTCTTTGGTTTGAGGTTAATCAGCATACGGCCACTGTTAAGTGTGGCATTCGTGCCATCAACGCCGATGAATGACGACAAGCTCTCCACCGCAGGATCTTTCAGCACAACCTGAGCGAGTGCCTGTTGCCGTTCGGCCATCGCCGCGAAAGAAATTGACTGCGGTGCCTGGGTCATGCCTTGAATCACCCCAGTATCCTGCATCGGAAAAAAACCTTTAGGCACGAATATATAGAGTAGAACGGTAAGGCCGAGTGTGGCTCCAGCCACCAGCAATGTGGCAAACTGGCGGTCAAGCACCCAATTGAGCATGACGCCATAACGCGCGATCACCCTATCGAAAAAAGCGCCGCTCTTACGGTAAAACCAACCTTGCTCGGCAGCAGGCACATGGCGCAACAATTTGGCACACATCATCGGCGTGAGGGTTAGCGATACCACAGCAGAAATCAGAATCGCCACCGCCAATGTGATAGCGAATTCACGGAACAGCCGGCCGACTACGTCTTCCATAAACAATAGCGGAATCAACACAGCGATCAGCGAAAAGGTCAACGAAATGATGGTAAAACTTATTTGCTTAGCGCCCTTAAGCGCCGCTTGCAGAGGTGAATCGCCAGCCTCGATATAACGCGTGATATTTTCGATCATGACGATTGCGTCATCCACCACGAATCCGGTAGCAATCGTCAGCGCCATCAGCGTCAAGTTATTGATACTGAAACCAGCCAGGTACATCACGCCAAAAGTACCAATAAGCGACAATGGCACGGCAACACCGGGGATGATGGTGGCGTACACGCTGCGTAAAACAGGAAGATTACCATCACCACCAGCGCGACCGAGAGCATCAATTCGAAGCGGACATCTGCCACCGAGGCACGGATCGTAGTAGTTCGGTCAGTGAGAATCTTGACATTGATAGATCCAGGCAACGTAGCTTGCAGTTGCGGCAAAAGCTTCTGGATACGATCCACCGTTTCAATGACATTGGCTCCGGGTTGACGCCGAATATTGAGGATCACAGCCCGAGTCTGGTCAGCCCAAGCAGCAAGATGCGTGTTCTCGGCCCCATCAATGGTGTCCGCAATATCACTTAAACGAATCGGGGCACCATTGCGCCAAGCGATAATAAGATTTCGGTATTCTTCGGCTGACTTGAGTTGGTCGTTAGCATCCAGGGTTGAAGCCCGTGCCGCGCCATCAAAACTTCCTTTTGCGATGTTGACGTTGGCATTCCCGATAGCAATGCGAATATCGTCGAGGTTAAGGCCATTTGCGGCAAGTGCCCTAGGATTAGCCTGGATGCGAACCGCAGGCCGTTGGCCGCCGCCAATACTAACCAGGCCGACGCCAGGCAATTGCGAAAGTTTTTGTGCCAAGCGTGTATCCACCAAGTCTTGCACTTTCGGCAGCGGCAGCGTTTCGGACGTAATCGCCATCGTAACGATAGGCGCGTCAGCTGGATTAACCTTACTGTAAATCGGCGGCATCGGCAGATCAGTAGGCAGAAAAGAACTAGCGGCGTTTATCGCCGCCTGCACGCCCTGTTCCGCCACATCAAGACTGAGATTAAGTCCGAACTGTAGTGTGATGACCGAGGCACCGCCTGAACTGCTGGAAGACATCTGGTTCAGACCGGGCATTTGGCCGAACTGGCGCTCCAATGGTGCGGTAATTGAGGATGTTGTGACGTCCGGGCTGGCACCGGGGTAAAAAGTAGTCACCTGAATAGTCGGGTAATCAACTTCCGGCAAGGCTGAAACTGGCAGCAAACGGTAGGCCAACATTCCTGATAACAGGATAGCGGCCATTAGCAGTGAAGTTGCAACTGGCCGGATAATAAACAGACGTGAAAGGTTCATACCCCGTCTTTATTCTCAGCCTGGGGTTTACGCCGATTTTGACGCCCATCCCCCCGGCGCGGGCCTTTGCTTTCTCCGCCCCGTTCGCCAGGGGAGTTTATCTCCACTTTTGCGCCTTGCCGGAGCTTGTCTGCACCGTCGACTACTACTTTTTCGCCAGGAACCAAGCCCTTCTCGACCGCCACAATATTGCCCGAAATGGGTCCGAGCACGACCGGTCTTAAATTCACCGTTTTATTTTCATCCACAACATAGAAAAAAGTGCCCTGTGTGCCGCGCTGGGACGCTGAAGTCGGAATTAAAGTAACCCCATGCCGAGTTTCGATGTGTAAGTGGATATTGACGAACTGATTCGGAAAAAGGGCGTTGTCAGCATTTGTAAATTCTGCCTTAAGCTTAACAGTGCCAGTTGTTGCATCAATCTGGTTATCTATCGTCAGCAACGTGCCAATCGCCAACTTATTCTTATCGTCACGATCCCACGCTTCAACTACCAGCTGTTGGTTCGCTTGCAGTTTACTCAGCACGGTAGTGAGATTATCCGAAGGAATTGAGAAAATGACGGTAATCGGCTGGGTTTGAGTAATAACAACCAAACCGCCCGTATCAGTGGCGCGCACCATGTTACCTGTGTCAATCAAGCGCAACCCGAGGCGGCCAGCGATCGGAGCCGTAACGTGGGTGAAAGCAAGCTGGAGTTTGGCGTTATCCACCAAAGCCCGATCCGTTTGCACCACCCCCTCATATTGTCTTACCAGCGCTTCCTGCGCATCGACCTGTTGCTTAGCGATCGAGTCTTTCGCCAACAAGCCGCGATAACGAGCCTGATCAAGCCGCGCATTGGCAAGTAACGCCTGATCCCGCATTAATTGTCCGTTCGCTTGATCAAGCTGCGACTGGAAAGAGCGCGGGTCAATTTCTGCAAGCAAATCTCCAATTTTCACAACTTGGCCTTCACGAAAAGCAACTCGAACAATCTGACCGTCGACGCGGGGCTTAACCGTTACAGTGTTGCGTGCGGTAACGGTGCCTAATGCGTTAATCACCACATCGATGTCACCTGTCCGGGCGATTGCAACCGCCACTGGCACAGGCCGATTTGCACCATCCTTGCCACCACGTCCCATTTGCGGCGTTTGCGTTTGCGTTTGCGCTTGCTTTTCCTGCTTCCCATAGAATAAAAAGATCGCAAGTACTCCGGCGGCCACTAATACTCCGATCGTAATCCAAAGGGCTTTATTCTTCATTCAATGTTCCTACCATTAATTTGATGCAATTTTTGACTGCTTCTAGGGCGCCTCTAAATAGGTGATTTATATTTTCTTTACTCTTATCAGTTAATTTGAATATAAATCCGCCTTTATCAACATTATTTTTCTATTTAATCATTGATATATCTTTCGTATATTACCATTGCTGCCTATACCACGTTTCTATTGTTCACGATCTTCCGATGACATGTTCTCCCAGCGCTCACGCATTTTTTTACGGTGGGCTTCACGTTCAGCCGGTGTCATTTTTTGCCAGTGTTCTTTCATTTTTTCACGCATTTTATGTCGTTCCTCGGGGGGCATGTTTTCCCAATGCTCGCGCATTTCCTTACGCTTTTCAGCGCGTTGTTCCAATGTCATCGCCTCCCATCTCTTATACATTTCCTTACGCTCACCCTCAGGCTTTTTTGGGGACACGCATTGCCATTTCTCGTTCGTCTCAGGATGTTCTTCAATACGCTGATCAGGTGTCTTGTTTTTCCATTCCTTACGTATTGCCTCACGGGCTTTGATTTGCTCTTCAGACAATTCATTTTGCATTTGCCCGATATGGACAGCCTGTGTACTGTCATCAACCGTTTCAACTGCATAAACAGGCATGACGACACAAATCAAAACATTAGCCGCGATAAGCAATTTAAAGATGTTATTAAAGTTCATAGTCACGGATATTCCCGTAAATTAAGGACATAGACAATGTATGGCGTAGCTGAAATTCTTCATAATTATAACGGCGTATGTGACTTCACTAACGAAACGCGGGGATTCACGAATATTTTTCGTGCACACGTCGAGTGTATATTTTAAATAATCACCCCACCTGCGAACCTTTGCTAAAAGTTTTTGGTGTGGTTTTTACTAACTGATTTTTGTGTAAATTACTTGAGCTAACTTTTTTAATGGTTATCCTGATTGAACTGTAAGAGTAAGTTTTTTCCAAGAAAAAATTTGTAACAGTTTGTTTCAACCAAGGGGCCACGACACAATTCTTTACAGCTTAAACTAAGGTTGGCTTTATCATGCTCGCCATGGACAACATGTATCGAATTCTAATTATTGACGACGACTCCCGATTGCGCTCGTTGTTGTTGCGTTATCTCGGTGAACAAGGCTTCACAGTGAAAGCGGCCATTGATGGTAACGAGATGGATAAAGCCTTAGCGCTAAACCGTTATCATCTTCTGGTGCTGGATCTGATGTTGCCCAATGAGGACGGATTATCGATTTTGCGCCGTTTGCGTGGAGCGGGAGAGAATGTGCCGGTGATTTTACTCACCGCCAAGGGCGACGAAATAGATCGTATTATCGGATTGGAAATGGGCGCAGATGACTATCTTCCCAAGCCATTTAATCCACGCGAACTGGTGGCGCGTATCCATGCAATTTTGCGCCGCAAGGGAACCCAACCGGTTGGTGCGCCGCAAACAGAAGAAAAAATAGTTACATTCGGCGTGTATGAATTAAATTTGGCGACGCGTGCGTTGAGTAAGTCAGGCGTACCCATCGCACTCACCACCGGCGAATTTGCATTGCTCAAGACACTAGTCACGCATCCTCGCCATCCGTTATCACGCGACAAACTTATGGAGCTGGCACGCGGCCGCAACCATGATCCATTCGATCGTGCGATAGACGTGCAAATTTCCCGGCTGCGCAAACTCATTGAAACAGACCCCGCCCATCCACGTTTTATCCAAACGGTTTGGGGACATGGTTATGTATTTGTACCGGATGGAATCACGCCTTGATTAACTGGCCGAAAACTTTACTGGTACGCGCCCTTTTACTCATCATGGTTCTGATCGTATTATCTTTAACGGCAGCCCTGGCAATTTTTCGTCAAGTCGAACATGAACCACGTGCACAGCAGATGGCACAATTAGTTGTATCGGTGGTCAATCTCACACGCGCTGCGGTGCTGTCCGCCGCACCTGAATGGCGCTCTGCACTGCTCGCCGAACTGGCTGATGCGGAGGGGCTACGTGTACAGATGGCAGACAATAGTGATGTGCTTACACCCTTGTCAAGCCATCCTCCTGAATTACATTTAATGACAAAAAAAGTACGCGCAAGCTTAGGTCAAAATACCCGCTTCGCTGCGGAACATAACGGTGTGCAAGCGTTGTGGGTGAGCTTCTATATCGGCAGCAATGAATTCTGGGTGGCATTACCCAAAGAGCACGTCGAACATCCGGTCTCGCAAGTATTGTTGATATGGGTCAGCTTGGTGTTTGGATTGGCCTTACTCGGGGCTTATTTCATCGCACGACAGGTGGCATTTCCCTTACAGCAACTCGCGCAAGCGGCACAACAAATAGGCCAAGGTGCGGCACTGCAACCGTTACCGGAACGGGGCGCGCATGAAATCGTTGCGGTAACACGCGCCTTTAATCAGATGTCCGCCGACCTCACCGCGAATGAACGTGAGCGTGCTTTAGTGTTGGCAGGCATATCACACGACCTGCGCACTCCTTTGACACGCGTGCGATTGGCCGCTGAATTTATCGCCGATGAATCCTTACGCATGGGGCTGGCCGCCGATGTAGAGCAGATGAATGCAGTCATCCAGCAATTCCTCGACTATGCCCGCCTGGATGAAAATGAAGTCGTTATCCAGTTGAATATAAAATCACTCGTGCGCGAAATTGCTGAGCGGTTTGAACAGCAAGCAGAATCGCTTACGCTCGAACTGCATGATGTGCCTATGCTGCGAGTCAGGCCATTGCTTTTAAAACGCGCACTCTCCAATCTGCTGGATAATGCTGTCAAACATGGCGGAGGCAAGATCACGTTGCAGCTCAAACAGGAAAAAAATCAAGTCATCCTGGCTATAACAGATCGCGGTACTGGCATTCCTGCGGCGCAACGCGAAGCTGTCAAGCGGCCATTCGCCCAGCTGGAAACCTCACGCGGCAATATCACCGGAACAGGATTGGGATTGGCAATTGTTGAACGTGCGGCACGCTTGCACGGCGGCGAATTCCTTTTAGAAGATAGCGTAGCGGGTGGACTGATGGCTCAACTCATTTTTCCGTGCGCCTGAAAAAATTATCAGATTGAGTATGCTATAACTAATCCTTGTACACCGCTTAGCCTTGCCAAGCATTAATCACAGCTTGTTTTTATCCCGCCATAGAAACAAATTTTTACATTTTATTCCCTGCCGCAAACACTTTACTTACATTTTCCCCATAGGATGCTCTACACGCACATCATCGCGTTAACCGAAAAACCTATTACAGGAGAAGAACCATGAACGTTAGTAAAAGAACCCTTAGCACCCTGCTTTGCCTAAGCCTTGCTGCTTTACTGGGAAACAGCGCGTTAGCCCACGAGAAGATGGAATCAAAAGGTGAATGTAAGCATTCTTGGAGTAAAAAAGATGGCTACGCTGCACACTTTGATAAACGCATGTCAGCCTTGCAAACCTCTCTTCAACTGACACCCAATCAAGAAGCGTCATGGACTGAATTTTCGAACAAATTGAAGCCCGTTAAAATAGATAGACCTGAACATCAAGACTGGAAGGATCTGAGTACGCCAGATCGTTTAGACCGAAGGCTGGACCAAATGAAATCCCATGAAAAGGAAATGGCTGACCATGCAGCGGCTGTACGTACGTTTTATGACACATTAACCCAAGACCAGAAGAAAATATTTGACAAACATTTTCAACCACACCATTCCAACTCATATGATAAAAAGTAATTTCCCCCGAAATATTGTTGCATCAGTCTGCCTCCATACAACTACAGCGGATTTTTAGTCCAACCAACAATGCATCAAATTTAGGAGGATAACCTTTTGTCGGGCAGCAGAACAATGCTGCCCGATTGCTTCCGTGCCGTAACCCAGTTTTTTGTCCAACATGCCACGGAAATATTAAGCTCTATATTTACAGCCCAATAAAAACTGTAAACAAATGTATCAAACGATTGTTTTATAATAGACCGGGTGGTAGAATTTTTAGGTTGTTGTTTTAAGATGCCTGCGGCTGCCGCAATATTTAGATTTTCCATGCGGCCTGTGCGTACCGTTTCTAATATATTAAGGAGAGCCCTATGCTGAAAAAAAATATCATTGCCGTACTTTTGTCTGTAAGTTTGCCATTTGCCGCCCATGCCGCAGATTCATATAGCATGGATCCTCAACATACCTACGCCCATTTCAGTGTGAATCATTTAGGCTTTTCCACCATGCAAGGGCGTTTCGATAAAAGTAGTGGCAAAGTAACTTTAAATCGTGCCGCAAAGAGTGGATCGGTGGATGTCACCATTGAAACGGCTTCAATCACCACTGGTTTTGGTAAACGCGATGACCACCTTCGTTCACCAGATTTCTTTAATGTCACCGAATTCCCCAGTCTTACCTATAAATCAAGCGCGATAAAATTCAAGGGCGATACTCCAGTCAGCGTGGAAGGTAATCTCACCCTGCTCGGCGTCACCAAGCCGGTAACACTTACCATACTTGCTTTCAAGTGCGCCAATCACCCAATGAATAAAAAAGAGATGTGTGGTGCAGATGCCACTGCACAAATTAAACGCTCAGACTTTGGCATGAAATTTGGTTTGCCTAATATAGGCGATGACATAAAATTGACGTTCGAAGTAGAAGCGTACAAAGACTAATCTGTACTTGCCATGCAGAAGAAATAACAAGCGGATGCTTGCCATTTCTTCTGCTCCGATGACTTGCAATGTAGATATTAAAATCGCAGCAATCAAAAACTTAAATATGTCATTATTTATCAATGCCATACGCAGCACACCATTTACTCAAGTTTAGATACTCAGCCCCAATAGGGCTGCAATTCGGCACGAAAAGTTGGATCAGCTGTCCTTAGCGAATTCCCAGAGTTTTTAGAAATATCCATGTAATGAGAAACGATGACGATTTCATGCGCGTCGCCCTGGCGCTGGCGAGGCAAGCCGAACTATCTGGAGAAGTTCCGGTGGGTGCCATCGTGGTTAAAAACGGCACGATCATAGGGCGCGGAAGCAATGCGCCGATCAGCCGCCATGATCCTTCCGCGCATGCCGAGTTGCTGGCCCTGCGTGACGCGGCACAACATTTGGGCAATTACCGGCTGATTGGCTGTGAATTATTCGTTACCCTGGAACCTTGCGTAATGTATGTAAGCGCCATATTCCATGCACAAATTGCACGTGTGGTGTTTGGAGCAAGTGATTTGAAGACTGGTGCGTGCGGCAGCGTGCTTAATCTGTTTACCGAGCAGCGCTTAAACCATCACGCTGAAATGACTGCCGGAATACTTGCTGAAGAATGTGGGCAGCTGTTAAGTGGTTTTTTTGCCGCGCGCCGCGCGCAACAACAAAATATTAAGGCTACATTATAAAAATCAACATTCATATCTGCACGCAGACACTTGAATTATTCGATGATGCCGGCAAACTGTTGCGTCATTATCCAGTTTCTACAGCCGCTAATGGGGTGGGTGAGAAATCCGGAAGCTATTGCACGCCACGTGGTAAGCACATCATCCGTGCAAAAATCGGTACAAACCAACTACTCAACACCGTATTCGTTAGACGCCGCCCTACCGGCGAAATCTATACGCCAGAACTAGGGGCACAATATCCAGATCGTGATTGGATATTGACGCGCATATTATGGCTGTCTGGCAGTGAAATTGGTTTCAACCGTTTAGGGGCCTGCGACACGATGCGTCGCTATATATATATTCACGGTACGCCAGATAGTACGAAACTCGGCCAACCTGGCTCTAAGGGCTGTGTACGCATGCGCAACGCCGACCTTGTGGAGCTATTCGATCTCGTTCCGGCGTACACTAAAGTTTGCATTACCCTGTGACCTGTAGTGCACATCCGGTTGCTTGACGAGGGGATGTGGCAGATTTATTGTACAACGTACAACCTATACCCTGCTCCAGCCAGATTAAACCCGCTGCACAAACTCCTCAAAGTCTTGGACTGGCAGTGGCCGACTGAAGAAATAACCTTGGTAGGCATGGCAGCCTATACTGGCTAAAAAATCACGCTGCAGCTCAGTTTCAACCCCCTCTGCAATCACCCCCATTCCGAGGCTCTGCGCCAGCGCCACAATAGTCCGCGCGATGGCGGCGTCGTTGAGGTCAGTGAGCACATCGCGAACAAACAACTTGTCAATCTTCAATTGGTTCAACGGCAAGTGCCTCAAATAGGAAAGTGAAGAATAGCCAGTGCCAAAATCGTCAAGCGAAAAACCTACCCCACTGACTTTCAACGCAATCATCTTTGCGACGATGTCCCCAACATTGTCCACCAACAGACTTTCAGTCAGTTCCAGCTTAAGCCGGTTCGGGTTAATACCTGCCTGACTGATTGTTGCCATTACTTTCCCCACAAAATCAGCTTCGAGGAACTGCTGGGCACTCACATTCACCGCTACCGTGAGATGGGCCATTTCAGGCCGGATGGCCCATAGCGCAAGCTGGGCACAGGCAGTTTCCAGTACCCATTGGCCCAATGGCAGGATCAACCCTGTTTCTTCAGCCAGAGAAATGAATTCGGTAGGTGGCAACATACCGCGTCTGGGGTGTTGCCACCGTACCAGCGCTTCCGCACCTGTGGCACGGCCATCGCTAGCCACCTGAGCCTGGTAGTGAAGCACAAATTGATTATGCTGAATCGCTATACGCAGATCCATTTCCATGGCGGCACTTTCGACGACAATAGTCTGCATGGCTGGATCAAAGAAACATAAACCATTGCGGCCCATTGCCTTGGACTTGTACATGGCAAGATCAGCTTGCTTCAGTAAATCATCAATAGATGTCGCATTATCAAGGAACAATGTGGCACCGATGCTCGCTGTACTATGGTGATGGATACCTTCAAGCTGATAGGGTTGATTGATGGCAGTGAGGATTTTTCTACCTATGGTTTCAGTCTGGGTGGCAGCCTCCTCAATGGTGTCCGCCAATCCCTCCAGAACCACCACGAATTCATCGCCGCCCATCCTCGCCACCGTGTCTCCCTCGCGTACACTAGTAAAAATACGTTGTGCGACTTGCTTGAGTAGCAGATCACCCTTGTCATGGCCCGATGTGTCGTTCAACGTCTTGAATTGATCGAGATCGATGAACAGCACCGCACCGAAAGTCCCATTACGTTTGCTAGTGGCCAAGGCACGTTTCAGGTGATCCTGCAAGAGTCTGCGGTTGGGCAAATGGGTTAGCGGATCAAAGAAGGCCAACTCCGTGATTTTGTCTTCTGCTAACTTGCGTTCCGTAATGTCAATGTGTGAAGCCACATAATGGGTGACCATCCCTTTGCTGTTTTTGACAGTACTAATGGTGAGCAATTTTGGAAAAATCTCGCCATCTTTACGTCGATCCCAGATTTCTCCCTGCCATGCCCCAGTGTCCCGGATAGTCTTCCACATCGCGCGATAGAAATCAGCATCATGACGGCCAGAGTTAAGTATGCGCGGCTTTTTGCCAATGACCTCCTCTGCCGTATAGCCTGTATTCTCACAAAATGCCCGATTGACCCACAGCATCACATTATCCTCATTGATGATCATCAAACTTTCCTGCGACTCGAAGTCAACAGCGGCAACGCGAAGCTCGGCCTCTGCATGCTTACGCTCAATTTCATTGACATATAACTTGAGCTGCATTTCGGACAGGCTAGCAAGTACGCTATTTTCCATGCCAGGTTTAACCGCTATATTGGTAGAAAAATCCCCACTGCCGATTCTAACCAAATTGCTGTGGATTTCGTCAGCAGTGCCACCCAGTGTTGTGCGCAAGGAAGTATAAGTCCGCCAGAGCAAGAAGATCACCCCAAGTGCGGTCACGATGAATATCAGCCGGAACGTTAACGCGATATCCTCCGCATCATGGACTGCATCACGCGTTCTTTTTTCCATCAATACATGAACCTCATTGATGGGCTTCATAACCTTTGCCTTACCTTGATAGTACTCGTCACTATGTAGCATCAAATTAGCCCTCTCCCGGTTCACTGCCGTGTTCAGGCGGGATGAGTCAACCAATTTCATGGCTTCGAATCCAAGGGCAGCCAAACGATCCGAATTCACTTTAGCTTCCGTCAGTTTGCCAAGTTCTTCGACAGTAAAACCAGACTGACGCATCAAGTCCAACAAAGCAACGGTTTGTCCATTCTCTATAGGGGGAGACTGGGTATTTGCCAGCACCATATCCCAGTAGCCATAAAAGTACCCATATGGCCGCGACATCTTGCCGTCACGGATGTCCAATATTTGCTGATAATATTTCTTATACCGGGGATCACTGGTCACCACGAAGGCTCTGGCCATCCGTGTTAAGTCATCTGAACTCTGAAGTAATTGATCAGTCAACTGAAAGGAAATTAACCGTTGTTCATTTGCACGATCAATCTTTTTTTCGGTGATAACGTAAATACTGAAAAGAATAGAAAGCGCAAAAAAAGAGAGCACTGACAGCGCAATCTTTGAAGCTACATCTCTATAAGTTTTTTTTAAATTCATTTTTCAGCTTAGCCCCTTACGCAACCAAGGTGTATAGAGAAAGGTAAAAATAGCTTAGCGCGTAGCGGATTCTCCCACATCCCAACTCAAAATGACGTCCAAAATGGCGTCATTGAATAAACCTATATTTCCCTGTTGTCCGGACGCTAAAACCCAATGACACAAGAGGTTGTAATACGCCAAGCCCCCCAACCCCATTTATTTCCCCAAAATGGTCCAATGCATTTCATGCAATGGCACTATTTTTTTTGCGGCGCCCATCTTAATGGCTTCCTTGGGCATGCCAAATACAACACACGTCGCTTCATCTTGCGCCACCGTGGGCGCACCTGCGTCCAGCATTTCTTTCAGGCCGCGCGCGCCATCATCACCCATGCCAGTCATGATGATGCCGGTGGCATTTTTTCCCGCAAATTTGGCCACCGAGCGGAACAGTACATCCACTGACGGACGATGGCGGTTCACCAGCGGTCCCTCCACTACTTCAACATGGTAGTACGCACCACTGCGCTTTAACAGCATATGCTTGCCACCAGGGGCAATCAGGGCGAGGCCTGGCATAACGCGGTCATTATTTTTAGCTTCCCTCACTTCAATTTGGCACAGACCGTTGAGGCGTGAAGCAAATAAGGCAGTAAATTTTTCCGGCATATGCTGCACGATAACAATGCCGGGGCAAACCCGTGGCAAAGCTGTCAGCACGACTTCCAGAGCCTGTGTGCCTCCGGTCGAGGTGCCGATGGCAACAATGCGTTCGGTGGTTTGTGCCATGGAGTGGGCAGTGGCAGCAGAAAGAATAGCATCGGCATTCAGTTTTTCCGCTACTTGCGGTAACGGTGTCGCCGCCCTGATCGTGCGCCTGACGTTAGCCTGGGCCGCCGCCCTGATTGCGGACACTAGATCGTTAGATGATTCCTGCAAAAAACTTTTCAGCCCGACTTTGGGCTTGGTAATAATTTCAACTGCTCCAGCGGCAAGCGCCTGCATGGTGGTTTCCGCACCTTTTTCCGTGAGGGTAGAACAGATCACCACCGGCGTGGGGTGATCGGCCATAATCTTTTTGAGGAAGGTGATGCCGTCCATGCGTGGCATTTCTACGTCCAGCACGATCACATCCGGCCATTCCCGGGTCATTTTTTCCATGGCAAAAATTGGATCGGATGCCGCGCCAATTACCTGTATGTCCGGCTCCTGATCCAATACCGCCTGCAATACCTGCCGCACGACAGCCGAGTCATCAACCAATAAGACTTTAATTTTTTTCATTTAGTTATGCCTTTAATCATGCCTGGATTACGCCGGGTTTACGCACCCAGACATTGCCGTTACAAATATCAAACACAATTTGCCGATGGCTCGTCCCTCCCAAATCTTCAGCTGCAACCACAAATCCATGTGAGGCGACAAGCGAGCGGGCAGCCGTTATGTTTTTCAAGATATGTTCATGCATGCATTGATGCTATCCATGCAGCCGTTAGGATCACATAGGTTCTTTTTTTTTATACCGGGAAACATGTTGCCTGCCCCAAATAATTTCACGGTATATTCTGAGGGGTGTGTTTTTGCCGCACGAATTTCCTGCGCGAACATTTGCATGGCTTCTTTTGCGTAACGGCCATCAAGGGAAGTCGCCGAAGCATTTTCACGGGAAGGCAGCAGGTAGTGGCACATGCCACCGATCAGTTTTGTCGGGTGCCACATCGTGATCGATACACACGATCCAAGAAGGGTGCGAAGACGGGTGTTCGTGTCACCGAAATAAAAATCGCCAGGCTGCAAGAATATCTCGATGACATGCTCAGATTGCTTCATGGTTTGCGGTATATAGACGGGGAAACCAACTTTAGGACATCGGTGATTCCGTTGAGGCTTTCAGAATGGCTGACAATAAAATATCCGTCTGGCTTCAACAACGGCAACATGCGCGCTACAACTTGGCGTTTTGTATCCGTGTCGAAATAGATCATGACATTACGCAGAAATATAACGTCAAATTCGCCCAGCTTTGGTAGTGCGGTATTCAGGTTGATTTGCATGAATTGCATGCGGCTGCGCAGGCTGCGCTCAATCATAAAAGTGCCTTCCTGGGAGCCTGTACCCTTCAGGCAATACTTAGAAAGTAGGGGCTGCGGAATGTTATGTGCCCGTTCCATGTCATAGTGGCCAGAGCGGGCTTTTTCAAGAACGCGAGTACTAATGTCGGAAGCAACGATTTCCCAAGGGGTGCTGGACAAGCCATCGGCAAGTGTCATGGCAAGAGTGTAAGGTTCCTCGCCAGACGAGCTGGCTGCACACCACAAACGAAATGTTTTGCCTGCTTGTACCTTGGGCAAAACCTGCCTTTTCAGAAAATCGAAATGTTTTGGCTCGCGAAAAAATAGGTCTCATTGGTGGTAAGTAGGTCCAGTGCAATCTGTAATTCCGCTGCTTCGTTGCTCTGGGTTATCAGCCGGAAATAATCTCCGTAGCTGGCCAAATCATGATGCTTCAGCCGCTTGGACAGACGGCCTGAAACCAACGCTTTCTTTGCGTCGGAAAGGCTAATCCCGGCAGTACGATGTAACCATGAACGGAACTGGTTAAATTCATCATCTCTTAGCGTGGCGGTATGCATAAATTAATGTTCTGCCCTTTTAGTAGTTTTTGGTCCAGTCAGGCATAGGCAAAAATGCCTGTGTGGATAGCATCCGGATGGGAAGAGCTTCAGTAAATTACGCCAACTTTCTTCCATCCGTCGCCCATCCTGCGAATCCTGCTTGCTTAGACTAATTCCTCAGCGATTTCCGTCACGCTCGCCCCGGAAAGCATAGCCATTTCATCCACCGACAGTACGCGCGGTCAACATTGAGTATGATGACAAAGTTACCGTTCACTTACCCATACCGCTGATAAATCAGCCCGGATCCTGGCACCGAAACTTGGTGCCGGCTCAATATCAGCGGCTGGTATTTCCAGCACTTCTGATACCGAGTCCACGACCACTCCGACATCCTGCTTTTCTTCATCCCTTCGACTTCAATGATGACGATACAGCTACGTCGCGTAACTTCGGATGCGGTACGGCCAAAGCGAGCCGACATGTCCACTACCGGTACCACTGCGCCCCGCAGGTTGATCACGCCACGGATAAAGTCCGGCATCATGGGGACGGTGGTGAGGTTGCCGTACTCGATGATTTCCTTAATGCCAAGGATGCTAATGGCGAACATCTCGCCTCCAATCAGGAAGGTTAGATATTGCCCTTTCCTGCTGCATGACAGCCGCATAATTTCCTTTTTAACTAGTGCGCCTATACGGTCTCCTATTAAAACCAAGTAAATTCAGCTTCATTTTGGATGCCAGCAACTGGCATGACAGCTTTTGCCTTAGCCGGGCGCGCAGCTTTGCTATTGGCAGATGCCGTTACCTGTTCGCCTTAGCCTGACTGTTGTTTGTTGCCGCTGGTATTCGTACTTACTGTAAAGAATCATTATTTCTTGCAGTTGATCCGCCCGACCGCTCATTTCCTCTGCGGTTGCAGCCAGCTCTTCGGATGCGGATGCATTTTGCTGAGTCATCTGATTCAACTGACTCATCGCGGTGTTGATCTGACTTACACCGGAAGATTGCTCTTCCGATGCGGCGCTGATCTCTTGCACCAGGTCGGAAGTTTTGCTGATGGAAGGCACCATTTCGTCTAACAGTTTGCCGGCTTTCTCCGCCATCCCTACACTGCTAGAAGCCAATTGGCCGATTTCCTGCGCCGCTACCTGGCTGCGTTCGGCCAGCTTGCGCACCTCCGCCGCAACCACCGCGAAACCCTTGCCGTGTTCACCCGCCCGGGCTGCTTCAATGGCGGCATTGAGCGCCAGCAAGTTCGTCTGGTAGGCTATGTCATCGATAATGCCGATTCTTTTGGCGATTTCCTTCATGGCCGACACTGTCTGTCCAACCGCCTCACCACCTTCAGTTGCTTCCTTGGCCGCTTTGCTGGCCATACCATCAGTAACCTTGGCATTTTCGGTATTCTGGCTGATTGAGGCACTCATTTGTTCGATTGAGGCGCTGGTTTCTTCCACGCTGGCAGCCTGTTCG
>JADKHS010000022.1 GCA_016721605.1 Nitrosomonadales bacterium
TATGCGGTGCGGGGTGACCTAGTATTTGGCTGTGTTACATGATGCTCGCAATCCAAGTCGTTGGCCAAACAAATAAGGTTAGCGAGGTAGATTGGGCTGAACGATTGATAATTAATTTATGCCTGATTTGCATTCAACCTCGAAATATCCCCAGCAAAGTCGAACAGTGACTTGCCCAGTACTCCTTCCACCCGTTTTCATATACTGGCTTTTGCCGTTGCATATACGCTGTTTGTGATCTACGGTAGTTTGGTACCGCTTGATTTTCATCCACAAACCTGGGATCAGGCATGGGAGACGTTTCAGCACATCAGGCTACTTAACGTCGGAACCCAAGGCCGTGCAGACTGGGTCGCGAATGGTGTGCTCTACATCCCCGTCGGTTTTCTCATCGCCACCTTATTTACGCGTTCCAAGAGGCATAGCACACTGGTCTTGGCATTTATTGGCTCGCTTCTGTTTTCATTTACTTTGGCCGTGACAGTTGAATTTTCACAGCTATTTTTTCCGCCCCGAACAGTATCCATCAACGATGTGGCTGCCGAGTTTATCGGTAGCACCGTAGGAGCATTTATTGCGGTGCGTTGGCCAGATCAGTTCAGGTCATTTTTCTCTATGCTTACGGGAAATCCAGATCGTTTGGTTGCCCGCATATTAAAAACATATGCTATTGGTTATGTCGCGTTTAGCCTGTTTCCCTATGATTTCTTGGTATCAGTGCAAGAACTCAAATGGAAGCTGGACTCGAATAGTTGGGGTTGGTTGATAGCAATGGAACCCGTGCACGGCAATATCGCGCTTCCTCTAGCTAAGCTCTTTGCAGAAACTTTGGCCGTCATACCTTTGGGGTTAATACTCTGTCAATTGACAGCTGGACGACAGTCATGGTCTCCCACACGATTATTCATCGCTGGCGGGAGTTTTGGGCTGATTATTGAGATTGCCCAGTTTTTTATCGTTTCCGGCATTAGCCAAGGTCTTTCCGTGCTTACGCGTGCGGCGGGAATCTACCTGGGAGCATTACTTTGGCGTCATCGTACACGTTTGCACTTATCACGGCTGGCATCCGATTCAGGCGATTCGGCTTGCCCGTGGGTATCCTTTATCTGATTGCCTTGGCTGCGGTAAATGGTTGGTTCGAACATCGCTGGATCGGTAGCGACTCCGCCATGAATGCCCTCAATGACATTCATTTTCTCCCTTTCTATTATCATTACTACACCACGGAACAGGCTGCGTTGTTAAGTTTGACGTCCGTATGCCTAGTGTATGGATTTATTGGAGTTCTGGTTTGGGCATCCTGGAATCCACCGGCGCTGGCAATGTTGTGGGCAACGTTGTTGGCTGGACTCATGGAAACGAGCAAATTATTCCTGGAAAATCTTCACCCTGACCCTACCAACATCATCCTTGCCGGGTTTTCTGCCTGGGCAACAGCGAAATTGGCCAATCGGCTTACTTCGGCCCCTGTAGCCTCTGCCGAGGTCTCAAAGCGCAATGACTCGCTGGCGCTTTTCGATTTCGCTCCTTGGAGTGGGCGCTTCTATTTCGACGAGTTTGATTTTCTTCTCTTGACCAGCATTACCATCGGTTATGTCCGATTACCGGCTGCGCCGCGTCATGCAAAACGTGATTTACTGTTTCTCTCCCTCGCTATTTTGCTGGGTCTTTCCTATGTTATCGGCACTGTCCGGGGCTTGTTGCCTTGGCAGATACCAGAGATAAACGCATTCACCAATTACTACAGCCCCTATAACGCACTACGCATTGCCAAGGGGGCACTGTGGGCATTTCTTTTATATGGCCTGTTCGGGCGATTAGCGTCTAATGGGCAGAATATTCGCAGTCTTTTCGCCCAAGGTATGGTGGTCGGATTGGCTGGAACGATTGCAATGTTGATCTGGGAGCGATTCACGTTCCCAGGGTTATTCAATTTCACCGATGTTTATCGGGTGACCGGACTTTTCTCCCAAATGCATACCGGTGGAGCAGATATCGAGACCTTTCTTACACTATCAACCCCATTTTTAGTGGTGCAACTGTTTGAAAAGCGGAGCTGGATAACAAGGTTGGTCGGCATAGCGTTACTGGTTGGCGCCACCTACGGCGTGATGGTCACTTTTTCGCGTATTGGCTACGCTGCTTACGGCATCGCTATGGCGCTCTCCCTGCTGGCGGCAATGGCAACATCAGGTAATCAAGTGCGAATTTGGTCTTTCAAACGAGGCATGGCCGCCTTCGCTCTTATTGCGTTGGTGCTCGCGGTGGCAGTACCCATTTTTAAAGGCCCGTTTACGCAGGCTCGCATGTCCCAGGCTGAAGCCGATATGGGAATACGTTTAGCTCATTGGTCCAGCGCTTTGCAAATGCGCGATCCGGGCTGGTCAACGGCATTGCTCGGGATGGGGATTGGGCGTTACCCGGAAACCCATTCTTGGCGTAGCAAAGAAAGTTTAGCCGCCACTTACCGGCTAGGCTCTGAAACTGACAATATTTTCTTACGGCTAGGAATGGGTAGTCCGCTTTATATAGAGCAGTTCGTTACAATTGAGCCACACAGTAACTATTTGCTTAACCTGAATGCCCGTAGCGATCAGCCTAACACCCAAATCACCGTATCGATTTGCGAAAAATGGCTGCTCACCTCAGCGCGCTGCGCCTTTAAGTTAATTGATGTTACAGGAAACGGTCAGTGGCAATCACTTCAGGCTAATCTGCAATCAGATGAAGTGGGAAGCGGTCCCTGGTATGCAGCCCGCCCCGTTAAACTATCGATTTATAATTTTAATACTCAGACCAATGCTGTGATAGACGTGGACAACGTGCGCTTGCAAGCGGCGAACGGGGACGACCTGTTGACCAACGGGGCATTTTCGCTGGGGTTGGATAGGTGGTTCTTTATTGTTGACAACGACAGGCCATGGCACATCTGGAGTCTGCCAATTCAAGTCCAATTTGACCAAGGTTGGCTGGGTTTGGTCGCCCTGAGTCTTTTCGTCGCGTTCGGCTTGTGGCGCGCCGGTCGCGATGCTTGGCGCGGCGACGCGATGGCCGGCGTAATGCTGGCGTCCTGCATCGGTTTTCTCGTGATTGGAATTTTTGATAGTTTGCTGGATAGTCCGCGCATCCTCATGCTGTTTTTATTGCTTATTTGGTTCTGCGGGCGAACCGGGATGAAATCCCCGGCCCTCTGAAAAAGCATGCTTCCTTCACACTTCCCATAGTGGCTCAGTGGCCGGTTTGGATCATGGTGAAACCTGTCCTACCGAAAATGCAGCATTGCGTCCTTATTAGAACCCGCATGAAACTTGACCTGGAGCAAGGTCACATCCAAGGTGGGCGCAGGGCTGCCACAAAAGTGTATTGGGCACCACTCAAATGAATTTTATAGGAATACGCCCCCCCGGAACCGTAGTTATATGTGACCACGCTATTGCCGCCATTTCCAGAGGTGCTCCACGTGCCTACTTTTGCCGTCTTATCGATAGGATCAGTGGGTCCCTTCTTGTAATCGATAAGATTGCCCCCGGATTGATGGTATTCCTGCCACTTCTGGCTTCCTGATATGGCGCACACTGTTTTACCAGAAATTGCGTTGGCAACAACATTAGGGTCTCCTCCAGTGTTTTTTAATTGGGTGCCGCCGCTACAGTCTATTGCCATCGCCTCTCCAGAAATTCCTGCGAGTAAAATGATGCTTGTAACCATCAGATACTTCATAACCGATTCTCCTTTTGAGTAAGTTAATATTGATATTAATTCGTTGCTTGGAAATAAGTTTTATTGGTTAGTCCATTTATGACCCAAATTTAGCGCTTAAGATGTACTCTTTGACCCCACAATCCCAAGGATACACAGAGTACATCCGGGAAACACAGTCAATTTGCAATAAAAATCGGGAATTAAACACTAAAAGCACACCATTTCTGGCGCAAACATCGCCACTCTATAATGGGAAAAACACGCATAGCTACCGCCCGATTCTGCCAACAGCGTAACATAGAGCAGGCTATCAGTGGCAAGAAAGTGGTCGATTCACACTATCCAATTCGATACAATCAAACAACTCGATAACACACAAAATATATCTGTTAATCGTACTGATTTTGGTTTTGGCATTAAGAGAATTTCAGATAAAGGACTGGAAGATGACAAAATGAAATTGTTGCACGAATTGCAGGTGCGCCAACTTGAGTTAGAGGCACAAAATCGCGAACTAAGGGAAGTACAACGGATGTTGGAAGAAACCCGCGATCGGTATGCTAATCTTTATGACGGTGCTCCCGTAGGTTATCTAACTTTGGATGAGACCGGATGCATTCAAGAAATCAATCTAACTGGAGCCACCATGCTGTGTGGGACACGTGAAAATATCGTGGGTACACCTTTGGTAACCCATGTTATCGAAGGTGATATTCACGCATTTTCGCACCACCTGCAGCAGACTTTCAATTCTTCCGGCAATGTTGTTACCGAATTGAGAATGATGACCCGGACGGATGAGCCGAATTGTGTCCGCCTGGAAAGTGCAGCTATGCCGAATTGTATCCGCCTGGAAAGTGCAGCTATAGGGAATGGGATACGTGCATGCCGTACGGTGATGATCAATATTACCGAACAAAAACGTATTGCATTGGCACTACAACAAAAACGAACTGAGCAGGATGCCTTGCTGAATGCAATACCGGCCATCGTATTCTACAAAGATCTGAATTTGCGTTATGTAGCGGTTAGTCAGATGTTTACTGATCTTCTCGGTCGGTCGTTAGGAAATGTGCTCGGTAAAACCGATTTTGAGCTACTGCCACGCGAGCTAGCTGAGGATTTTCAGCGCATAAACCGTGAAGTGCTGGAATCAGGCAAAACGAAAGCGGGGATAGAAAGCAGGCTTACCGACGCAAACGGCAATATCGTTTATTTGTCTACGGTGCTCGCCCCTTTTAATAATACGGAAGGTAATATCGCCGGGCTATTAGGAGTCGGCATCGACATTACTCCACTTAAAAAGGCAGCAGATGTCAATTTGGAATTGTTGCAGCAAAACCGTGCCCTTACGCAAAACCTGTACAGCATTCAGGAAACTGAACGTTGCCATCTGGCCCGTGAATTGCATGATGAATTAGGCCAATGGCTTACCGCCATTCATGCGGAAGCCCAAGCGATTTTATGTATGTCTGTCGGAGAACCTACCGTTCGGGCAAGCGTACAAGCCATTAGCGAAAGCGCCACGGAAATGCATGAAGTAATCCGTGGCATGTTGCGCCACTTGCGTCCGGCGCTATTGGATGAACTTGGATTGGCGGATAGTCTGCGTGAGCTAACCAATAAATGGTGTTTACATAATCCAAACATAATCTTCGAGTTTGCGCTTGAAGGTAATTTGAATGGTTTGAGTGAGAACATCAATGTTACCGTATACCGCATTATTCAAGAGGCACTCACCAATATTTGTAACCACGCCCTAGCCAAGCATGTTTCAGTGTGCTTGAGCCGTGAACCGGGTGAGACGCCCGATGCTGGGGCAGTGTTTCTACGGATAACGGATGACGGCAAAGGCTTTGACCCAAACCAGGCATCCAATGGGTTCGGCCTATTAGGTATTCGTGAGCGGGCAATTGCAGCGGGGGGGGTGTTTTCCTCATTTAGCGCTCCGGGTCATGGTGTACGCATCGATGTTCGATTGCCGCTTAAATATCAGTTAGAAAGAAGAAAGCGATGAACCTGGGTACTACCGTTCAGCCAATTACAGTATTGTTGATAGACGATCACCCCGTGGTTCGCGACGGTTTTCGCCGTTTGCTCGAAAGTACAGATGACATTCGGGTAGTGGCTGAAGCCGATGATGGTGAAGCGGGCTATATTCTTTACCGGGAGGTAAAACCTGATGTAGTGGTACTTGATCTTAATATGCCGGGTAGCGGTGGCTTGGAAACGGTTCGTCGCATCAGGGCGTATGATCCAGTTGCGCGCATTCTGGTATTCAGTATGCATTGTAATGAAACTATGGTGCAGCGCGTCTTGGAGATGGGCGCAACGGGTTATCTAACCAAACAAAGCGGTCTCAAACAAATGGCGCATGCTGTACGCCAAGTCAAACTGGGAAAAACATATGTCGATCCAGAACATATTTCGGACATGGTTATTGACAGACAGTTGTTTCACGCGGCCCTAGATCCAATAAACGCGCTTTCCAAACGTGAATTCCAGTTATTTAAATTGATGGCGAAGGCAATTCAATACTTGAAATTGCTGACAATCTTTGCATTAGTCCTAAAACTGTTGGTGTTCACCACACCAGCATAATGAGAAAACTTAAATTGCAGAACACCGCCCAGCTTGTTCGCTTGGCCATTCTTTGTGACATCATTCAATTGTAACGATTGCCATTCGGCCAGCATGTTATCGTGTTGATATAATATAATTATCAATTATTAGATATTAATGTTCGGCGGAATATCATGTTTAAACTATCAGCTAAAGAAGCGTTGAATAGCTCAGCGCTTCATTAGGTATAAATAAGCAATTTGCTTATTCATTTATGTTAGATGGCACACTAACATATCCCCGCATTGTCAAATTCAAATTCCACATTATCCAGTTATTTAATAATAACTTACAATTTATTGATTTACATAAATAAATATATTTTTAAAATCGCTCATTTCAATTCGTTAAAAGGTATTCAAAATAATTGCGATTGCCTGTAAGTTAAGTCATCTTTACATGACTATGTTAGTGCAAAGGGATTTAAGTTTTTCTGGAAGTTATTGCCAGGGAAACACTGATTAATCCACAATCGTCGTTCCCGCGAAAGCGGGAACCCAGTTAAATCAATAAGCTGGATCCCCGCTTTCGCGGGGATGACGAATTAATCAGCGTTTCCCCAGCTATTTTTATGGTTTGGTAGATATGAAGTGGAAGTGGGTAATGAACCACAGGAGATTATTATGAGCAATGCAACCATTCCTACCGGTTTTAATAACGAACGAAGCGAACATATGTTGCAAGAGTACGTGCACGATGCTTATAAATTAAAGGGGAAGCTACAAGAACCAACCGTTTGCCCACAATGTAATGCGGTATTTTATGAAGGACGTTGGCAGTGGCGCCAAGTTCCGGCAGAGGCGCATCGGGAAATCTGTCCTGCCTGCCATCGTATACACGACCACTATCCTGCCGGCTTCCTTGCTTTGCAGGGTAAATTTTTTGCCACGCATAGCAAAGAAATTATGAATCTCGTGCATAACGTGGAAAAACGTGAACGGACAGAGCACCCGCTTAAACGCATCATGGATGTGGAAGATAAAAAAGATGGCGGGCTATTGATAACAACAACTGATCCACATCTTGCCCGCGGTATAGGTGAAGCGTTGCACCATGCCTATCAGGGAGAACTGAAGTTTCACTACAATAAAGAAGAAAATTTGTTACGCGTGAGTTGGACGCATTAACGGAAAATTTATGATGCGCACTATGAGAAAACCTGTACTCACAGTCGTTATATTGATTACCTTGTTTGTATTAGATAGCTGCGGAAAGAAACAACAATCCCCCTCCAGTGACGACCAGTGGCGCTGTAAGCGCTGCATCGGCGGTTGTTGCGCTCCCGAATTTTACAGTTTTGGTCAAGAAAGAAGGACCTGCCGTTGTCAACATTAGCACTACACAGAAAATTCGCAGGGAGCATATTCCATTCCCGGCATTTCCTGGTACCAAACAAGATGACCCATTCTATGAGTTTTTTCGTCGGTTTGCGCCTGGCGAGACGCTCCCGCATGAATTTCGCAGTCAGTCACTCGGTTCCGGTTTCATTATTAGCCAGGACGGCTATATTCTTACCAACGCTCATGTCATCGATAATGCGGACGAGGTGACGGTGCGGCTGACTGATAAACGGGAGTTCAAAGCGAAGGTAATCGGTGCCGACAAGCGCAGCGATATTGCACTATTAAAAATTTCAGCTAAGGAGCTTCCTGTTGCGAGTATTGGTGACACCTCAAAGCTTGAGGTTGGCGAATGGGTCGTTGCAATTGGATCGCCATTCGGCTTCACCAACTCGGTTTCTCAGGGTATTGTAAGTGCCATTGGACGTAGCTTGCCCGGCGAAAATACCACGCCATTTATTCAGACGGATGTTCCGATTAACCCGGGGAATTCTGGAGGGCCGCTGTTCAATTTAAAAGGTGAGGTCATCGGTATCAATTCACAGATTTATAGCCGTAGCGGAGGCTATATGGGTTTGTCCTTTGCGATCCCGATCGACCTCGCAATAAAAGTAAAAAACGAGTTATTGAAGCATGGCACTGTCAAACGTGGCTGGCTTGGTGTGACGATTCAAGACGTAAGCCCTGAACATGCCAGATCATTTGGGCTGACAAAGGCAAGCGGTGCGCTGATTACTACGGTAGGGAAGGATACACCGGCAGCACGGGCCGGCCTTGAGATCGGAGATATTATCTTAAAGTTAAATGGTAAAGAACTGACAGATGCAGATGATTTAGCTCGCACAGTTGCCGATGCCGCGCCTGGATCAATTGCACGACTCAGCGTATGGCGTCGGGGAGCAGCAAAGGAAGTGGCAGTCACCCTTGGAGACACGGAAAGTGACCTCAAAACACTCAACAAACCGAAGCCGATGGACCAAGAAACGGCACCGGACAAAATTGGCTTGACTATGCATGAGTTGAATCCTGGTGAGCGGCAGATGCTGCGCACAGACGGCTATGTAGTAGTTGATGCAGTTGACGGTATTGCGGCAGAGTCAGGCATTCAGCCAAGGGATATTATTATCGCCATTAATAGCCAGCGCATCTCCGGCATTAAGCAGTTCCGTACTGTGATGGCTGAAGTGGGCATGCGTGCCGCTTTGCTCGTGCAGCGTGACGGCAATATGATTTTTATTCCATTGAAAAGCAAATAATAGATAGAGGGTGCGTGTACATGATTCAACGGTACTGCAACGAAAACGGGCATCATTGAGTTACGCGGTGAGCAAAAGTGTCTGTCTCATGCCTACCCAAAATAAATGTTATCGTTAGTGGTTGTTAAATAGATCAATATATTATTGCCTTCCATGCCCTCAATTTCTCATCAAAGGAAAGTGTGGCATTTGCTGGACTCGTTGAAGGTAGGCGAATATATTCGACATTTAAGGAGTTTTGAAGAAATGGTTGCACAAGCCTCATATACAGACTTTCCGCTTTGGCCCCGTTAAAACACACCCTATGAATGTGCGGGTGATTGTTAAAAAAGCTGGCAAAATCGTTTAGCATGATTGTGTCATGGTCTATATCAGAATCGAGACTACTCTCCCGCCTACATGACTTCAAAACGTCCCAGAGTGCGATTCTTGCCGCAACAATTGATGATGTTCTGGCTTCATAAGAATTTACCGCTTTGACGCCAAGAATTTCGCTAATAATCTTCCAGAATACGTTTCGTGGATGTGCGTAATACTGCTGTGCTTGCAAAGAGGCCTTGCCTGGCATCGTGCCAAGGATAAGGACGCTTGAATTATGTCTTTCGATTGGCGGGAAGCTATGAATATGAACTATCGGAGGATTTTCAATAATCATTGGGTTGCTTGAAATTTTTTTATTTTTATAATAATTAACATGGAGTTATAAATTTACGAGAGGGATTGCGCTAATTCGAGGAAAAAAAGAGGATTTCTTAATATTTTTAAGACAATCCTAACGTTTTTCTAATTTCAATATTGTAAATATAATATAAATATATTTTCTATGTAAACATAGCATGGGCTGTTGTCGCGGAAAGCAGCACGGCTTATAAGTCAATAAATTTAAGGAGTATCACATGGCAATGGATGTTATCGACTACAAAATTTACGGATCAGAAATGCAGTTCGTAGAGATCGAACTTGATCCTGAGGAATCTGCTGTGGGCGAAGCCAGTTCCATGATGTACATGGAAGATGGCATTGATATGGACACGATATTTGGTGATGGCTCGGCACAACAATCTGGTATTTTTGGCAAGCTGCTGGGGGCTGGTAAGCGCGTGCTTACAGGTGAATCCCTGTTCACCACCGTCTATACAAATAAAGGTTCCGGAAAAAAGAAAGTTGCGTTCGGCGCCCCCCACCCAGGGAAATTGTTACCGATGAACCTGTCTGAACTCGGTGGCTCCCTTATTTGTCAGAAAGACGCTTTTCTATGTGCCGCCAAAGGGGTTTCGCTGTCGATCGCATTCCAGAAAAAAATTGGTACCGGATTTTTTGGTGGTGAAGGCTTCATTATGCAAAAGCTGGAAGGTGATGGTTTGGCATTTATTCACGCCGGTGGCACCATGATGAAGCGCGTTTTGGCACCGGGTGAAACGCTGCGCGTTGACACCGGTTGCCTGGTGGCAATGCAGCCTACAGTAGACTACGATATTCAATATGTGGGCAAGATCAAAACTGCCTTATTTGGCGGAGAAGGCCTATTTTTCGCCGTGTTACGTGGGCCAGGTATGGTAATCATCCAATCCTTACCGTTCAATCGGCTGGCCTCGCGTATTTTTGCCGCAGCGCCAAAAAGTAGTGGTGTAGCGAGCGCATTTGGCTTGGGTAGCGGTGGTGGGCGCGAAGAAGGTGGCATCTTGGGGGGAATATTTAATGGCGATGACTAAACGGTAAGCTCAACTATCCCAACTCAACATGGCTGAACCCAATAAAATCATAGGGCTTGCTTGGGGGCCCGGATTCCAGAGTACTGGCAGCCCGGTTGAAGTCTCGATATCGGGCCACGGACTGCGACTGGCCACACAGGATGAGCACGACGGTATGCCTGCTTGGAGCAAAATCTCTGTGCGTAAAGGTGGATTCAATGACAGTCAAGTGATGGTCGAGTGGCATGGCCGTGCTGGGAGTTACACGCTGACAGTATCGGACATACCATCGATAGCCGCGCTTAAAGCGCAACTTAAAACTGCCACCCAGAATAACGAAAATCTCAAATCTACTGGGGCCAGAAGAGGGGATAGAGCTACTTTCATTTGGTCACATGTATTTATCTGGGGCATATTCGTATTGCCGATATTGGTGCTCGCCACGGTTCTATGGGAGCACGAGAGACTTACCGCATGGGCCATCTCACATGTCACCGTGAAACAAGAACGCAAACTGGGCGAGAAAATATTCGCGCTCACCAAACAGCAACTGACACTGATTGAAGGCCCGGGCGCCAACATGGTGCGGGAGCTAGGCGCACGGCTCACGCAAGGTTCTGCATATCAATATGAGTTCTATGTGGCGAACGATGCGTCGGTTAACGCTTTTGCGATGCCCGGCGGTTTCGTTGTAATGAATACTGGATTACTGGCGCTAGCCGATAATGCTGAACAGGTGGCGGGTGTGCTTGCGCATGAAATTCAGCACGTGGAAAAACGCCATACTTTAAATGGTATGGTGCAATCAGCAGGTCTGATGGCAACGATCAGCTTGGTGTTTGGCGATTTAAACGGTGCAGCTGCGCTTGGCTCTGATCTGATCAGGCTTAAATTTTCACGCCAGCATGAAGCCGATGCCGATGCAGAAGGTCTGAAAGCTTTGGTTGTTTCAGGTATTTCGCCCACAGGAATGCGTGATTTCTTTCAGAAAATGAGTGAAAAAGAGACCCTCGATCTGGGATGGTTTTCGTCCCATCCCGCAAGCAACGACCGCTTCGCGTCACTTGATGCAGCCATTAAAGCGCTATTGCCGACAGCGGTCGTGGTTAAGCCGCTACCTTATGATTATGCAGCGATAAAAGCGGTACTCCCGGTACATTTCAAACCTGGTGGGAAAATTTGACGGAAGGGTTCTTCGTTCCTCGGGGATGCATACCTAGCAGACTTAATCCAATATTCAAGAAATACGAGTTTCTATTTTTTCAGCTGGAATGGTTACGGCTTGTATAGGCTGACCTTTGCGTGATCCCAAGGCATAAGAGTAAATCCGCGTAAATTCAGCGCCCAACAAAAAAATCTGGGCAGAGTAATATATCCACACCAACACAACTACGAGCGAACCTGCCGCTCCAAATCCTGAAGCAACGCCGCTTCTGCCAATGTAAAAGCCGATCAGAAATTTTCCGACCGTAAACAGAAACGCGGTAACCACCGCACCAATCCATACATCGCGCCAATCTATCTTCATTCGTGGCATTAATTTGTAGATCATTGCAAATGCAATCGTAATGAACACAAAACTCAGTGTTACATCGACTAAATTTGCTAGAAGCCAAAATCCGCCAAATAAAGGTTCCCACCATTTCCCTAATGCCGCCAACGCAGCACTAAATATGAGCGAAACAATCAATAGAAAACCTATGCCCAAGATCATTCCAAAAGAAAGCAGCCGCGTGCGAATTAATCCAGATACACCCGCATCCTCAGTTTTTTTTGGTGCGCGCCATATTCTATCCAGGTCATCCTGTAGTTCAGCAAATACTGTAGTCGCGCCAATCAGGAGTAAAGCCACGCCGATAATAGTGGCAGTTACACTCTCTGTAGGCTTACTAACGCTTTCGAGCAAACCTTGCACAACCAACGCTTCGGTTTCTCCCATGAAATTTTGTAACTGGGTAATAATTTCTCCCCTTGCCACGTCAGTGCCAAAAATAAACCCAGCTATAGATATAACAATTAGCAGAAGTGGTGCCATCGAAAACACCGCGTAATAGGCAAGCGCTGCCCCCATGCTTGGGGCATTGTCGTCAATCCACGCTGAAAAAGTGGCTTTGACAAGATTTAAGATTGGTTTGATATTCATGGGATTACTCTGCAAAACTAATAATAATTGTTACACATCTTTAGATTACTCGTTTTAATACTTGCGCATGCCAAATTTTCTTGGAATTGAACCTGAAGCTGAATATAACTATCTTTCAAAATGGAAACTATTTATATTTTGCGAGTTTAATTCATCTCACTTTGGGGTGAAGACTGGCTTTTATTAAATCAGTCAACGTTGTTATGGTGCTATGCGTTTTTGATTGAAGGACGGCTCCGTCGTTCATTTTTGCAAGAGGACTATAATGAAAAAATTGCTACTGGCTTTTATTACATTTGTTATTTCTACCGGCATTGCGATGGCTACTGTAAACCTAAATACGGCCACAAAGGAAGAATTAGACGCAGTGAAGGGTGTCGGCCCGGCGAAGGCACAGTCGATCATCGATTACCGTAAAAAGAATGGTTCATTCAAGAGTGTGGATGAATTAGAAAATGTTAAAGGCTTTGGTAGCAAGTCGGTAAAAAAGCTACGTTCTGAATTAACTGTATCCGGTGCTTCTACTGCAAAGCCAGTTAAAGCAGGCGAAAAAAAATAAAATTAAGAAACAGTTTAATGTGATGTACTGTTTTACTGCTTTTTATCTCTGACTAGATACACTGAATTTCGGTCGCGTTAGACCATTTAAAGTTTGATCTCTGTTTTTGATGTGGTATAAATAATAACCCCGTCTAGCGTAAGTTTTGACGGGGTTATTATTTATGCCCGTACGTAACGGTAAAATAAAACCCTTTGTTTCCGGACTACATAGATGTACCACACTATTGAACATTTTGTTGGCAACACGCCGCTGGTCCGGCTAAAACGTATTCCCGGTGTCACGAGCAATGTGCTGTTGGCCAAGCTGGAAGGCAATAATCCTGCCGGCTCGGTAAAAGATCGTCCGGCGCTGTCAATGATCATGCAGGCCGAAAAACGCGGTGACATTAAACCGGGTGATACGTTAATAGAAGCGACCAGTGGCAATACTGGCATTGCGCTTGCGATGGTAGCGGCTATGCGAGGCTACAAGATGATACTGGTGATGCCTGAAAACCAGAGTATCGAGCGTCGCCAGAGCATGCGCGCATACGGCGCGGAATTGGTGCTGACATCCAAGGAGGGCAGCATGGAATTAGCGCGCGATATGGCGGAGAAACTGCGCGACGAAGGGCGCGGGGTCATTCTCGACCAATTCGCTAACGCGGACAATCCTCTGGCGCATTATCAGGGCACCGCACCGGAAATTTGGCGAGACACGCAGGGCAGCATCACTCATTTCATTAGCAGTATGGGCACCACCGGCACAATCATGGGGTGTTCGCGCTATTTCAAGGAAAAAAATCCCCACATTCAAATCATCGGCGCACAACCGGAGGAGGGGGCGCAAATCCCCGGCATTCGCAAATGGCCTGAAGCTTACCTTCCGAAAATTTATGATACCCAGCGTGTAGATAAGCTGATGAACGTTGGTCAGCAAGAGGCGGAAGAAATGACTCGTCGCTTGGCGAGTGAAGAAGGCATTTTTTGTGGCATCTCATCCGGCGGCGCGTTGGCAGTGGCGCTACGCGTCGCGCAGACGGTGCAGAACGCAACCATCGTGTTCATTGTGTGTGATCGGGGAGATCGCTATTTGAGTACGGGTGTATTTCCGGCGTGATGTGCTTGTTTCTGCAATTAAGGTTCTTGGGTCGTCGGAGCTAGATTCCTTCTTCCATAGCCATTTCAAGTTCCAGCCAGCTTTCCTCCAATTCGGCCACTTTTTTTTCAAAGGTTGCATGCAAGGCGTTCAGCTTGATGATTTCATCACGGTCAGGATTGGCATAGGTAGCTGGATCGGCCAACTGGCGGTTGACTTCAGCCAGTTCCGCCTGAGCTTTTGACAACGCGGCTTCGAGTTTGGATTGCTTCGATAAAAGTACCTTCTTATTTGGCTTGGATACGGTTGGCTGGCGCGATTTTTCTGGTTGAGCTTGAGTCGTTTCGCGCGGGCGGCGTGTTTCAATCCAATTTTTGTAGTCTTCCAAATCGCCATCAAACAGTTTGGCATTACCATCCGCAACTAGCCATAACTCATCGGCTACGGCACGGATCAGGCTGCGGTCGTGGGACACCAATACCACTGCGCCAGTGTATTCTTCGAGCGCCAGGGTGAGGGCGTCGCGCATGTCCAGATCGAGATGGTTGGTTGGTTCGTCGAGCAACAATAAATGTGGCTTTTGCCAAGCAAGCAAGGCTAGCGCCAAACGGCTTTTTTCGCCACCGGAAAAGCTTGCCACCGGGCGATCTTCGCTGTCTCCAGCCAGACCGAAGCGGCCGAGAAAGGTGCGCAGTGCCAGTGTCGTTACTTTGGGCGCCAGCTTTTCCATGTGTTGCAACGGTGTAGCCGCGCTGTCCAGGTTTTCCAGCTGATGTTGAGCGAAGTAACCGATGCGGATGTCGGGCGTGATTTCCAGCTTGCCTGAGGTGGGCTTAAGCTCGCCTACCAACAGCTTGATCAGGGTGGATTTTCCGGCGCCGTTCGGCCCGAGCAGGGCAATGCGCGCGCCCGCCCGCAACACCAAGTCGACGTTATGAAATAGGGCCTTGTCGCCATAGCTAAAGCCCATTTTATCGGCACGCAGTAATAAGTCGGGGCTACGCTCCGGCGCCTCGATCTCCAGCTCGAAATGACCATCTGTAATATGGGCTGGGGCGATGCGCGTGAGCCGCTCCAGCGCTTTAACGCGGCTCTGTGCCTGCTTGGCCTTGGTTGCCTTGGCACTGAAGCGGCGGACAAAATCTTCCAAGTGCGCAATTTTTTCCTGCTGCTGGTGAAAAGCTTGATTTTGCTGTGCTATGCGCTCGGCGCGGGCGCGTTCAAAGTCGTCGTAGTTTCCGGTGTAGCTATCAATCACCTGGTTGTGAACATGGGCGATGCGGTTAACGCAGGCGTTGAGAAATTCGCGGTCATGCGAAACCAGAATAAGGCTGCCGGGGTAGCGTGCAAGGTATTGTTCAAGCCAGAGAATCGCCTCCAAGTCGAGGTGATTGGTAGGTTCATCCAGCAACAGCAAATCGGCTCTATGCATTAGCGCGCGAGCTAGATTCAAACGCATGCGCCAACCTCCGGAAAAACTGCTTACCGGGCGCTCCAGCGTGTCGTTGGCAAAACCTAATCCATTCAGCAGTTGAGCGGCACGGGCTTTGGCCACGTAGCCATTAATTGCTTCGTAGCGGTGCTGAGCATCGAACCAGGCTGAATCATGCTGCTCCCGCGCCAGATTTTTTTCAAGCTCACGCAACTCCACGTCGCCGTCGAGCACGAATTCTAAAGCGGGCTGATCTGAGTTGGCGATTTCCTGCTCGACAAAAGCGATTGTTTTGCCAGATTGCAGGGAGATTTCGCCGCTGTCCGGTAAAACTTCGCGGCGAATCAGGCGAAATAGCGTGGATTTACCGCAGCCATTTTTGCCTACCAACCCTATACGTTGGCTGGCGTAAGCCTGAAAATTTACTTGTTGCAATAGCGTCGTGCCGCCTTGCAGGTACGTCAGATTTTGAATGTTTAGCATGGTGTAATGATAACAGACGTACCACACCTTAAATATCAGAGCGAAAGCTGGATTAGCTTGTCCGATTGCGGGTATCGGTTAATGGCAGCAATATGTCATTGGTCTGCGCGGAATTGTAAATTTAACCGGGCACTCATGACAAAATCTGGCTAAATATATAGAACTGCCTATAGGGCACCTCCAAAAATCCAATTTTCGTCACAATACGGCGTTACTCGAAAAAATTATCGCTTATATATCAACCGTATGCAGCGATCAAATTTTTTACTCGTGCCTTGTCTTGCTTAGCTACTTAAATTTTTAGAGGCGCTCTATAGAATGCTTGCGGACGTAACTTTAATTCCCATCGCCTCCACCATCAAAAATAATGTCACCCTTGTGGTTGCATTATTTTTGGTGTTGCCATTTGCTGAAATCGTCCCTGACCACCTCCAGCGCACCGGACGGTGTACCTCTCCTCGTGTATCATGTTGGCCACCATGCATACTCACTCTGGAGTAACACCATAAAACGCCACCTGTTCCTCGTCGCCGTCGCCTGCCTAATCTTAGGTGCCTTGGCATGGGGGCTGGTACAGAAAATGCGAGGGCCGGCCTTGGTCGGTTATGAAGTGGTAGCGCAGCCGCTGGTGCAGACGGTCGTGGCAACCGGCCGGGTTGCGGCCGTATCGCGCGCTCAGGTCGGCAGCCCGGTGACCGGCGTGATTGTCGAGCGGCGTGTGAAGGAGGGCGACGTGGTGCAGCCTGGCGACGTGCTGGCGTTGCTGCGTGCCGATGACCTCGAGGCGGCCGTGCGTGAAGCAGAGGTTGCCCTGGCCCAGTTGCAACAGTCGACGCGTCCACAGGCGCAGGCCGCATTGCGCGAGGCGGAGGCGAGGCTGGCTCAAGCCATCCGCTAAGCCCAGCGAAGTCGGGCCCTGTTTCAACGGCAAGCGGTCGCCCGGGAAACGATGGAACGGGCGATACAGGCCGAAACCATTGCCCGCACCGCCGCCGAGCAGGCGCGGCTGACCGCCCGTTCGCTAGTGGCAGGCAACCCAAACGAGGCTGCGGCACGCGCCCGAGTGGCCAGTGCCAAGGCGCAGCTTGCCAAAACCACGATCCGCACCGAAGTCGCCGGTACAGTGCTCACCCGCAATGCCGAGCCGGGTGATCTGGTGCAGCCCAGCCGCGTCCTGTTCGAAATCGCCCGCAACGACGACACCGAAGTGCTGGTACCACTGGATGAAAAAAACCTCGAAGTACTCGCGGTCGGCCAGGCGGCCATGTGCATCTCCGACGCCTACCCTGCGCGGCCGTTCCCGGCAAAGGTCAGCTTCATCGCGCCCAGGGTGGATCCGCAGCGCGGCACAGTGGATATTCGCCTCACCGTGACGCCGGTGCCCGACTTTCTGCGCCAGGACATGACCATCTCAGTGAACGTGGAAACGGGCCGCCGGAACAATGCCATCGTAGTGCCTAATGATGCGCTGGGTGCCAAGAACGGCAACCGCGCGGAGCTGTGGCTGGTCTCCGATGGCCGCGCCACGCGACGTCAAGTGCAGTTGGGCCTGCGTGGCCTGATCCAAACAGAAGTCACGGCCGGTTTGCGGGTCGGCGACTGGATCTTGGCGGATGCGCAGGCCGCAGTGGCACAAGGCGATCGGGTGCGCGTAGTGTCCAGCAGCCTGTCTGTCGGTGCTGCGAAGACTGCCACGCGCAAGGAATTGCCCGCTAAACTGGACTGATGCCGATGTGGATCGAGTGGATCATCGCCACCAAGTTCCTGCATGAAGGCAAGGTGCAAAGTACGCTGATCCTGGTCGGCATTGCCGTGGGCGTCGCGGTAATCGTCTTCCTCACTGCGCTGATCACCGGATTGCAGAGCAATATCATCAACCGCACCCTGGGTACCCAGGCCCACATCAAGGTTCAACCTACAGAAGAGCGCAACCGCATCCTGTCGCCCGCCGCAGGAAGTGTGCAGCTGGTGCTGGAGGACAAACGCGCCCAGCGCCTGCGCTCGATCAACAACTGGCAGCAGGTGCGCGACGTGCTCGACACGCTGCCGCGGGTCACGGCCGTGTCGCCGGTGATCTCGGGGCCGGCGTTCGCGCGCCGCGGCGAGGCACTGCTGTCGGTGGTGCTGGTCGGCATCGATGCGCCGCGCTACCAGCGCATCATCCCGATCCAGAACGACATTGTCGCGGGTGTGTTTCGCATCGGGGCCGGCGACGCCGTAATCGGCAAGCAGCTGGCCACTGACCTCGGCCTGCGCGCGGGCGACAAGCTACGGCTGGACGGCGGCCAGCAAAGGGAGAGCGTGGTGAACGTGGCCGGGATCTTCGAGCTGGGGGTGCGCGAACTGGACTCGCGCTACGTATACCTGGAAATGAAGCAAGTGCAGTCGCTGCTCAACCTGCCCGGTGCCGCGACGATCATTGACGTGACGGTGGATGATATTTTCGACGCGCAGGCAGTGGCCGCGCGCATCACCCGCCTCACAGGACTGAAGGCAGAAAGCTGGATGGAAACCAACGCCCAGCTGATGAACGCCTTGCGCTCACAAAGCCTTTCCACGCAGATGATCAGCGCGTTCGTAGCATTGAGCGTGGCACTTGGCATCGCCAGCGTGCTGTCGGTGAGCGTAGTGCAGCGCACGCGCGAGATCGGCATCCTGCGGGCCATGGGCACCACACGGCAACAGATGCTACGCGTGTTCCTGGTGCAGGGCGCGCTGTTCGGGCTGGCCGGCTCGCTACTGGGTGGCTTGGCCGGTTATGGTCTGGTGGGCGCATTCAATACCTTCGGGCCAAAACTGTTCTATATCCCGGTGAGTCCGTGGCTGCTGGTGGCCGCTACTGGATTGGCAATGGTCACCGGCATCCTTTCGGCAGCCGTGCCTGCCAGACGCGCCGCTTCCCTCGACCCGGTGGAGGCAATCCGCCATGTCTGAGCACGACGCTAGCCAAGAGGTACTGCGCCTGCAGGGCCTTCGAAAAAGCTACAACGTCGGCAAGCCTACCGAAGTGGAAGTGCTGCACGGGCTGGACCTGCGCCTGCAACGCCGCGACTTCGCCGCGCTCGTGGGCGCCTCGGGCTCGGGCAAGAGCACGCTGCTCAACCTGATCGGCCTGCTGGACCGGCCCACCGAGGGCGAACTGTTCCTGCTCGCCGAGCCCACCCGGAGCATGGACGACGCCCGGCGCACGGAGTTGCGCGGCAGCGCGATCGGCTTCGTGTTCCAGTTCCACCATCTGATCCAGGCCTTCACCGCGCTGGAGAACGTGCTGATGCCGCTGATGGTGGCCACCGGCAAACCCACGCGCGAACAGATCGACCGCGGCCGCGGCCTGCTTGCCCAGGTTGGCCTGGAGGGGCTCGAGCAGCGCAAGCCCGACCAGCTTTCCGGTGGCCAGCAACAGCGCGTGGCCGTGGCTCGCGCCCTTGTCACCCACCCGGCACTGCTGCTGGCCGACGAACCCACCGGCAACCTCGATAGCAAATCCGCCACCGAAGTGTTCCAACTGTTCCGCAACTTCAACCGCGAGTTCGGCTGCGCCGTGCTGCTAGTCACCCACGACTCGCGCATGTCCGAGCAATGCGACCGAACGATCACGCTCGTGGACGGCAACATCGAAAGCGATGCCTGATTTCGGTCCGGAAGACAGTAAAGACGGTATCAACGTTAGTCCAGGCTACGCTTGCTGACAGTATCAATTGATACCTGAAGGCGGAATGACCGCTACTGCTAAGAGAATGTGCATGCAGCAAGCTACAAATGTCCGCAGTGAGTCAGAAACGGCACGTCGCTATTGACAACTGCATCCCAAAAACCCGATGTAAGCATTACCTCCAAAAGTTTACTATCGATAATTAGTTTTATCGTTGGTCAGCT
>JADKHS010000023.1 GCA_016721605.1 Nitrosomonadales bacterium
ATTACGGCATCCGTCTGGGACATGCCTTTTTCCCGCAAGGTGCGGATATAGGATACCAGCACCACCCCATTTAGCACTGCGATCCCCCATAGGGCGATGAAACCCACTGAGGCGGGCACTGACAAATACTCGCCTGTTAAAAACAGGGACACCACGCCGCCTATCGAAGCGAAAGGCAGCACCATGATAATAAGCGAGGCGTAGCGCAGGGAACCGAATAGCAGAAACAGCAGGAAGAAAATCGCGGCAATGGTCACGGGAACGATGACCATCAAGTGACCCATCGCCCGCTCCATATTCTGGAACTGACCGCCCCATTCCAGGTAATAACCCTCGGGGAGTTTGACCTTGGCATCTACAGCCAACTGTAGTTCGGCGACGAAACCGCCTAAGTCACGATCTTTCACGTTCACCCCCACCACGATACGGCGCTTGGCCTTCTCCCGGCTAATCTGCGCTGGCCCGTCCAAAATACTGATGGTGGCCAAATCTTCCAGAGCCACGTGGGCACCATTGGGCGAGATGACGCGCAGGCCATGGATCTCTCCCAAGTTGTTGCGGAAACTTTCTGGTAAACGTACCACGGCGCTAAAGCGGCGCTCGCCCTCAAAGATTTCAGTGGTCGTCCTGCCGCCGATAGCGGTCTCGATCACGTCATTGATATCAGCTACGTTGAGGCCGTGGCGAGCAATGGCGTGACGATCGATATTAATCGATAAATATTGCTGCCCGGTAACCCTTTCTACGCGCAGGTCCTGCGCTCCCTTGATTGAGGTCGCTACTTTGGCGATTGCGTCGGCCTTCAGCTTGAGTGTGTCTATGTCATCGCCGAACAATTTGATCGCCACATCGGAGCGCACTCCGGTGACCATCTCGTCAACCCGGTCTGAAATCGGCTGGGCCATCACAATCTGCACCCCGGGCAAAGTTTTGACCTTGTCCCGGATGGCGTCAGCAATGTCATCCTGCGTCCATCCTTTAGGCCACTCATCACGGGGTTTGAGACTAACTATTGGGGTAGATTCATTCTGGCTTTGCGAATCGGCGGGACTCTCACCACGGCCAACGCCAGAAAAAGCGGATTTCACCCCCGGTACCTGCATCACCATCCGCATCGCCTCCATTTCTAGCTTGATGGATTCCTCCAGCGAGATATTGGGTACGCGATTTATGCCGGGCACGATAGAACCTTCCTTCATTTCGGGAATGAACGCCGTGCCGAGCAAAGGTAACAACAGCAAGGCTCCGACAAATGCCCCTCCCGATACGATGATAGTCTTCTTGCCATTAGTCAGCGTCCAATCCAACAATCGCAGATAAGGCTTTTTCATAAAAGCAACTAAGCGGGTATCGTGCTCTTCCTTTCCTTTTAACAGGTATGAACATAGAACCGGCGTCAGGGTGAGTGCCAGAATTAGCGATACGAACAGGGCGATAGCGATGGTGTATGCGAGTGGAGCGAACATTTTGCCTTCCATGCCCTCCAGCGTCATAAGGGGCAGGAATACCAGGATGATAATAGAGATACCAAAAATAACCGGTGTAGCCACCTCCGATGCCGCTTCAAGGACTACCTTCATCCGGCTAATATCTTTGCGCTCAGCGAGGCGCTGAAAAGTATTTTCCACCACCACCACCGCACCATCCACAATCAAACCGGTGGCAATAGCGAGGCCGCCGAGGGACATCAGATTGGCGGACAGGCCGTAATGGTTCATCACCATGAAGGTGATCAGCGGCGTCAGGAGCAGGGATGCAACTACGATTAGGGATGAACGCACATCGCCGAGGAAAAAAAACAGCACGATGATGACAAGAATCACACCCTCGAGCAGCACTTTCATGACAGTTTTCAAAGCAGCGTCTACCAGCTCGCTGCGGTCGTAGTATGGAATGATTTTGAGGCCGCCGGGGAGCATTCCCTTATCGTTTATTTCTGCGACCCTTTGCTTGACCCGGCTAACGATCTCTTTGGCGTTACCGGCGCGTATCATCATCACTATTCCGCCCACCGACTCGGTGATGCCATTTTTAAGCAATGCGCCATAGCGCACCTCGTGACCGATGGTTACTTCAGCGACATCGCGCATAAACACCGGCACGCCACTCTGCTCCTTAAGCACGATCATACGGATATCGTCCAAGGTTTTTATCAGGCCTATACCGCGAATCAAATATTGCTCAGCGTAATGGGGCAACACGCCGCCGCCAGAGTTGGCATTGTTCCGGGCAAGGGCCTGATACACTTCCTGCAGGGTCACCTTGTAATGCCTCATGCGATCCGGATTCACCAACGCTTGATACTGTTTGACGTAGCCACCTTGGGAATTGATCTCCGCCACGCCAGGAATGCCGCGCAGCAGTGGCCGTACCACCCAGTCCTGGGTAATGCGGCGTTTGGTCAATTCTTCTTGGCTGAGCACCCGATTACCGTCGTCCGGGTGCTCCAGCGTGTACTGATAAACCTCACCTAATCCGGTAGACAGGGGGCCGAGCACAGGCGTCACGCCCTGCGGCATACGCCCGCCTACCTCGATCAGGCGTTCCATTACCAGCTGGCGCGCGAAATAAACATTGGTCGCATCGGTAAACACCAGCGTAATCAGCGATAGCCCCGGTTTGTTGAGCGAGCGCATTTCCTCCAATCCCGGCAGGCCGGTCATGGCCATTTCCAACGGTACGGTAACAAAGCGTTCGACTTCCTCGGGTGAACGGCCTAAAGCCTCCGTGGCAATCTGCACTTGTACATTGGTCACGTCTGGAAAAGCATCCACTGACAACTTCCGCGTCGCATCCAATCCGAATGCCACCAAGCATACCGCCACCACGACAAGCACCAAACGCTGTTTGAGCGCAGCCTGAATCAGGGATTCCAACATATCAGCCTCCCAGCTCTTCTCGCTTGCGCTCGTTGTTTAGATGAAAACCGCCTTCTGTGACGATACGTTCGCCTATTTTGATGCCCTCCAGCACTGGGAAATAACCATGACTTTCTTGTCCAAGCAGGACACGCCGCAACTGGAAGCGTTTGTCATCTAACTGGACGAAAACATGATCCTTGTTATCCTCCCGCACCACCGCCGCAGCCGGCACCACCAGACGGCGCTGGGATTTAACCAAAATCAGCATGGAGGCAAGCATTTCCGGCTTGAGCACACGCTCATGATTCGCTGCGTCCATACGCACCTTCACCGTTCGTCTATCGGGGTTAACGGTGTCGGCGACAAAAATGAGTCGCCCTTCAATACGTTTCCCGTCCAACGCCGGAATCTCAGCTTGCACCACCTCACCTACCTTCACCAGGGCAGCCTGCTGTTCGGTCACCTCGGCCACCAGCCAGACGTGGGATAGATCTGCTACGGTAAAGAGCGCTTCCGCCGGTTGCACTACCTGGCCTGATGTTACCGTACGCTCAATCACTACTCCATCGAGAGTCGCAATAATGGAGGACATGGAATTTACCCGACGGGTAGCCGCCAGCTTAGTAATGGCACTTTTTGCCATACCGAGCACCTTGAGCTGTTCGTGGGAAGCGTGTAGTTCGGCGTGGGCTTGGACCAGATCAGCCTCGCGTTTTTGCAGTTCAGCTTCGCCAATAACGTCAGCAGCGAACAATAATCGTGCCCGCTCTTCCGCTCGGCGTTGCAGCGATTCATGGGATAAAGCCTTGAGATAGGCGAGCTGGGCAGTAGCCAGCTCGGTGCTATTCAGTGTTGTGAGCACCTCGCCGCGTTTTACCGTTTGACCAAGGAAAGCGTGGATCTCAGTTACACGTCCCGTTACGGCAGCGCCGATGCGCGCTACCCGATGTTCATCTACTTCAACGCGGGCCGGTACGCGCAAGGTCTCCGCCACATCACCTTCGCCAGCAAGGGTGACTGTCAAGCGCTTGAGGAATTCCGGTGCGACCTTTACCACCGAGGGATCATTGACCGGAACCGCAGCGGAAAGTGGCGTTTCCTTGCCCTTGCAACCAATCAACATAGCGATAGACAGAAGGAAGATTAAAACGGGTAAAAGTGTACGCTTCATAGTATTTCACCGGCATTGGGGGGAGTGGCACGTAACCGGGCAATTTCAATAAGTGCAGCTTGCAGTTCGTAACGGGCATTTAGATAATCGAGGCGAGTGGTGCGCAAAACACGCTGGGCGTCCAGAAAATCAAGAATGCCACGCTCACCATAGCGATAGGCCGCTTCGGCTACCTTCATGGCATTTTCGGCGTCATGCATCAAGCCGGTCTCGAATATCTTTACTTGATTTTTGGCAATCTGGTATCGGCCATAAGCCTGGTCCAAAACTCCCAGTAGATTGATGCTTGTCTGCCGCTTCTCCGCCTCAGCCCGATCGAGTCCTGCTAAGGCCTCGCCGATGGGACCCTGACGGCGATTCCATAACGGCAAGGGCAAACTCACGCCGACTTGCCACTGTTTCCAATCCGGATCTTGATTGGTGCCTACCGTAATGGTGGGCTGTGGGAAACGCAGGTTGCGTTCTAGTTGCACTCGTGCTTGCGCCCGACGCGTTTGGGCGTCCGCCACTTTAAGTAATGGCTGACGCTCCAATAAATCTTTACGTAGCTCTTCCAAAGTTGGCAGATCGGGGGGTAATAACGGTTCCTGCGCCACTTCAAAATTCCCCGCAAGCGGGGCGCCAATGAGTGCCCGCAGCCGATCGCGGGCTTGGGTGATGCGTAGTTCAGCACTATTAACGGCACTCTTCGCAGCCAATGCTTCGACGTCTGCTTTCACCAATTCAAAGCGCGGAGATTCTCCAACTTTGACCTTGAGTTTAACCCTGTCGCGAATTTGCATGAGTAACTCATGGTTGACCGTAGCGAGCTTGACCTCTTCTTGACGGCGCAATACATCGAAAAAGGCTTGCGTTACTGAGGTACGCAGATTTATTTGCGCATCCGACACTACCGCTGCACTAGCGGTGATACCAGCTTCTGCGCCCTGCCGTCGCGCGGCACGCACGGAGGGCAGTTCGACCAGCTGGGATAATCCAGCTACGCGGGTATGCCCATTCGGGATACTTAAATGCTTTGAAAGAGAACTCCCAGCCCCGACTTGAAGATCGGGATTGGGATAGGCCCGCGCCGTAGTGAGCGCGGCATGCGCGCCACGCTCTTGGGCTGTTACATCAGCGAGCGTTGGACTGTATATGGTTGCGAGACGCAATGCTTCATTTAAAGTCAATAATGTCGCCGCATAGGATGGGGTGATAGCAATTAGTAAAAAGACCGACCACCATAAACGAATAGGTAAGCTATGCAATTGCATGTTAATTTCAATTCTCCAAATGCATTTTAAGGCTATAGGCTGACATCAATAATGACTACAAGTTTCACCCGTAAAAAAATTTAGCATCGTTGCTGAGTTTTTGAACATATAGTTCACGCCAGTCACGACGGTAAATACACATTAAAAGCCGAAGTCACGCACTGAGTACTGAAGGAAAAACTGGACGGAAGCGGAATGCTGGATGAAGCTGCGTTAAATAAAATTATCGCCGTATCAATTGCGTATAAATGTCATGGTAGGCTGTAGCGCTCTGATTCCAGCCAAAATTTTTGGCCATGCAATCGTGCTGCAATGCCCGCCAGATTTTTTTGTCATGATAGGCCGTCGCGGCACGTCGTACCGTAGCCAACAGGCTGGACGTATCCATGCTGTGGAATACGAAACCACTGGCAACACCCTGTTCTAGTGAAGCTGCATTGCAATCCAATACTGTGTCAATCAGGCCACCAGTCGCATGCACCACCGGCGGCGTGCCATAGCGTTGGCTATACATCTGGTTGAGTCCACACGGCTCAAAACGCGACGGCATTAAAAAAATGTCTGCGCCTGCTTCTATCAGGTGCGACAAAGCTTCATTAAAGCCCACGTAAGCACTGATCTTGCCTGAATAATGATGCGAAAGCTCCAGTGCCGTCCGCTGCATTTCCATATCGCCACTACCAAGCAATATCAGTTGCGCTGGCAAGGTAATTAATTGTGGTGCAATTTCCAGTACCAGATCCACACCTTTTGAGGAGTAAATCGGCCCACTAATCCGAACAATGGCAGGTCTGGATCAATATGCAACCCCATACGTTTTTGTAACTCGCGTTTATTGGCGGACTTTCCACTTATATCAGTGGCATTATAAGGATGAACCAGGTTAGGGTCGGTGGCGGGGTCCCACTCTGTGGTATCGATACCATTTAAAATGCCTGTCAAAGCTTCGCGCCGGTAAGCGAGCAGACCTTGAAGACCGAATCCCAGCGCATCGGTTTGAATTTCGTTGGCATAAGAAGGACTCACGGTAGTGATGTGATCGGCATAATACAAACCTGCCTTCATGAAGGACAGGTTACCGTAAAACTCTACACCGTCAGGCTGAAAACACTCAGCGGGCAACCCCAGTTCCGTCACTATTTGCGGTGGGAACACGCCTTGAAATGCAAGATTATGCACAGTCATTACACAAGGTACCGCACCATCTGAAAAATGCAGATAGGCTGGAGTCAGACCTGTTTGCCAGTCATTGCAATGAACTATATCGGGCTTCCAATCAAGTGGGGAGTCTGCGCAACTCAGCAATGGAGCAATTTTGATAGCAATCCAAATCGTAGGGCGTTATCTGGCCAGTCGAGACCATGTTCATCTTGATATGCTCCCCCACCACGTTCATACAGCTCAGCACATTCAATCACTAACAGAGGCACGCCATTAAGCAACGAACTAGCCAGCAGCCGTGCCGCAGGAAAACCAGGCTGAATGGGAATATCGGTAACATCCTGAAGATGCGGCAACGCCTTTAAAACTTGCGGGTAACCTGGCAACAATATGCGCACATCCCCTCCCATCCCACTCAGCGCCGCCGGTAGTGCGGCACTAACATCGGCCAAGCCGCCCGTTTTGATTAGTGGTGCAACTTCAGAAGTGGCAAACAATACCCGCATCGTTATTCCAATTTCAATTCATTAGGGTAAAACAAACTAACGGCTAACGAACAAGGTTGCAATCTTCAACTTCAGTGAAAGTTAACCTTAGTGATGAAGGAAAGCCACTTAACGATGGTAAAAGCAACATTACACAAGCTAAACATAAGCGAGGTAACCAAAACAATGCTACCTCTGAAGTTCAGTTGGAATTACAACCAGCGCATTAAGCCCATCTCGAATAGGTGCGTCAGCATTTCATGGCGCGGATAAATCCGTATGCGATATTCAAGCTTGCCACATAGTTCCGGTGCCAATACCAGCGAATAAACATATTCACCCGTTTCTGCACTAAGTTCTTGTGCCACAAACTGGTAACGTATCGACTGTTTGAGCTTGTCCTTATTGTATGCATGGCCAATCAACATTTCGACCACCACGTCAGTAGACTTGAGGCCATTCAGGTTTACGCTCACTTCAAAGTGCACGTCTTCCCTGAACATAACGCTTTGCTTAGGCGTTCCCAAGCGGCGTATTGTGACGCCGGGCCAAGCCTCGCGGACAGTGTTTTTCCAAGCCGAAATTTGACGCGCACCTTCAAAAGCAGTACCGCAATACTTGCGATACTGCCGTGTGGCCGGCAAGTAAGTTTTGGCAACATACTCACCCACCATACGCGTGGAATTGAAGCTCGGCAGCAAGGTCGCGATGGAGCGTTTGGACATCTTCACCCATTCTGACGAATAGCCCATCTTGTTGTGCCTGTAGTAAGTTGGAATGACCTGGTCCTGCAATAATTCATAGAGCGTTTGGCTTTCTTCACGGTTGCGTTGCGCTTCAGGTAAAAACTCTGAAACTGGTTTGATTGCCCAGCCATTCTTGCCATCGTAACCTTCATCCCACCAGCCATCCAGTACTGACAAGTTAAGCACCCCATTCATGGCTGCCTTCATACCAGAAGTGCCACTTGCCTCAAGCGGATACAGAGGGGTGTTCAACCATACGTCTACCCCGGCTACCATACGACGTGCAAGCCGCAGGTCGTAGCCTTCCAGCATCAAGATCTTGCCTTCAAATTCCGGCATGCGTGAAATTTTCGTTACTTGGCGGATAAGGTCCTGCCCTGGAATATCTGCGGGGTGTGCTTTTCCGGCAAAAATGAACAACACCGGGCGCTCAGAATCCTGCATGATCTGGCGCAGCCAATCCAGGTCTTGAAACAATAGTGCAGCGCGCTTATATGTCGCGAAACGGCGAGCGAAGCCGATAGTAAGCACATTCGGATTGGCTGGATCCGCATACTTCAAAATACGGTCAAGATGTGCTTCAGAGCCGTGATTGCGGAAATGTTGCCGACTGATTCGGGAACGGATTAATTGCAGCATTCGCGATTTAAGCGATTCGCGCACGCTCCAGAATTGATGGTCCGGAATACTGTCGACCCGCTCCCAGAAACTGGCATCTGCTACATGTTGACTCCAATCCCAACCAAGGTATCGCACAAACACCTCCGACCATTCCTTGGCCAGGAATGTAGGCATATGCACCCCATTAGTAATGTGGCTCATGGGATTATCTTCTTGTTCAATTTCTGGCCACATTTCGGCGCAAATTTTGGCAGAGATTTTGCCATGGATTCGAGATACGCCATTCTGGAAACGCGAACAATGGATTGCCAACGCGGTCATATTAAAATCTGGTGTATTTGATACGTTTCCCAAGGCAAGAAATTCGTCACGGCTGATTTTCAATTGTGGATAATAGTTTTCAAAATAGTGCATCATCATGCCGTAATCGAAATGGTCATGGCCCGCCGGTACGGGAGTGTGCGTTGTAAAAACAGTATGTGCAGCGACTGCTTCAAGTGCAGTTGAAAACTCTATACCTTGTTCCGTCAGGATGCGGATGCGTTCCAACAACAAAAAGGCGGCATGGCCTTCATTGATGTGCCATGCACTCGGCTTGATGCCCATTGCCTCGAGCGCGCGGGCACCACCAATTCCGAGCACGATTTCTTGTTCGATACGAATAGATTTGTCGCCGCCATAAAGATGGTGGGTAATGGCACGGTCTTGCTGGGAATTTTCATCAAGATCAGTGTCCAGCAAATAGATAGTGACGTTACCGACACGCGCTTTCCACACCTTAATTGCCACTCTGCGCCCCGGTAAATCCACGCTTACATGGATCCCTGAACCATCGCTATTCAATACGGGTGAGATAGGCAAGCTCTCAAATTCAGAGTCTGTATAAATAGCTTTTTGGTTGCCATCACCATCTATGGTCTGTTGGAAATAACCTTGACGATAGAGCAAGCCTACGCCGACAAAGGGTAAGTGCATGTCGCTGGCGGACTTGCAATGGTCACCGGCCAAAATTCCCAAACCGCCAGAATAAATTGGAAAGCTTTCGTGAAACCCAAACTCAGCACAAAAATAGGCAATCAGATCGTTTTCCGCAAACCCTTCAACATGACTATTGCGTACTGGCTTAGTATGATAACTATCGTAAGCTGATAATGTACGATGGTATTGATCCAAAAAAATCTGATCTTCCGAGGCAGTTATCAGGCACCGTTCATGCACACATCGTAGAAAAGCTTTGGGGTTTTGACCTACTTCGTCCTACAGTTTGCGTTGAATATAAGAAAATAAATCACGTGTGGGCAGATCCCAGCTATACCATAAGTTATTTGCCAATTCTTCAAGCCGAGCTAAACGGGCTGGTATTTTAGGTCTGACTTCCAAGATATGCGGTGTGCTTTTATACATGATTTCCTGTTATCGCTGTGAGCGTTGGGCAATGCCGCCCAACGCGGCTACGGTTAAATATGGAGTCCAAACGGTAGAATGGATGGTGTTATTCTTCCGCTACGTTAAAAACAGCGTGAAGATTCACTTTAAGTTTTGCAAAATACATCTACGTCTTTAGATTATGCCCTAACGCGTAATGCTTAGAACAACCGAGTTACAAGTGTGGATTATATAACAGGGTGGATTCAAGAACCAACCACAGCACAATTTACCGTCACCGATAATAATGCCGACCGAAGTTGAATCGTTTCCTCCCGTTTGATTATACCGACCACTGGCAGAACCCACAGGGATCCAGTATAGGCTTCAACATTATGCGACACATCAATAACCGAATTTGCCGCATGGTTTGTGTATGTCCAAGCGGATCAACCTGCATGGTACAGACTCCAGCCGGGACAATGGCTAAGCTACTACCTATCCTTGTCCAATTTACAAAACGACAGACACCTAAATATTTAGGCGTATAACGCCGTAAAAAACCCTATTACCCTGACTAATGTGGAACTTACATAGCAAGGCCATCATTCATTCTCAGCAGAAACTACGGGATCCCTTTAGACTGACTTCATATTGAAAAAGGTTGATAGTTTGGAATTTGAGGTAAGTTTGATAGAATGCAGCAGCTTTTTGAACTTTAACCAGAGTAGGGAGAGTTACATGTCTAATATCGAACAACGCGTTAAAAAAATCGTTGCTGAACAACTCGGTGTAAACGAGACTGAGGTAAAGAATGAGTCCTCGTTTGTTAATGACCTGGGTGCAGATTCATTGGATACGGTTGAGCTGGTAATGGCGTTGGAAGAAGAGTTCGAATGTGAAATTCCAGATGAAGACGCTGAGAAAATAACGACGGTACAGCAGGCAATCGATTACGTTAACGATCATCCTAAGTAATTCATCCTTTCGCTTTTCCCCTAAAATAACGGAGTTTGGTTTGGCAAAACGCAGAGTCGTCATTACTGGCCTGGGTATTGTTTCGCCCGTTGGCACAGGAGTTACCCAAGCATGGCAAAATATCGTTGATGGTAAATCAGGCATCACTCGCATCACCCGCTTTGATGCCAGCTTGTTTTCATCGAAGATTGCTGGAGAGGTGCAAGGGTTTGATGTGGACAAATTCCTCTCTGCCAAGGATGCCCGGCGTATGGATGTATTTATTCATTACGGCCTGGCGGCTGGCATGGAGGCAATTAAGGATGCCGGAATCGAGGTAACTGAACAAAACGCCGAACGCATTGGTGTCAATATTGGATCTGGTATTGGCGGACTGCCGATGATTGAAAATAGTCATAACGACTATCTAGCGGCGGGTCCACGCAAGATTTCACCGTTCTTTATTCCGGGTACCATTATCAACATGATTTCTGGCAATTTGTCCATCATGTATGGCTTTAAAGGGCCTAATCTGTCCATGGTGACCGCCTGCTCCACAGCCACTCATTGCATAGGTGAATCTGCCCGGTTGATCGAATATGGTGATGCCGACATTATGATCGCGGGTGGCTCGGAAGGGTCAGTTTGCGCGCTTGCGTTAGGAGGGTTTGCATCTGCACGAGCACTTTCCACCCGTAATGACGATCCTGCTACCGCTAGCCGCCCATGGGACAAAGAACGCGATGGCTTTGTGATGGGGGAAGGTGCTGGGGTTTTAGTGCTGGAAGAATATGAACATGCCAAAACCCGCGGTGCGAAAATTTACGCAGAAGTAGCAGGTTACGGTATGAGTGCCGATGCGTATCACATGACTGCACCGCGCGAGGATGGCGAGGGTGCCGCGCGTTGTATGAAGAATGCTTTGCGTAATGCCGGTCTTAATGTGGATCAGGTGGATTACATTAATGCGCATGGCACTTCCACTCCGCTAGGCGACTTGGCTGAGACCATGGCAATGAAACGCTGCTTGGGAGAACATGCGATGAAGGTCAAGGTTAGTTCCACCAAATCCATGACGGGACATCTACTGGGTGCTGCGGGTGGTGTAGAGGCTATATTTTCCGCACTCGGCATTTATCATCAGATTGCTCCACCCACCATAAATATTTTCGAGCAGGACGAGGCTTGTGATATGGATTATGTGCCTAATATTGCGCGTAACATGACAATTAATGTCGCCATGTCCAATTCATTCGGCTTTGGCGGTACCAATGCTACTTTGGTGTTCCGTAAGGTTTAAAACGCTTGCACGTCTCAAGGAGCTACATGCTGATCAATGGCGTGCCGGGAGATCAGGTTAGCGTTCATGACCGTGGCTTGCTATATGGAGATGGTGTATTTCGCACGTTGCGTGTGACCGGTGGATGCATACAATGTTGGCCGCGTCACTATCGCAAGTTGCAACAGGATTGCGTTGCATTACGTATCACTTGTCCAGAAGCGGCGCTGCTGTTTGAGGAATTGCGGCGTTTGATTGAACAGCGGCCCGATGGTGTGGCCAAAATAATCATCACACGTGGCGAACAAATGGCTCGCGGTTATGCTCCAGTCGAAAATATGATTCCGACACGCATCTTGAGTCTCACTCCTCCACTTGATTATCCAGGCAGCAATTATTCGCACGGTATCAGGCTCCGAATATGCGATTTACGCTTAGCTCATCAACCGAAACTGGCTGGCATTAAGCACCTTAATCGTTTGGAAAATGTTCTGGCGGCTACAGAATGGGCTGACCCAGACATCGCAGAGGGCCTGTTGCTGGATATTTTTGACAATGTAATCGAAGGAATACGCAGCAATCTGTTTATGGTACGGAATGGTGAATTGACCACACCGAATTTGTCAAACTGTGGCGTGGCCGGTATACAGCGTGACCGTATAATCGAGTGGGCTGCCGAACATGGCATACCGTGCTGGGTCAGACAGTTTGGACTGGCGGAATTGCTTGTTGCTGACGAAATATTTTGGTGAATATTGTGATTGGCTTATGGCCGGTGCATGAGCTGTCAGGCCGTAATTGGAGCCATCACCCGATTTCCATGCAAGTGCAAAAATGGTTGAACCATGCGCACGATTAAACGCTTGCTGCTCGTTATATTGCTTTTGGCCGCGCTGCTGGCGAGTGCTATTGGCTATTATGTTATTCGTCCGCTGACCTTTTCCACGCTTCCCCTGGAGTTTTCCCTTGATCAGGGCAGCAGTTTGAAGGCTGCAGCGCGGCAGATGCAACAGGCTGGCGTGTTACCCAACGATTGGATGTTTGTTTGGTTGGCGCGTATGCTGGGCAAATCTGCACAGATACAGGCTGGCAACTATGAGCTGGAAACTACGGTTACGATGTTGGAATTGTTAGCTATCGTGACAGATGGGCAGGCCGCCCAGAGTGAATTCAGCATAATTGAAGGTTGGACATTCAACCAATTCCGCACAGCATTGAATACCAATCCAGCCATTCGGCATGACAGCGCAAGCCTATCTGAAGCGGAGATTCTGCGACGTATTGGCGCAACGGAGGCGTATGCGGAAGGACAGTTTTTTCCTGATACCTATTATTTCGTCAAAGGCACAAGTGACCTAGCCTTGCTTAAACGTGCCTACAAGACTATGCAAATACACCTGCAGGAAAGTTGGCAAAAACGTACGCCTGACCTGCCTCTTAAGTCGGCCTATGAAGCGTTGATTCTGGCCTCCATCGTGGAAAAAGAAACGGGGCAGGCAAGTGATCGCGGCATGATAGCGGCCGTATTTGTTAACCGTCTGCGCAAGGGCATGCTGCTGCAAACTGATCCGACCGTAATTTATGGGTTGGGAAATAATTTTGACGGCAATTTGCGCAAGCGAGATTTGCTAACCGATACGCTGTACAACACCTATACCCGCATAGGTTTACCACCCAGTCCGATTGCACTGCCAGGATTAGCCTCGATACAGGCGACTCTCCATCCGGCTGCGACCGATGCCCTGTACTTCGTGGCGCGCGGGAATGGCAGTTCACAATTTTCAAATACATTAAATGAGCACAACAATGCAGTGAATCGTTATCAAAAATAATTGCGTGGCTAACATGCTTTCCCTAATCCATACTTTCTCCGTGAATCTAACTTTCTCTATATCGTAGTGGCAAACGCATTCATTTTTTGGCTAACATACGTTGGTGCAATCGTATACAATTCTGCGCTATTTTATAGCGCGCAAAAACTGACCACGTAATGCTGGAATTAGCAATCTTGCTTGTAGTCGCGGAGATCATCTGCTATTTTCTGGCCTAAATTTTTCTCTGTCAGCTGGCGACTTGCTACAGGTACAAGGTGCCAATGGCAGCGGCAAGACCATCCTACTGCGTACGTTATGCGGCTTTATGATGCCTGCTACCGGCGAGATTCGCTGGTGCGGACAGAGCATCCATGAGCTGGGTGATGCATTTTATGCAGAGATGGTTTATCTCGGCCATTTGAATGCCATTAAAGACGAATTGAATGCGCTGGAAAACTTGCGCATTAGCGCAGGGTTGGCTGGCTGCAAGGTAGATGACAAACAGGTAATTGCGGCCTTACGTCGTCTGGGTTTGCGCGGACGGGAAACTTTACCGGTCAAAGTGCTGTCTCAAGGGCAACGTCGGCGTGTGGCATTGGCGCGCTTGTTGCTTAGCAATGCCCCTTTATGGATACTGGATGAACCGCTTACTGCACTGGACGTGGGCGCGGTTGGGCTGATGCAGGAATTGATTGGCGAACATCTGTTGAATAATGGCATGGTGATCTACACTACCCATCAGCCACTGGAAGTAGTAGGGGTTGCAACACGATGGCTTGCACTGTCATGAATAAGCTGTCGTTACTTGGCTTGTTGAGCCTGGTGATTCGCCGCGATCTGGTGCTAGCCATGCGTCGCCGTGCCGATGTGCTGACTACACTTATTTTTTTCGTCATTGTGGTCAGCCTGTTCCCCTTAGGTGTGGGCCCCGAAATGGATATGCTGCGCAAAATGGCTCCTGGCGTGGTTTGGGTAGCGGCTTTATTGGCTTCAATGCTATCACTGGGGCGCATGTTCTCGGCGGATTATCTGGACGGTACTCTGGAGCAAATGATGCTGGTACCGCAGTCGCTGTCGGTACTCGTGCTAGCTAAGATTTTAGCGCACTGGATGGTCTCCGGTTTGCCGTTGGTGATTATGGCCCCGGTGCTGGGCTTGCAGTTTGATATGCCGACACAGGCATTATGGGTATTGATCGCTGCGCTGCTGCTTGGCACGCCGATACTTAGCATGATCGGTGCGGTTGGTGCTGCCCTGACACTGGGGCTGCGCGGCGGCGGGGCGTTAGTGTCGCTACTGGTATTGCCGTTGTGCATCCCGGTGTTGGTTTTTGGAGCAGGGCGCAGTGGAAGCCGTTGTAAGTGGCACAAGCGTGAGCTCCCACTTATCGTTGCTAGGCGCGCTACTGGTGATGGCATTGGTATTTACGCCATGGGTTACGGCCCTCGCCCTGCGTATTTCGATAGAATAAAACACATTGTGTATTTTTAATTGAGTAGATATTGGCTATAAACTGGTTTAAATATTCCTCGCCGAGTACCTTTTATGGGGTGGCCGGCAAGATGGTGCCGTGGTTCGCGTGGTCGGCCGCAATTCTGTTTGTTGTGGGTCTTTATATTAGTTTTTTTGTGGCACCGACCGATATCCAGCAAAGCGAGGCTTACCGCATCATGTTCATACATGTACCCGCTTCCATCCTGTCCATGTTTATCTACCTGGTCATGGCGGGTTATGCCGCGCTAGGGCTGATTTTCAATACGCGCTTGTCTTCCATGATGGCTTCTGCGCTGGCACCTACGGGCGCGCTTCTTGCCTTTCTTTCGCTATGGACTGGCGCGTTGTGGGGCAAGCCAATGTGGGGTGCATGGTGGGTATGGGATGCGCGACTGACTTCCGAACTCATCTTACTATTTCTTTATCTTGGCTTTATCGCGTTGCATGCCTCGATTGATGACCCGCGTCGTGCCGACCGTGCCAGCGCACTACTCGCCATAATAGGCTCGGTCAATGTCCCTATCATCTATTTTTCAGTGCAATGGTGGAATACCCTACACCAAGGAGCTTCGGTCAAATTCACCGGCACCAGCATGCACGTGGCTATGCAGCAGGGCATGTACACCATGATGCTGGCGGTCTGGTTATATGCCATTGCAGTTTCTTTACTGCGTGTGCGCTGTATTATCTTAGAGCGTGAATGCAAGGCCCAGTGGGTATCTGAGCTCACGGAGGTTAGGCGATGAACTGGAGTGAATTTTTTGCCATGAAGGGCTATGCTTGGTATATATGGGGCTCGTACGGCATGGCGCTGCTGATATTTATCGTTGAAATTATAATGGTGCGCCACAGAAGAATACTTACCCTGCAGCAATTACACCTAATGCGCAATGCAGAAGATGACATGACATAATGTTTCAAGGATAAACTTGCCAAATATCCTGATCGCCTTATCAATTCGTGCGACGATCACGAAAATTCTTTCAATTGGACAAGAAATGCTTGTCTATGCGGACACAAGCACGAAGTATTCATACATCTGATGGAACAAAACTTTACCAAACAAACTCGAAGCAATCAAAGTTGTGTCGACCCATAAGCATTTCATAAGACATTTGGATTCAAATAATATTAATATTGGAAAAAAATAACATGAAACCGCGTCAGAGAAAATTTGTATATATAATTTTTGCACTTGTTGCTTTGGGTACCGCCATAGGTTTGGTGCTATATGCACTAAACGATAATATTAGCTTGTACTTTACCCCGACCCAAGTTCTTAACAAAGAAGCGCCACAAGGGCGCGGCTTCCGGATGGGCGGATTGGTAGTTATGGACAGCGTCAAGCGTCAGAGCGACGGTTTGACAGTACATTTCAGCATAACCGATACCGCTAAGAGTATGCCGGTTTGTGTACAAGGTTTCCTACCCGATCTTTTCAAGGAAGGGAAAGGAGTAGTGGTACACGGCAAGCTCGAGGCTGGGAACGTGTTCCGTGCGGATGAGGTGTTAGCCAAGCATGATGAAAACTACATAGCACCGGAAGCTGCATACGCTATGAAGCAGGCTGCTAAAGGACAATCTGCTGTGAATGCCGCGTCATCCGTTAATGCGCCTATTACAAAATAACCCAAAACCTATCACCTGATTCTCAAAAAATCCCAATCTTGTTTTTTGGTGGTCAACCAATACAAAACGCGGAAAAATTTCAATATATGCGATTAACAGTTGCCATTGTTTAAATGGCATGGCTCAGAGTAACCAAACGAGGTGTCCTGATCCTGATAGGGTTTAACTGTAATGGGACTTGTAACCGATGAATGCAGACTCAGGAATCCAGTATCACTCCGCACAAAAGTATTTACTCCCGTCGTGACGCATTTTTTTGTGGTCCACTACGTAGTGGGATTGGAAGTTTTCTTTCGAAAACCGAGCAGCCACAGCACATAGCCAGATAGGGCATAGCACAAAAACAGTAGAAACAACACTCCGGGCGGATAGCTGGAAATCAGTATAAAAAATAACGCAACCAGAATAATTACGATAAACGGCACGCTCTTACGCATATTAAAATCTTTAAAACTGTAAAAGCGCACGTTGCTCACCATACTCAAGCCAGCAAACACCGTAAGAATGATGGCATACCAACGTACCTCTTGACCGCTAAAGTGATTATCCAGCATCACCCAAACGAAACCTGCGATCACTGCGGCAGCTGCCGGGCTAGGTAGACCTTGAAAAAATCGCTTATCTACCACTTCAATATTAGCGTTGAAACGTGCCAGTCGTAATGCTGTGCCAGCGCAATAAATAAAAGCTGCGAACCAACCCAATTTACCTAAGTCCTTGAATGCCCATTCATACATCAACAAAGAGGGCGCCACACCGAACGACACCATGTCAGATAAACTATCATATTCCGCTCCAAATTCGCTTTGGGTGCGGGTCAGCCGAGCCACGCGGCCATCCAAACCATCTAGCACCATAGCAATAAAAATTGCTACGGCAGCAAACTCAAACTTACTATTCATTGCCTGCACGATGGCGTAAAAACCGGCAAACAGCGCGCCTGTAGTCAACAAATTGGGCAACAGATAAATACTGCGCCTGCGCAGATCCATCAGTTTTGTATCAGTCAAATCAGACATGATTTTGAAAGCTTCTCATCGTATCGGCCTTTAGCCCTTAGCCAAAACCGCCAGTATCGTAGTTGTTGCACATACTTTATCACCAATAGACACTTTTACGGCAGCCGTCAATGGCAAATACACATCCACACGCGAGCCGAAGCGGATAAAGCCATATCGCTGACCACGTGTCAAAACACTTCCTTCTTGCACATAACACAAGATACGGCGTGCAATCAGGCCAGCCACTTGCACACTGGTTACATCTTGCCCATCAGCCCTTTTAATCCATATGGCATTTCGCTCATTTTCCAATGAAGCCTTAGCCAAATCAGCATTTACGAACTTGCCAGGAAAATATTGAACGCGTTTTACCAAGCCATCTATGGGGCTACGATTGGAATGTACATTAAATACATTCATGAACACGCTGATCTTAATGGCGTCGCGCTGTACATAGGGATCCTGCGTGCGCTCCACTGCCACAATACTACCATCAGCAGGGATAACACTGCATCTGCATCCTGTGGAATTGCACGCGGTGGATCGCGAAAAATTGCAGCACAAACAACGCCGCCAACCAAAACAGTAGGGACCATACTCCACCACAAAAATATGATACCAAACTAGCTATGGATACGGCGATAGCCAAAAATGGCCATCCCTCGCGTGCAATGATTGGGTGGGGATAATTAGACATTAGAAGGGAACAACGAAGATTGGATTTTTAGAAACAAGAATTGAAGAACAAGAACCATGAAACTCAGGATTGAGAGCGATCCAGCACTCACTATTCAAACTCTCAATCCCAACTCCAAAATTCTAGTTCTTGCTTTGGTCAACCAGCTTATTTTTACTGATCCAAGGCATCATGGCACGCAGTTGGGTACCCACTGTTTCGATTGGATGCTTGGCGTTAAGACGGCGACGCGCAGTCATTTCAGGATAATTGGTACGGCCTTCCAATATAAACTGTTTAGCATATTTACCAGACTGTATATCCTTCAGACAGTTACGCATGGCCTCCTTAGTATTATCGGTAATAATCTTAGGACCGGTGACATACTCGCCATATTCCGCATTATTTGAAATGGAATAGTTCATATTGGCGATGCCACCTTCATACATCAAATCAACGATTAACTTTAATTCATGCAAGCACTCGAAATAAGCCATTTCCGGCGCATAGCCAGCTTCCACCAGCGTTTCAAAACCGGCCTTCACCAGTTCTACGGCACCACCACATAATACGGCCTGCTCGCCAAACAAATCTGTTTCCGTTTCTTCACGGAAATCAGTCTCGATCACCCCGCCCTTGGTGCCACCAATAGCTGCGGCGTAAGAAAGCGCAATGTTTTTTGCCTTGCCGGATTTATCCTGATATACCGCAATCAAAGATGGCACACCGCCGCCCTTCAAATATTCTGAGCGAACTGTATGACCCGGGCCTTTTGGCGCTATCATAATTACGTCCAAATCGGCACGTGGGATGACTTGATTATAGTGAATGTTAAAGCCGTGGGCGAACGCTAAAGTAGCGCCCGTCTTCATATTTGACGCAACTTCAGTGTTGTAAACATCAGGGATATTCTCATCAGGCAACAGCATCATGACCACATCGGCGCCCTTCACCGCTGCCGCGACTTCCATAACCTTATGTCCAGCCGCTTCAGCTTTCTTCCAGGAAGCGCCACTCTTACGCAGGGCAACAGTCACATTGACACCAGATTCCTTTAAATTCAAGGCATGAGCATGGCCTTGTGAGCCGTAACCGATAATGACAACTTCTTTACCCTTAATTAAAGACAAGTCTGCATCTTTGTCGTAATAAACTTTCATGTTAGCCTCTTTAAAATAATCATAAAGTTAAAAAATTAAAGTTTTAAAATGCGATCGCCGCGCCCAATGCCGGACGCGCCGGTACGCACGGTTTCCAAGATTAGGCTGCGGTCTATAGCTTGCAAGAAGCTTTCCAGCTTGTGGCCGGTACCGGTTAATTGAATGGTGTAAGTTTTGTCAGATACATCAATAATGCACCCGCGGAAAATATCCGTCATGCGCTTCATCTCCTCGCGCACTACACCCTCCGCACGCACTTTCACCAACATTAGCTCGCGCTCCAGATGTTCGCCTTCGCTCAGGTCCATCACCGCAACGACCTCAATCAGCTTATTGAGCTGCTTGTAAATTTGCTCGATCACTTCGTCAGAACCACTGGTTACTATAGTCATACGCGACAGAGTGGCATCTTCTGTGGGTGACACAGTGAGCGACTCGATGTTGTAGCCGCGCGCTGAAAACAACCCAGAAAACGCGACAAGGCGCCCGCCTCATTTTCCAGCAACAGGGAAATAATATGCCGCATTACAAATCCTCCGCCAGAATCACTTCAGACAAGCCCTTACCACCCTGTACCATGGGGAATACGTTCTCAGTCTGGTCTGTTATGAAATCCATGAATACCAGTTGTTGCTTACGCCCAAATGCTTCTTTCAATGCAGGCTCCACATCTGATGGCTTCTCAATGCGCATACCAACATGACCATAAGCTTCCGCCAGCTTCACAAAATCGGGCAGCGCATCCATATAAGATTCGGCATAACGGTTACCATGGAAGAACTGCTGCCACTGGCGCACCATCCCTAGATAACGGTTATTTAACATGATAATTTTGAGTGGCAATTGAAATTGTTTACAGGTAGAGAGCTCCTGAATACACATTTGAATACTGCCTTCTCCAGTAACGCACGCTACATGCGCATCTGGATGAGCTAATTGCACACCCATTGCGGCGGGTAAACCGAAGCCCATGGTGCCTAGCCCGCCAGAGTTAATCCAGCGACGCGGCTTATCAAATTTGTAATACTGCGCTGCCCACATCTGATGCTGTCCAACATCGGAGGTGATGAAAGCATCGCCCTGGGTAACTTCATACAGCTTTTCGATCACAAACTGGGGCTTAATTATCTCATCCGAATTTTTGTAGACAAGGCTATTCTTACCGCGCCATTCCTTAATTTGGGCCCACCACGGCGCAATCGCCTGCTGATCAGGCTTTTCCTTGCTACCGTGCAACTCTGCCAGCAGATCATTCAACACATGAGCCACATCGCCGACGATGGGTAAATCCACCTTCACCCGCTTAGAAATTGAGGAAGGATCAATATCGATGTGAATGATCTTACGTTTTTCCTGACTAAAGTGCTTAACATTACCCACCACACGATCATCAAAACGTGCTCCCACGGCCAGCAGCACATCACAATACTGCATCCCCATGTTTGCTTCATACGTACCATGCATGCCCAACATTCCAACAAATTGCTTATCTGTCGCCGGATAGCCACCCAAACCCATCAAAGTATTGGTACAGGGGAAACCCAGCAAACGCACCAATTCAGTCAATTGCTTAGACGCATCAGCCAGGATCACGCCGCCACCCGCATAAATCATCGGCCGTTTGGCTGCCAGCAGCAACTGCACAGCATTTTTGATCTGCCCCAAGTCGCTATGCTGAGCCGGATTATAGGAGCGGATACTCACCGATGTTGGATAGCTGAATTCCGTTTTTTGACAGGATATATCTTTCGGAATATCCACCAATACTGGCCCTGGGCGACCACTTTTGGCAAGATAGAATGCCTTCTTAATGGTGCTGGCGATTTCCTTAACGTCTTTAACCAAGAAATTATGCTTCACGCATGGTCGCGTTATGCCAACAGTATCCACTTCCTGAAAAGCATCTTCGCCGATGGCATAAGTCGGCACTTGGCCACTGATAATTACCATGGGGATAGAATCCATATAGGCCGTAGCAATGCCTGTAACCGCATTGGTTACCCCGGGGCCAGAGGTGACCAACGCGACCCCCACCTTGTCAGTGGAACGTGCGTACCCGTCGGCGGCATGTATTGCAGCCTGCTCATGACGAACTAATATATGTTTAACCTGATCCTGAGTGAACAACGCATCGTAAATGTGCAAGACCGCACCACCAGGGTACCCGAACACATATTCAGCCCCCTCTTCCTGCAAACATCTAATGGTTATTTCCGCGCCCGTCAGTTCCATGTCAAACTACCCTAGCAAACAATAATTAAAGAACCGCGCAAGATAAAGGTTAGACGCATTTTGGTCAACCCCCACGCCAGAACGGGGTTAACAATTATCTATTGATTTATGATGAAATTTGTTAGCATTCGTCACTCATTAATTTAGCAAGATATCTACAGAACTAAAATCTCATCCCAATTGCAATGCTGTCCAAAAATCTACTTGCTTACATATCAAAGACATGTAGCGCCATGTGATTTTTTCACACCTTGCATTTGGAATTTGGGTAACCCTTGAATTTTCAATGTTACCCAGTAGTTATTACCCATCAGGGGAGCATTTCAAACTGGCCAGCCACGACGAACTTTCCAAATTTCTCGCTGAAACCGAACGTCGCGCCTACAAACAAGCATTGTTCGCGATACGTAACGAACATGTGGCGCTAGATATCGTACAGGACTCTATGCTAAGCTTGCCGAAAAATATGGCAATAAGCCCGCCAATGAGCTACCTATGTTGTTTCAGCGTATCTTACAAAACACCATTCGTGACCATTGCCGAAGACAGAAAGTGCGCTCCAGATGGGTTTCGCTGATGTCCTCGCTGATTCCACAGCACGAAGAAGCTGAATATGAGCCACTGGACACCCTTCAGGACGACGACAACAATAGCCAAGGACTTGCTCCTGATGCATCATTTGAGCAATCCCAACTTATTGCTCTGATTGAAGAAGCATTAATCGTTCTCCCAGCACGTCAACGTGAGGCATTCCTGTTGCGTTACTGGGAGGATATGGATACTACAGAAACAGCGGCGATCATGGGTTGCACAGAAGGCAGTGTCAAAACACACTGCTCACGCGCTACTCATAGCCTCGCGGCCATTTTGAGGAAAAAAGGAGTTCACTTGCCATGAAAAAAAATGAACTGAGCCATGGAGATATCAAACAATTACTTAACCATTCCGCCGCGCAGCTCGACAAACCCACGCTGACTCGCCTGCACCAGGCGCGAGAGCAAGCCATGGCACGCTATGCTACTCATTATATAGAACCGGTATTTGCCCGGACTGGGCATGCTGTATGGCATGCTTTCGGTACACAGCACAAATCACGCTTGTGGGCCGCCACTTTATTAGTTGCACTTATTCTGTTCAGCGCTACCGCTTATTGGAATCAAAATGCAAAATCTGATACAACCGACGTAGATATCGCCATTCTGACTGATGATTTGCCCATACACTTTTACGTTGACTGATACAAATCATGTACCTAATCCACCATCACCTGCTCGCATTCAGCATAACCTTATTTTTATTTCTGCCAGCAATAGCTGGGGCACAGACATGGGAAAATCTCACCCCAATACAACAAGAGGCACTCGCTCCGCTCTCTCAACAATGGAATACGCTGCAAACACTACAGCAGCAACGCCTCATCAATTTGGCGAAACGCTATCCACAGCTTGATGCAACAAAGAAACAACGCCTGCATAACAGACTGGAAAAATGGAGCAAGCTAACACCCGAACAGCGCGACCGTGCCCGTGAAAAATTCCAAGCATTTAGCAAAGTTCCTTTAGAAAAACGCGAACAGGTCAAACAAATGGTTCGCCAACATGAAGCTGAGAAGTTGAACACACCGGCTGCCCCCCCTCCACTAGCCAATATGCCATAAAATTTATCACCATGTGTCTTAAGGGCACCTCTAAAAATTCAGATTTCCAAGTTGTTAGCTCCTTATGCCGCAACAAGGCAGATTCAAGCTCAAAGTGCAACACAAGTTGCAACAAGGATTTTTATTGCCTTTTTAAATTTGATTGATACTTCTGACAGCATCAACCCCTTGGTCTTTATGCAATAAAGCTGAATTGGCAATGTGTTGCACTTCGAACTTGAATCCTCCAATTCCGTCAAAATGCGGCACTACACTATTTTTCTGTAATGCGCGTGGAGTTGGGGTGGGTAAATAGGTGATGGAATAAATGGTTATAATGAGCGACAAGGGATTGGGCTTTGATTTTATCAGCCCAAGCTACCGTGTTCAAAACACCTCCAATGAAGACACAAATGATAAACAACACAAAATACTTTGCTGTAATTTTTGCTTCAATTATTTCTATGTGTGGATGTGCAACGGTTGACACTTTTCAAAAAATGAACTCATACGAAAGAGCGCAATATGTCTGCTCAAGGGATAGCTACTACGAACGCTTGCGCAATGATGAGTCAAGCCAAGAAGCCAGAATTGACGATATTAGCAGCGCTTTAACGCGGGGCTATCGTGTGCATAAATCATGCAAAACCGTAAAAGTAGAGAAGCCTGGCACTGTCTCCTGCACATCTAATGGCGTAGGAACCCGCATAAACACCGATTGCAAACAAAACACAAATACAACTTATGAAAATGTTTGTACTGAAACACCGGTATCTATCGATGCAAATTTGGAAAAAGGGAATCTTAAGGTATCCAGAGATCTGATGGAAAGGGCCAAGATCGAAAAAAATAAAATATACAGTCTTTGCTATTCATTGGTTGAACCGATGTCCGCTGAGCAAGCCTTTAGCTATTACAAAAACAGATGAACGGATCCTAGCCTGGCAGCCCGGTTGGGCTGATGAAATAAAACCCCAACCCTCCTGAAACGATAGTAAATGGCCTCAGATTTATCTTTTGTCGAATACGTCTGCGATCAAATGAGCGTAGCCGGAATAATTGCGTTCCGAAAGATGTTTGGTGAGTACGCGATTTACTGCGGGGGAAAGGTCGTCGCCCTGGTTTGCGACAATCAATTGTTCGTGAAACCAACATTTGGCGGACGCTCTTTTGTTGAGCGAGTCACCGAAATGCCGCCGTATCTAGGCGCCAAGGCGCATTTTTTGATCGGGGACGAACTAGACAACCGCGAATGGATATCCAAGCTCATCAGGATTACTGAGAGTGAGCTTCCACTCCCGAAACCCAAGAAGCCAAAGCGCCCAAAAAATAAAAAATCAGCTACTGCCTTGGTTGCAAAAAACATTAGTCACTTCCGCACTGCAAAGGGCACTGTACGATAAAACTGCGCACTAGGCGTGTTGATTGATGAAACCGCTTTCCTCAAACCGGTCGACATGAGTATTCATAATGCAGCTCAACCGGGACGGCCATCGGTACGTGGTCGCCAGTAGACTGGTAAATAACGCACCACCCAAGACCCAAAACATGCCAGCCAAACTGTTCCGGCAGCAAAATATAGCCAATATCCTGCTTGCATGGGGAGCATGTCCGCCAGCACGCGTAACATGGCGACAAGCTGCAACCCCATAAACATCAAATTAATCGGGTTATCTACTTTCATCGGCAGTCCAGAATGGCCGAGAGTAACGCGTGTGGCCATACCGATCAGCAAAGTGGAGAAGCAGCCTATGGTCAGTGCATGTAATGGCGCAAGTCCCCAGATAACGATTTTGCCATCGCTGATGAATAACACAAAGCTTTGCACGGTGAACAGCAGCATGGCGATGCCAAGCCAGGCAAAACCGATGTGCAATACGCCCAGCAGTGGGAGTTTCAGGCTGCGGCGCAATCCCCAGCTGTGCGTCAAATGGAGTGCCACGATAGCCAGTGGCGCGTCGCATAGCCAAAGCCAGGCAAATGCATCATTGATTTGCAGCAGACCATGCCCCGCGCTGGCAACCAACATGACCCACCAAGCCCAATACGGACTCGGGATATAGTTATGCGTTAGCGCACTGGCGGTGAAGAATGGAATCATGCGATGCGCAACACTGGAAAATACCGGTAACAAAAATAGCCACAGTCCTCCTTGAATAGAGAAACGCAACCATGCTGTGTTGCCACGCAATAACCACATAAGGTAGGCGACGAGCCCACACCAACCGAAACTCAGTGCAATGAAAATGATTTGTGGGTGGCGTTTGTTTTGGTGCGACGTATCAAGCAATACGCGTAACAGTGCATACAGTGCCAAGATCCATCCCGATAGCGTGCTGAAAATGGCGACAATCAGTAGCGTATGACTCATCAATAGCCCGATATAGAAACTGACAGCCCCCAGCATGAGCAACGCAAAGGCGGGCACATATCGATGTGGCGGAATTTCACCACCTTTCATCCAACGTGGATAGGTGGTCATTAAAAAACCGAACATGAAAAACGGAAACAGGCCGTAGATCATTAACCATGCATGCGCAGCATTGGGCGCAATTGTCCAAGGTATGGGATGCCAGAGCACACCATATCTTGTCACCAATTCAGTTAATAACCACACCATCACGGCAAGTGCTTGCAGCGCGCCGCCGAAGAACATGACACGGTGCGGTGCGGCACTAAAGATATGCCATCGCTTTAAAATTATCATAAATTCGTGGGTTTATCTGCACTCGATAACGCAGCGTAATGGTGCGTTAGCTGATGTTTCCCTTGGGCATTTTTGGATAAATTTATACATATCGATATTCTACCCGGTGCGATTCATTAAACCCAGCAACAGACTGGATTTGCGATTGATGTGGCCTGAAGGCATGATGGCAAACCAACGGCTTTATTTTGTGATACCGACCAACCCTGAACTTAACCCATGCCACATTACGACAAATCACTCGTCTGGTTTCGCCGCGATTTGCGCTGTGATGACCATGCTGCCCTGCATTACGCGCTCAAAGAGAGCCGCCTGGTGTTTTGTGCTTTCATTTTTGATAAACAAATCCTGGATCCGCTTTTGGCTTGTGGTACGCGAGCGGATCGCCGGGTGGACTTTATCCACGCCAGCCTGCAATCGCTCGATGATGAATTAAAGAGGCGCGGCGGCGCCCTGATTGTGCGCCATGCCGATGCGGTTGCCGTCATACCTGAGCTTGCGCAAGAACTTAGCATTGATGCGGTATTCGTCAATCATGACTACGAACCGCAGGCAATCACACGCGACAACACGGTAGAAAAACATCTCAAGGCTGATGGCCGTGCCTGGCATAGTTATAAGGACCAGGTGATTTTCGAAAAGGATGAAGTGCTATCGCTGGCCGGCAAACCGTTTTCAGTTTTTACCCCTTATAAAAATACCTGGTTAAAGAAGCTTCAATCCACCACTGGATTATTCGATCTCTCTTGCCTGGCACCCCACGATACCAAAACAGGGCAAGGCAAACTGGCCTCGCCCGCTAAACTTTCACCGATGCCCTCGCTGACAGCCATGGGATTTGAAACAACCAATTTATCCAAACTGAGTATTACGCCAGGGATGCAAGGGGCGCAGGCATTGCTGGATGATTTTTTGCCGCGCATGAAAAATTATCGCGATGCGCGTGATTTTCCGGCAGTAAAAGGGCCATCCTATCTTTCGGTGCATCTGCGTTTTGGTACGATATCGATTCGTGCACTGGCACATCATGCGACACAAGCGATCGCCTCAGGCCAAGGCGGTGATGGCGCAATGACCTGGCTGTCGGAACTAGTGTGGCGCGACTTTTATTTCATGATCCTGTACCAACATCCACATATCGTACAACGTGCATTCAAGCCGGAATATGACCGTATTCAATGGGAGTCTGGCCCCGCGGCGGATGTGGCCTTCACAGCCTGGTGTGAGGGACGCACCGGGTATCCATTGGTTGATGCCGCCATGCTTCAGTTGAATCAAACTGGCTATATGCACAACCGGTTGCGCATGGTGACTGCGAGTTTCTTGACCAAAGATTTAGGCATTGATTGGCGCCGTGGAGAACAATATTTCGCGCTGAAATTAAATGATTTTGATTTGGCCGCAAATAATGGTGGTTGGCAGTGGGCTGCCTCGTCCGGTTGCGATGCCCAGCCATATTTTCGGATCTTCAATCCGGTTACACAGTCGGAAAAATTCGATGCCGAAGGAAAATTTATACGGCGTTATCTGCCACAATTGGCAAAACTTGATGCTAGACGCATTCATACACCCTGGCTACTCCTGAAGCAGAACGGATAAAACGGGGATTACCTTAGGTGAAAATTATCCTGCACCGATTGTTATGCACGACCAAGCACGCCTGAAAACACTGGATCGTTATGCGGTAGTCAAAAATGAACTGCGTTTTACTAATCAAGTAATCAGCGCATTCATGGGTTATAAGATTTTTTAAGGGATGCATCTAAAAACCCCCCGGCTTCGCCGGAGGTTTTTTAATTATTTTTTCAAGCCACTAATACAAGCCTGAATTTTTGCATGGTCACCAGCATGAGTTTTTTGGCAATCTGCTGCCGACTGAGGGTACTTGTTGCGTATGACGGCAAAGCAACAAAAACTGCCACAGCAAAACCAGCATATCCATAAAATTTTTCATAAATTAATTTCCTTTAATTTATTGGCTCTTACTAAAGAGCACACCCAAAAACCCTCCAGCTTTGCCGGAGGGTTGTCTAATTATTTTTTCAAACCATCAATGCAAGCTTGAATTTTGGCATGGTCACCAGCATGAGCCTTTTGGCATTCTTCCGCCGACTGAGGAGCATTTGCAAATGCCGGCAAACTGACAACGGCTACCACAGCAAAAACCAGCATACTCATTAAGTTTTTCATTAAATAGTTTCCTTTAAAAAGTTAATTGAAAACTGACCTTATGCCAGTACTTAGCTAGTATGCAAAATTAATGCCACTTTTTATATATAACAAAAAAACAATATCTTATGAAAAACTAGAGTCATGCTTAACTGACATTAAAAACAATCATGTCGCTTACCAGGGACATTTTTTTATGGATACTCATTAAGATATTGAATATAGATTCAACTATTAGTCTCCAATTAGAGACAGTTAATTTTTACTCTAATAAAAAATTCTCCCGTAATTTTTTAAATCACACATTGCAACATTGCTGCTAAAGCTTAAATATAGGCTTCTTTCCGTCGCATTCATCAGCCATTTTTGAGTTATTTAGTTATGAATAATTAGTTAAATGAAGCTAACCATAGGCCAAAAAAATATTAAACGGGCACCGCTAAAAATTGATACCGCCTACAGGGTGCTAACATGCGCGCCATGAGCACACCAAATCCAGTAAAATTACAACAATGGCTACTGTATTGTCGCCCCGGCTTTGAACGAGACTGCCTGCAGGAAACGCAGGCAGCGCCACTCGAAGCCAGTACCAACAGCGGCTTCCTCATCATTCAGGGCAAACCGCGCCTGCATTATGACCAGCTCACTTTTACCCGCCAGTTGGTCACCCTGCTAGCCGAAGTTAGCGAGCTGCCCGATCGCGACCGCCTCACTCCGCTGCTTGCGGCCATACCCGATACACCCGCGCAATTCAGCGCACTGTGGCTAGAAACGCCTGACACTAACGATGGCAAAACCCTATCCGGTTTTATCAAGCGCTTTCAGCCCCTGCTGGAAGAAAAGCTGCGTGTCAGCGGACGTATGGCTGAAGCTCCCCGCTTGCCCCGTCTGCATATCTTTTTCCCTGACAAGGATCGTGTGCTGATCGGTATAAGTGATCCGCAGAACAGCGCAGCAACAGCGATGGGCATCTTGCGCATGAAAATGCCCTATGAGGCGCCTAGTCGTTCTGTGCTCAAGCTGGCTGAAGCTTTCGAGGTATTTTTATCCGAAGACGAGAAAATACAATGGATCAGGCCGGGCATGCGCGCGGTAGATTTGGGTGCAGCGCCCGGTGGCTGGACTTGGCATCTTGTCAGTCTGGGTATGCAAGTGATGGCGGTTGATAATGGCCCGCTCAAAGGCGTGGTGGCAGATCATCCCTCGGTTAAACATCTCCGTCAGGATGGTTTTCGCTATCGCCCTAAACACGCGGTAGATTGGCTGGTATGCGACATGATAGAGCAACCGGGGCGGGTGGCCGCACTGGTCGCTGACTGGGTCGCCAGTGGTTCAGCTAGCCGTGCCTTCTTCAACCTTAAGCTGCCGATGAAAAAACGCGTGGAAGCCTTGAACGAAGCGCTCGCCAGCATCCGCGAGGTATTGGATAAAAAAGGCTGCAAGTATCGCTTGCAAGCGAAGCAGCTATACCATGACCGTGAAGAAGTGACTGTGTTTCTGGCCAGGATTAAACGCTAAAAAAGGCTTGCTAAGCCATGCTGTTAGAGGGGTTTATGCCTTACCCTTTCTTCCTGGCCGGGTATCCACTCAAATAATCCATGTTAGAATTATCCAGCCACAACACTATATAAGGAATTTTATGCTACACGAATACCGAGACATCATTACCCAAATGAAACAAAACAATGCAGCTAATGCCCATTTTTTGAAAATTTTCGACAAACACAATGCGCTTGATAGTCAAATCACCAAAGCTGAAAACGGCGAAGTTCATTTGACTGATAATGAAATTGAAATACTTAAAAAAGAAAAACTGCTTCTCAAAGATGAAGCTTACACATTGATCATGCGTTACAAAAAAGAACACAATCTTTAAATGCCCTGTTTCCAGACTACTTATTATCCCTAGGTAGTCAGTCAATTCTATCAAGCAATAAAACCAAACCTTCATCGCAAGAATTAAGAGGGGCAGTTCTGCTAGATTTCATGCATGGCCGCCCGCACATCCATATTGATGACGTACCGTTATACATTGTGCAATCTGTCATCCTCCGTCTTTGGGCGGAATGAAGCAGCAAAATCCATTACGACAAAGCGCTGCATTTGCAATTGTTCGGTGGTCGTTACGACCCTTGTACGCCGGGCAAAAGAATCCACTTGCTGGGCTGAAGCGGCTATAAGGTTTGGGGAAGCATCCCCAAATAGCGGCATTTCTATTTAGCGGCACTCTAAAAATTAAGAGTGCTAAACAAGACTAGGTAAAAAAATGTTGACTGCATATAATTGATATGTAAGGAAACTTTTTTACAAACTGTGACGAAATCTGAATTTTAGAAGTGCCCTTTACACCCCCCGTGTCCCCGACGGAAACGAACTGCTAAGATACCCAGTGAATCACTCAACTAAATTTTTAGAGGCTATAACATGGACGTACAAGAGCTAATCAAAGAACAAGTAAGTAGCTATCCTGTGGTGTTATATATGAAAGGCACGCCAGAATCTCCACAATGTGGGTTTTCTGCAAATGTGGTGCAAGTGCTCAATGCGTGCGGTGTGTCTGGTCTTTTTACTGTTAACGTACTTGCTGATCCGGAAATCCGCCAAGGCATCAAGGATTTTTCTAATTGGCCAACCGTTCCTCAACTCTATATCCATGGTGAATTTATCGGCGGCTCGGATATCGTAACTGAGCTGTATAAAAATGGTGGGCTGAAAAGAATGCTCCATTCATAGAGAAATGGTTTCAGGTATTGGTTTTTCTGGGCGACCGCAAGGTCGCCTTTTTTATTATTTAATTTTGCCCTGCGAGGTGTTTGCGTGCTCGCGCGATGGCGGCTTCAACCTGTTGAGGCGCAGTGCCGCCGATGTGGTTGCGGCTGGCCAACGAACCTTCCAGTGTAAGCACAGAGTAGACATCATCTGCAATAAGTGGCGAGAATTGTTGTAACTCCTCCAACTTTAGATCGCTCAGGTCGCAATTGCGCTGCTCGGCAAAGCGCACCGCCAGTGCGACCGCTTCGTGTGCATCACGGAACGGCAACCCCTTCTTCACCAGATAATCAGCCAAGTCTGTGGCCGTGGCATAACCTTGCAAAGCAGCCTTGCGCATGGCTGCGGGCTTAACAGTGATGCCGCCTACCATGTCGGCGTAGATGCGCAAGGTGTGAGTTAGTGTATCGACCGTATCAAACAAGGGCTCTTTGTCTTCCTGATTATCTTTGTTATAAGCCAATGGCTGGCCTTTCATCAGTGTCAACAATGTTACGAGATTACCATTCACGCGGCCGGTCTTGCCACGTACCAGCTCCGGCACGTCTGGATTTTTTTTCTGCGGCATGATGGAGGATCCAGTGCAGAAACGGTCAGCAATGTCGATGAAGCCAAAGCGTGGATTCATCCACAGGATTAATTCTTCTGACAGGCGCGATAAATGTGTCATGGTGAGTGCTGCGCAAGCAGTAAATTCGATGGCGAAATCGCGATCGGATACTGCGTCTAGCGAATTTTCACACACGCCGTCGAAACCAAGAAGTCCCGCCACCATCTCGCGTTTAATAGGATAACTGGTGCCGGCCAATGCGGCAGCGCCAAGCGGCAGGCGGTTAACGCGCTTCCGACAGTCGATGATGCGTTCCGCATCGCGCTTGAGCATCTCGAAATACGCCATCAGATGATGCGCGAAACTCACCGGCTGCGCTACCTGTAGATGGGTATAGCCTGGCATTATGGTATGCATGTGCTGTATGGCAAGATCAATTATTGCGGATTGTAAATTGCAAATGAGTTCGTGCAGCTCGTCGATGGCGTGGCGCAAATACAAGCGCACATCGGTTGCCACTTGATCGTTGCGCGAACGTCCGGTGTGCAAGCGCTTACCCGCATCGCCCACAAGCGTGGTCAGGCGTTTTTCGATATTGAGATGTACATCCTCTAAATCGAGTAACCAAACAAACTGACCATTCAAAATCTCTTGTTCAATTTGAGCCATACCACGACGGATATCGGCTAAATCCTGAGTGGTGATGATGCCGCATGCCTCCAGCATTTGTGCATGAGCCAGCGATGCCTGAATATCGAACGGTGCCAGTCGTTTATCAAACTCCACCGAAGCTGTATAACGCTTCACCAGTTCCGCGACCGGTTCGGCAAATCGTCCCGACCAGTTTTTTTTGTCTTGCATCGTCATCGTCTCTTGTCCAGAATGTGCGGTATATACAGAGATATATCTGTCATGCCAAATATGCAAAGTATAAATCAAAACACGTTACCTGATTTTCGTAACTTGGGTGTCATGTTACGGAGTCTGTTGCTAGCCAATAGCATGGGACTATTGGTTGCCATTGCACAAGCATCATCCTGGCAGGATATTGTAGGGCGCCTGGTAAACATTTCAGCGCTGCTGCAACCCGTGTTGTTGTTGAACTTGTCACTATTGTTCATGCTCAACCCTTGGCTAGCACGGCTAACCTACAAACAGGGCGCCATTGTAGTGTTGCTATTAGCGATGGCTGTCACACTGATGATTTACCAGTTGGGGGACACGCTATCTATTTACACCATAGGGCATGGAAATTTCCATTCTGGGCGCATTGCCTTGCTTGGTAGTGTTATTGCGGGCCTTTTGTTAATCTATTTTCGTTTTCGTGCCTATCCTCTTTCCCCTGCCCTGGATGCGGCGCGCTTGCAAGCCTTGCAGGCCCGTATCCGTCCGCACTTTTTGTTTAACAGTATCAATGCGGTGCTAGGCATTGTCCGCGCCGACCCTAAGCGTGCCGAGACTGCATTGGAAGATATGGCCGATTTGTTCCGCATGGCGATGGCCCACGATGGCGATTTAGTGACGGTACGGCGAGAAGTAGCGCTTGCGCGTCAGTATCTTGCGCTGGAACAATTACGCTTGGGCGAACGTCTAAAGGTCAACTGGTGCACCGAAAATATGCCGGATGATGCGCTACTGCCCCCGTTGATACTACAGCCTTTGCTTGAAAATGCCGTATATCACGGTATTGAGCCGCTGGCTGAAGGCGGGCTGGTCGATATCAAACTTTATCGCAACGGCAATGAAATGCACCTTGAAATGTATAATCCGCGCCAGGAACAAGGCAGCCACCATATAGGCAATAAAATTGCATTGAGCAATATCCGTGAACGTTTAGCGCTGCAATTTAATGTTGAAGCAAGTTATACAGTGGAAATTGGCAAGAACTTTTACCGTGTGCATATCAAGCTGCCCTATGTTAAGGAATCCCCCACAGTCCCCCTCCTCCTTGTGAGGGAGCCAGAGTAAAAATGCTTGCGTGGGAAACGAAAGGGTTGCTGTCTGGTGTTATTTCAAGGAGAACTCCATGAATAATGTTGAAATCCCCTTACTGTTTTTATAGTGGATGACGAACCGCCTGCACGCAATCGCCTCAAAGATTTGCTTACCGATTGCGCCGCACAATTGCCGCTGCAACTAATGGGTGAAGCAGGCAACGGACACGAAGCGCTGGATAAGTTATCCGAAATGCAAGTTGATGTCGTTCTGGTAGATATTCGAATGCCAAAAATGGATGGAATCGAACTGGCGCAGCATCTCAACAAGCTACCTAAGCCACCAGCAATCATTTTTACTACTGCTTATGATGTTTACGCCATTCAGGCTTTTGAGTTGCATGCCGTTGACTATCTGCTCAAACCTATCCGGCTCGGGCGCTTATCCGAGGCTCTGACGCGCGCGCGTTCTGCCGTGCCCGTACAAAACGAAAAACTACGGAAGCTTTCCCCTGAACCGCGCAAAAATATTGCAATTCACGAGCGGGGTAAGGTGCATCTTATTCCCATAGAACACGTGCTATACCTGCGTGCCGAACTGAAATACATCACTGTCCGTACCGTGGAACGCGAATATCTAACTGAAGAATCACTTAGCGCACTGGAAAAGGAATTTACCGCACGTTTTATTCGTATCCACCGCAATTGTTTGGTGGCGAAAAACGAGATCGTCGGTTTTCAAAAAGTTGTCGATGAAAAAAGCGGGGATTCACACTGGACAGTGAATCTCAAAAACTTGCACGAGATGTTGCCAATCAGTCGCAGGCAGCAGTTTATTGTGAAAGAGTTTGGTTAGGTGGTTGACAGAACCACGCTTTATTCATCTTGCCAACCTAACCAAAATTAAAGGCGGATTCAACTTCGAAGTACAACGCATTGCCAATTCACCTACGACATCAAAGTACCAAAGTAGTGGTGGCATTACTACCACTACCAGACTGCTGAGTAGTGAGATGTTGTGCTTCATTTCATTCAGCACAACCTACCGCGCTTGTTTTGTTCTATCAGGCCGCGAGTAACGCACAGGGTTGGATTTTTGCAAGTGTTTCGCCCATAGTTTCGCGCGCCATTGCCGTGTCGTAGTTGACTTGTCCACGCAACCACCAGCCATCACTAAGACCAAAGTATCTACATAGACGCAGATCGGTATCGGCCGTAATTGCCCTCTTGCCAGCGACAATGTCGCCAATTCGCTGAGCTGGAACACCAATGTCTTTGGCTAGACGGTACTTAGTAAGGCCAAGAGGCTTAAGAAATTCTTCGTCAAGCATTTCGCCTGGAGTTACCGGGGGAATCATACGCATCATATTTCCTTTAATGATAGTCCACGATCTCAACTTCAGTTGCGCCATCAGTATTCCAAATGAAGCAGACGCGCCATTGATCATTGATTCGAATACTATGTTGTCCTTTGCGGTTGCCCTTGAGTGCTTCAAGCTTGTTTCCAGGCGGTACACGTAAATCATTCAGTACGCCGGACCAATCAAGTTGTTCTAGCTTTCGTAGTGCTGATCGTTCAATGTTTATCCATTTTGGCACTCTCTGGCCGAGGAATAAGGCTCTTGTGTCTTCGCACTTGAAACTTCTGATTGTCATGAAGCTAATAGTAACGCATAACGTTAATAACGTCGAGCGATCATTGGGGTGGTCAAATCAGTGCATGACGCTCCGTGGCTAGTATTAGTGGGACCTAACGAATAGCGTTGATCTGCCGCCTTTCCCAAATTTGTTAAATCTGCGACTTTGTTGGCGGCGGATAAACCTAGTTGGACTAAACAACCGGTGAACGTGACCTATGGGGATCGTAAAGTTTTGAAGTTTGGCGTCAACGTAAGGTCATGAGAGGGCGGTAATGGGTGAAGAAGAACGGGGTATCCTGGAGAGCATTTATGGCTTGTACCGACAACGTCAAAACGCTGCAAAAACTGACCGGTCAACAGAAATATTTGAGTCTGGCTGACCCTATTTCTTCACTATTGTTCTAATTTTAACGCGTGGATGAAGCAATGGCTTACGTTGGAGAATGGCTCTTAAGCCACTCACGCAAGGCTGCGTCCACTCGGGTTTGCCAGCCCTCACCGCTTTCGCGGAATTGCTCTACTACTTCTCGCGACAACCGAATAGTGATGCGCTCTTTAACTGGTGCTTTCTGAGGGCCACGCACCCCTAGTTTCTTTCTAAGGGACAGTGGCAACACTTCAGCGGCTGGCCTAAATTTCGCCATATCTTCGGCGGTTAGTTCGCGGACCTCGCCGTCTGCGTCAATCAAGGTTTGCGGCTTGCCATGTCTATTTGCCTCTCTCATATTTGCCTTACGGAAATTGATTATTTGAATGCCTATCTCGGTCTCGGCAAGCCAGAACATGCAGCCGGCGATCCAGGTAGCACAGCGCGATGTAACGAGTTTCGCCATATGCTTTTCGGGTGTCAGGAAACACCAGCGCAGTATTGAAATCGACTTCTGCCGCTCGTTCGAACGAGAGTTGGCGCTCTTTGATGTTTCGCTCATTTTTGATCGGGTCAAAGTCGACTTTCATGAGCCATGAGTGTATGTACAAATAAGTGATGCGTCAATGTTTTTTGTATGCACAAATACACAATAAGCTGCCGCGTGAAAGTGGGGTCGAACGTAATGGCTGTGCGTTTATGCTGGCTCCAGCATGGTCATTATTTGTCCGTCCGTTTTGGCAACATCCAGTTTGGGCGCGGGTAATGGCAGGTATAGCCGGTGGGGAAACGCTCCAGATAATCCTGATGCTCGGGCTCGGCTTCCCAGAAATCACCGGCAGGCGCCAGCTCGGTAACCACCTTACCCGGCCACAAGCCTGAGGCGTTCACGTCAGCAATCGTATCGAGCGCTGTCTGCTTCTGCACGTCGTTGACGTAATAAATCGCCGAGCGGTAGGACGAACCTTGGTCATTGCCCTGCCGATTGGCCGTCGTCGGATCGTGTATCTGGAAGAAAAATTCCAGAATGCGGCGGTAAGAAATTTCCGCTGGGTTAAAGAAAATTTCGATACCTTCGGCATGCGTGCCGTGATTGCGGTAGGTGGCGTTGCGCACGTCGCCGCCGGTATAGCCCACCCGCGTTTTCTCCACGCCCGGCAGCTTGCGGATCAGATCCTGCATACCCCAAAAGCAGCCCCCTGCCAGTACTGCGCGTTCCTGTGCCATTACTTATCCTCCACCTGGTTAAGATATTCGCCGTAGCCTTCCGCCTCCATGTCATCCCGGTGGATAAAGCGCAGCGAGGCTGAATTGATGCAATAACGCAAGCCACCGCGATCCTGCGGGCCGTCCGGGAACACATGCCCCAGATGGCTGTCGCCGTGAACCGAGCGGACTTCAGTACGGCTCATGCCATGGCTGGTATCGCGCAGTTCGTTGATGTGCGCGGTTTCGATGGGTTTGGTGAAGCTGGGCCAGCCGCAGCCCGACTCAAACTTGTCCGACGACGCAAACAACGGCTCCCCCGACACGATATCCACATAGATGCCCGGTTCGTGATTGTGAAGATACGCACCCGTCCCTGAATGTTCCGTGCCGCCGTGCTGGGTTATACGGCGTTGTTCCGGTGTCAGGTTGGCGATGGCAGCATCGGATTTCTTGTATGTCTTCA
>JADKHS010000024.1 GCA_016721605.1 Nitrosomonadales bacterium
GCTTCGTCGGTTTAGTGCGCGATTTTAGTCATAATGAAACGATAGAAAGCATCTATCTTGAATACTATCCTGGCATGACAGAAAAGGCGCTGAATAAAATCATTGCTGAGGCGACTGAACGGTGGAGCTTAATAAATGTCCGTGTAATCCACCGCATTGGACAATTGTTTGCAAACGACCAGATTGTGTTGGTGGCGACTACGGCATTACATCGCGGTGAGGCATTTGCGGGTTGCGAATTTATTATTGACTACCTGAAAACTGCCGCCCCATTCTGGAAAAAAGAACAAACCAGGGAAGGGTCACAGTGGCTGGAAACACGTGAGACAGACGTGAAACGCATGGAACATTGGCATAACGATACAGTCAGGAAATCAGCATGACAAATGGCATGACCCACTTCGATCAAGACGGACAGGCACATATGGTGGATGTTGCTGGCAAGAGCGAGACCCAGCGTATCGCAAAAGCGTCCGGCAGTATCAAAATGAGTCCCAGTACGCTGGAGTTGATTGCTTCCGGTACAGCCAAGAAGGGCGATGTGCTGGGTATCGCGCGTATTGCTGCGATACAGGCGAGCAAACGTACCGCTGAATTGATTCCATTATGCCACCCACTGTATCTGACTCGAGTTGCGGTAGAGTTCCATCTCGACCATGAGAACAGCACGGTGGAATGCATCGCCACCGCAGAAACGTTTGGCCGCACTGGTGTCGAAATAGAAGCCATGACCGCAGTAAGTATCGCCCTGCTGACTATCTATGATATGTGCAAGGCGGTTGATCGTGGCATGGAAATTAACCGGCTACGCTTACTGGAAAAAAAGGGTGGGCGTTCAGGGCATTGGCAAGCTGCATAACCTATTTTTGTCGCTGTGCTGATTTGGGGCGAAATGACGTTAATACGTCTGGGTTCGTTTCTATGTAGGGTCCACCAATTAAATCTATACAGTAAGGCACGGCGGCAAAAATTCCATCCAGTGTTTCCTTGATTGCTTTCGGTTGTCCAGGCAGGTTCAAAATCAGGGACTGTCCGCGTGTCACGCCAAGCTGGCGTGACAAAATTGCCGTAGGAACATAACGCAGGCTGACTGCGCGCATTTGTTCTCCGAAACCAGGTAACACCTTGTGTGCTACGGCCAATGTAGCCTCTGGCGTAACATCGCGCAACGCTGGACCGGTTCCACCTGTAGTCAAGATCAGATGGCACTTTTCCTGGTCTGCCAATTCAATCAAGATAGTCTCAATCATCGTCTGTTCATCCGGTATCAGACGTGTGACACATTGCCATGGGCTAGTCAGCGTTTGTGTAAACCACTCTTGCAACGCTGGTAAACCAGCGTCCTGATAAACGCCGCTACTGGCCCGGTCGCTAATTGAAATAAGGCCAATTTTAAGTGTATTTGTCATATGTTTTATTAGATTAAGAAATGTCGAACAATTTTTCGCCTGGAGTATGGTGTTGCGGTGCTGTCAATGATTGTTTAGCTTGCTGGACAAGTCAGAAAAACAATCAGTTTCAAATTTTTGTTGCTAAGGTATTCTTCATCTGCGCTTGTTCTTTCAATAGGACTATTTTAGTCAATACAATAATCATTAGTAAGTGGTAATAGAGATCGAAATTGGACAATCCAAGAAAGGCTCCAGCCGTTGCATAGCCAATCATGCTTACTTGTCCCATTGCGGCTAAATCGGCTGCCCACTTTTTATCAGGATCACGTTTTGCCTGTTTGATTACCCAAGAGCCGGTTTGCCACGTTAAGATGGCAAGTAATAACCACAGCCCAAGTCCGATAAATCCGTGTTCACCCAGCACTTCAAAATATACACTATGTACATCATGGACATTGACTGGATCGGGTGCATACGCGTGAAATGTTTGATACTGGAACATTTCAAACCCACCGCCTGTGAGACGGGCTTTAGCCACATTCCATGCTGTCCACCAAGCGTGAATTCGGCCTAGGGCGGATGCATCTTGCTCGTACGTTTTAATGGTTGTCATGCGGGCATACCACTCTGGTGGCATAACGAGGGCTATCGTACCGATAGCGACAACAAGCATAATGCCGGTGAAGAATTTATTCCGGCTTTTCATCCAGAAGATCGAGCCCATTACCGCCGCGCCCACCAGCGCACCGCGTGATTGTGAGCCGATGGCCGATACTGCGGTAAGTACCATGGCCGCCCCTAACCCTTGATGTAGCCACTTGCGTGTCTCTTGCAACTGTAAATAACGCATTAGAGGAATAGTCATTAAGTAAAGCCAAAGCGATTTCATTGTTACCATCGATGAATGTTCCTGGCGGTCCCATAACGCGGTGTGCACCCCCTTTCAGTATCGTAAAAATTCCACCTTTTACCCCATAAAAACCAAGTGATAGGGCTATTATCCAAACCAAACCATGTAATCGCTGGCGGTTATTTATTACCAACGGTGTAAGAAAAATCATGAGTTGGATTTTAAGGACTTTCTGTAATTGCTCCCAGGCAAGATTGTAGAAAAATGCAAAATATGTGGTTATAGACATCCATAGAACATATATAAGTAGCACTGTCATTTCGCGCGTCCACGGCATGTGCTTCGGCTCTTTTGAAGTGAATATGCTAATTAATGTCGTTATTGCCACGATATATGCAAATGGCATGGTCGTCGCGAAACCCCAAGCCAGCTTATGGGGGATTCATGTAGCTCAGCCAGGAATAGAGGTAAATGCCGACATGTGGACGCGATAAGGCCATGGGCAAAAACCCAAACACGATGGCAGTGACGATTAAATCACGCACTGGCTTACTCTCGTTTCTCGGAGGAAGCGCCGGTAAACCATGTCACGCGTTTTTTTAAATGTATATTCTTGAGCAAGCCATTTTGCAAACTTTGTGTGAGTCGCTTTTCATGACGCCAGCCGCGATCCTTGACCTGGTACAACTTGCCCTTGCCTGATTGCGATGTACCTAGCGCTTCTTTTTGCGTGAGGCGTCCGACCGCCTCGGCGTACACTTCGGCGCTATCACGCACAGCGCGCCAAAACAAGGTGAGTTCGTCGTCTCCTTCATGTACTTCGGGGCAAATATGGGCAAGCAACTTGCCGGTATCGATGCCAGCGTCGATGAAGTGTAGCGTACAGCCGATTTTTTCCGGTTCGCCGTTATAGAGTGCCCAGAATGTGCAATCTGCGCCACGGTATTCGGGCGATAGGCCACCATGCAGATTGACAATACTCCAAGAGCCGCGCGTAAGCAGCTCCCCTTTGATGAGCGAGGTGCCGAACACGGCAATTACGTCGGGCCGAAGCCGATCGGCAAGTTCGATTACACCCGGATGGTTAATGTGTGGCACTTCGGTGACCAATTCGGGCCTATTGAGTCGCGGTTCGGCATCGCCAAAGAAAAACGTGCCTTCACCCCCGCCAGTGTAACGCTTGCGGTCGCGTAGCCAGCGCCACACTTTGCGCCATAGGTTATCCGGACGTAGCAATTTGAGTATTTTTTTGTACGTCCAGTGGCTGCCTGCTTCCTGCACGATAGCTACTACCCGTGCGGCATCACACAGCCGGTTCGCGACATAAAGATGCCGCGGTGCCCGCCCGCATAGCACCATGACTGAAAGCTCAGCCATGTGAATACTCCCCTGGCTTGGCCATTCGCGTAGCGACGGGAGGAATTACACAATCGTGCATATCCATCATCAGCGCATCGGCAAAAAATTTTGCTGCCCAGTTTGGATATTCGAAACGGGAATAATCCCCCCAGATCGGCGAGGAGCCAGCGATACCCCCTCGCGCCGCTTCGTCAGCATCATTAAGGCGCTGTGCGCGTTTTACGTAGCCGATTGCACGGCGCGCGTTTTCGCGAAATTCCGGTGCGCCGCCATCTTGCGCCAGGCGTGTCCAATTGAGGCTCATTTGCGCTACGCCAGTGAGGCAGCTGTAGTTCGCACATGGCATCCAATTATCCGTATAAGTGCCGGCAAGCCAGCCATCGGCGCGCTGCACCTGCGCCATACCGCGAGCAGCGGCAAGGGCAGCTGAAAGATAACGTGAATCGTCCAGCAATATCCCACTCTCCAAAAAACCACGAATCGCATAGGCGATGGTATGAGTAAACGGTACTTTGTTTGGAGTAAAGGCGTTGGTGCAAAACCATCCGGAAGTGGGTTGTTGGGTGAGTGCCCAATCGAGATTACGTCGTGCTGCTTGGGTTAATTCTGGCTCGTTCGCGATCAGACCCGTGGCCGCTAGCGCCCAAGTGCCACGGGTGTTGTACACGTGCGGTACATCATTGTGTTCGAAGCGATGCCAGCAGCCATCGGCATCTTGCTGACGCGCCAGCCATAAACCCGCTTTGACTGCTGCCGCCAAGCATTCCTGACGGCCCAGTTGTAGATATCCGGCGAGCATGCCATGCATGATTTGACCGGTATTGAAGATCACCGGGCGGCTGCCCGCTTCGCCGAAGTGGCCGGGGAATGCGCCATCATTTTGCTGTATGGAGAGTTCCCAGTCGATCATGCGCCGGACACGTTTTTCCAGATCGGGGCGTTCCAATATTTTGCTCGCCGCAAGAAAGGTTTCGATGATGTAGCCGGTGGTTTCCGGATAGCTTGGCAGCCAGCCGTCCTCGAAGCTCCATCCTGCCGAAACACCGCCTGCGTCGGGGTGGCCATCCCTGATGTCTTGGGCACGGCAGAGCCAGTCGATTACGCCCGCGAGATGGGATGCATGGTCAAGTTCGGGTTGGGCTGGTGCAGCAATGTCATTGAGGATCAGACGCATATGCCGCAGCCGCCAAGGACGGTAACGGAAAGGCAGTGCAAGTAAATTGGTAAGGCTCATGTTACTCGTTTTCCTGTTAAATTTTTTCCAATTGTATGGTGGGCGGAGATTCTTGAAGTGCGCTATCGAGACCTGATTGTAGTGGCACGTGGCTTACTACGTAGCGGTACTTGCCCGAAACTTCTGGCGGAATCGAGTCTACAAGCCGTAGTTCGACCCGCACGTTGTTGCCCAGTCGGGCTTGAATTCCGCTCACGGTCTTGTCGCGAGATTGCTCGGTCCAATCAGGGTTTCGCACCACCAAAATCTCTACATCTTGAATGCTGTGTTGGATGAATTTGAATTCGTCGATGCCTTCCGTTGCCCGCAATACGTAGATTACCGCAAGCGCATGCATGATCGTGCCATCCGAGCGCACCACGAAATCCGTGGTACGGCCCATCACTTCCCCGATCACGTGCAGCCCACGTCCGGCTTTGCAGGTGTCGTTCGCATAGCGTACCACGTCGCCGGTGCGGTAACGGATAAAGGGTTGTGCGTGGGAACAGAGTCCGGTCATGACCGCTTCGCCGGATTCGCCTGGCGCGACTGGATTGCCTTGTGCATCGAGGACTTCGAGGATGATGCTTTCGCTCATCAACAGCATTTGGCCGTCCGGGGTTTCATGGGCAGTGAAACCAATGTCGCGGCTGCCGAATTCATTAGCCGCGGGAACGCCGAAAATATCCTCGATCAACTTGCGCTGGTGCGGATAAAGTGGTTCGCCGGTGGTACATACCACTTTGAGTGAGGGCAACCTGAGTTTGATGCCGCGTTCCCCAGCGTGTGCCGCCAGCAGAGCCAAGCTACTGGCGTAACCGTAAATGCATTTGGGCTGGAACCCGCGAATAGCTTCGATGTAGGCATCCATATTGGCTACCGACATGTCGAAAGCGTTTAGTACCAGCTGGTTGAGAAGCCGGTCCCGTAGTGCCTTGATATGACCGGTTTTGTTCAACTCCACCGGCGCGCCCCAGAGATAGACTTCCCGGTCACCCACCTCGACGCCCCACCAGCGCCGTGCGCGTATGCGCCCGGCGGCATCAGAGGCTTGACGCAGGCGTCCATAGTGAAAAATTAGCGGCTGGCCGCTGGAACCACCCGTATTGTATTTGAAGGCACCACCGGGAATGTCGCGCCAGACCAGTTGCTCGATGTTGCGGGTGGCGTCCTGCTTGGTCATGGTGGGCAAACGGCGCAGTATTTCCAGGGTGAGCGGTGTATCACTTCGCGGCTCCAGGCCGGCGGCGTGAATGCGCTCGGCATGCCATGGGCTGTGCTGTTCTGCCGACTGGAGCAGCAGTTTGAGCTTGTGCATCTGTAATTGTTCGATTTCTGCGGGGGACAACCATTGGCTCTTCTCCAGCTCGTCCAGGTAGCCGAAAGTGGGGCGCTTCATTAGCCGTTCATGCAGAGGAAACAGGGTATGCGCTATCAACCGGGTATAGAGACTGGCCATGTTTATTTTCCATCTGGGGTAACAGCCAACGTCACCCCATCCAGTGCCATTTTGTACGCCAAAAAAAGTTTACCTTTTACGCTTTCCCATGCGAATCGGTGCGCGTGATCCAGGCCATCTTTAACCATGCGTTCTCGTAACGATTCATCACGCAATACATGCAGCACAGCCTCGGCCATCCGCTCTGGATTACGTGGTGGCACCAGCAATGCGGTCTTTCCGTCTTCCACTAGAAACGGTATGCCGCCAACATCGGTGCTGACCACCGGCACACCGCTTGCCAATGCCTCCAAAATCGAGATCGGCATATTGTCTGCCAGACTGGGGTTAAGAGCGATATCTGCCTCGCGATAAAGTGCGGGCATATGTTCGTTATCTATTTGACCTGCAAATACTACAGCATCAGCCACGCCCAGTTCCTTTGCCATCGCTTCCAATTTTGCACGCTCGGGGCCAGAGCCAGCGATAGTCAAACGCGCGCCAGGAATGGATTCACGCACTATGCGGAATGCTTTTAGCGCAGTGGTATTGTCGTACAGAGGTTCCAGATTACGCGCGACCACAATATGCGGTGCCGAAAGGTTTCGCTTGCGCGAATGGTTAGGGATGAAGCGGCTTAAATTTACAATATTGGGTACTGTGCGAGTGATGAAATCTCGATTCGCGAATATTTTTTCCAGGAAACCGGAAGGAACGATGATTATATTGACTTGCCTCAGCGTCGGCTGTACCCAGGCAAATGCCCGAGTGAAAAATTCGTCGGCCTCGCCACCGCGGTAATTCACTAATACTGCCTTGCCGCGTAACTTTGCGGCCCACACCGCCGGTGCCGCAAATAAGTGCCACGACCAGCCGGAGTTGGCCATGATGTGAAATAAATCGACTCTACCTGCGGCCCGCCATAAATGAAGTAAGTATGGCAGTAAGCGAAACACCGCGCGTAGCCCTTTGATGTGGCCGACAAAACGTGGCCGGTAGGGGGCATTCACTGGGACAAGCTCTACGTTGACCCCTTCTTGCTTTAGCAGCGTAGCCAGTTGCCGCGTCTGGTTGGCCATGCCGCCCGAAGGTGGCGGCAGCGGCCCAACGAGGGCAATTTTTAAATCTTGAATTCGCATCTTGACTACCCGGCCGTTTTGTCGGTTAAGCGGCTATAAACATCGCGATAGCATGCTACGGATACTTTCCAATTACGCTCTGTCTCGACAAAGCGCCGTCCGGCAGCTTTTATCGTCGGCCAGCGCTCGGGCGTGTTAAGCAAATCGAGCACCTTGTTCGCTAGGTCTTGCGGAGACTCGGCTTTGAACAGCACGCCCGTTTCGCCGTCACGAATTAATTCTTTGTGGCCACCTACGTTGGAAGCTACAAACAAACGGCCTTGTGCCATCGCTTCCAGCGGTTTCAATGGCGTAACCAATTCAGTGAGACGCATTGAGTGGCGTGGATAAACAAGCACGTCCATCAGGTCGTAATAGCGGTTCACTTCACTGTGCGGTACCCGACCGGTGAACACAACTTTATCTGCAATGCCGAGTTGGCGAGATTGTTGTTTCAGTGCGTCTTCTTGTGGCCCACCGCCCACCAACAAAACACGTACATCGGGGGTTTGATCAAGAATACGTGGTAGTGCAGTGAGCAGTAAATCCAAACCCTCATAAGCATAGAACGAGCCGATAAAGCCCAATATGCGTGCACCGGCCAAACCGAGCTGAGTTTTTAATATTTCATCTGGCGCGCCACCGATGGAAAATTTTTTGATGTCAACTGCGTTGGGAACTAGGGTCACTTTAGTCGAAGGAATGCCACGCGCAACGATATCACTGCGCAGGCCTTCGCAAATTGTGGTGACGGCATCGACGTGTTTGAAGGCGTAAGTTTCCATTGCACGGGTTAAGCGGTAACGTATGCTGCCCTCTGTGGTTGTGCCGTGATCAGCTGCTGCATCTTCCCAGAATGCACGAACTTCATAAACTACTGGAATGCCTAGGCTACGGCCAACGCGTAAAGCAGCTATGGCATTCAGGGCAGGGGAGTGGGCATGCAAAATATCCGGTTTAACAATTTTGGCTACTTTTTTAAGACGATGGGTAAGGCTGTTAATGACGGAAATTTGGTTTAATAAAGGTACTTTCGTCATTTTGGCAATCGCATGGTGTGTGCGGAAAAAATGCCAGCCATCGATAGTCTCTTCGCTTGCGCTACAGGTACCCTGCTTTGGGCTAGTTAAGTGAGTGGTTTCCCATCCTAAAGCACGCTGTTCTTTAAGAATAGAAAGAGTGCGAAAAGTATAGCCACTATGCAGCGGAATGGAGTGATCGAGGATATGTAGGATGCGCATTGTTTTTTAAATTTTTTGCGTATTTTTTAATCGTAAATTTAAAGTGCAGTAATGAGCAGCGGCTTGGTATAGCGTACCGTTTTTTTGAAGAGTATTTATCCAGCTTCCGAATCCCAGCATCTTGTAGATCATTCCATCAGGTTGCGCGCGTCATTGATTTGTTCGCGGTAAGCATCAAAAATTTTGCGCAGGGCATCGGCCATCGAAATGACTGGCTCCCACCCCAGTTCTGCGCAGGTATTGGTGATTTTGGGAACGCGATTTTGTACGTCCTGGTAGCCATTGCCGTAATAGGCTGCCGCAGTGGTTGTTACCAGTTGCACCTTGCTTGCAGAATTGCGGTACTCCGGGTATTCCTCGGCCAGTTTCAGCATCATGGTAGCCAAATCCCGGATGGAATAGTTGTTGGCCGGGTTGCCGATGTTGTAAATCTTACCGGAAGCGATACCATCCTTATTTGCAATGATCTTCATCAGTGCGGCTATACCATCGTCGATATAAGTGAATGCGCGTTTTTGTTGTCCACCGTCTACCAGATTTATATTTTCGCCGCGCACGATGTGGCCGAAGAATTGTGTCAGTACGCGCGAACTTCCTTCTTTCGGCGTGTGGATGGAGTCCAGTCCAGCGCCGATCCAGTTGAAGGGACGGAAGAGGGTAAAGTTTAATCCCTGTTCCATTCCATAGCCCCAAATGACGCGATCCATCAATTGCTTGGCACAGGAATAAATCCATCGTGGTTTATTGATCGGGCCGCAGATAAGCTCAGAACTTTCGGGGTCAAATTCTTCATCGTGACACATACCATACACTTCAGAAGTAGACGGAAATATTAAGTGCTTTTTGTATTTGACGGCTGTACGCACGATGGGCAAATTAGCTTCGAAATCCAGCTCGAATACACGCAATGGTTCTTTAACATAAGTGGAGGGCGTAGCAATTGCCACCAACGGCAAAATTACGTCGCATTTTTTGACATGGTACTCCACCCAATCTTTGTTGATGGTAATGTCACCTTCAAAAAATGGAAGCGGGGTTGGTCGAGTAGATCAGTGATGCGGTCAGTGTTCATATCCATGCCGTAGACATCCCAGTCAGTTGTAGCAAGGATGCGGTTGGATAAGTGGTGTCCGATGAAGCCGTTTACGCCAAGGATTAAAACCTTTTTCATTGCAATTTCCTGAGTAATAACACGTTTAAATTTTTAGGACGTGAATAATATTTTCATGGCCGCCGTGGTCGGCTATATTATTTGTTAAATAATAAATAACTACAGTATGACAATCGTTGTTTTATTGATTTTTTGCTCTAGTTGTACTTTATGTGCTTTGATTTTGACGCAGGAACGCTTCGAACATCAGCAGCGTCCACAGCGGGGTACTGTAATCGCGCAGCCCAGCTTGATGATGGTCGACTAGTTCGTGGAGGTAATCCGTATTAAAGAAGCCCGTGTTTTTTAGCGTTGGTCCTAGAATTGCCTGCCGAACTTTTTCTTTCAGGGGGCCGCGAAACCAGCTTGCAAGCGGCACCGCAAAACCCATTTTCTTGCGGTATAAAATTTCATTTGGCAGGTGCGATTCCATTGCTTTTTTGAATATATACTTGCCTTCCCCTCCCTGAAGCTTTAATGATGCGGGTAAGCGCGAGGCCCATTCCACCAATTTGTGGTCAAGCAGGGGTTCGCGTACTTCGAGGGCGTGCGCCATGCTGGCACGGTCAACCTTGGTAAGAATGTCGCCTACGAGATAGGTCTTGATGTCGAGGTATTGCACTCGTGCCAAAGGTTCCTGTGCAGGCGAGCGCGCATCGTGCCGGTACATCACTTCCACCGCGCGGTAGCCCTCCAGTGCCCGACTAAAATCTGGGCTGAAGAGACGTGCGCGCATTGCATCGCTCAAGAGTGAAACGCTATGAAAATAACCTTCTACCGAATCGCGCGCCATGCCCTCAAATGTGGATTTGGCACGAAAAATTTTAGGTGCCCAATCTGCTTTTGGATAGAGCTTGCCCAGTAGGCCGAATACGGGACGACGTACAGCCGATGGAATGAAGCTACGCATGTGTTCTTCGTTCAGATGCCAGCGATAACGTCGATAACCAGCGAAATTTTCGTCGCCACCGTCACCGGAAAGCGCGACAGTAACGTTTTTTCGCGCCAGTTGGCACACGCGGTACGTGGGTATAGCTGAGCTATCTGCGTAGGGTTCATCGTAGAGTGCAGCTAATTTATCGATGAGATCGAAATCATTGGCATCAACTTGTTCCACCCGATGATTCGTGTGGTAGCGTGTGGCGACTTGTGCAGCATATTCTGATTCATTGAATGCCGGATCGCCGAATGAGATAGAACAGGTGTTCACCGGTTCGCTGGACAATTCGGCCATCATGGCCACCACGGCGCTGGAATCTACGCCACCGGAGAGAAATGCCCCCAGCGGTACCTCTGAGACCAAGCGGATTTTACAGATTCGCGTAGTAGGGGTATGAGTTCTTCTTGAGCTTCGGCTTGCGTCATTGGAACAAGGGGTTGGAAGGGTACATCCCAATATTCTCGCGGCTGCGGAATTGGTTGGCCACGCTTTACGGTGAGGGTATGCGCGGGTGATAGTTTGAAGGCTTGTTGGTAAATGGTGCGCGGTTCGGGAATGTAGCCGTAGGCAAAATATTCCTCAATTGCGCGAGGATCAATGTCACGCCGTAATGCTGGATGGGCGGTCAAAACCTTGAGCTCGGAACCGAAGATAAGTTGACCATCGTCGAGCACTGCGTAGTAGAGTGGTTTTACACCGAGGCGATCGCGTGCCAGAAAAAACGTTTCTTTATTGCGGTCCCATAATCCGAACGCGAACATGCCACGGAAACGCTCGACACAGGCTTCACCCCACTGCTCCCAAGCATGCACGATGACTTCAGTATCGCAGCGGGTGCGGAAGGTATGGCCTAGCGCTTGCAGTTCGGGGATTAAATCGACGAAGTTGTAAATTTCGCCGTTAAACACCACTACCACGCTGCCGTCTTCATTGAACAGGGGCTGGTGACCGGAGGAGAGGTCTATGATCGAGAGCCGCTTGTGCGCCATTGCCATTCCTGGCTCCGCGTGCAAGCCACTCTCGTCTGGGCCGCGATGATGCTGGGCCTGGTTCATGCGCGCAAGTAGCGCCTGGTCAATGGGGCGCTTGGCTTGCGTATCAAATATGCCGGCTATGCCACACATGGTTTTGTTTCCATTTTTATTATGTTATTAGTCTCTATTTTAAGTTACCCAGCACCGTGTCATATACGCTCAGGTATCCGTTTACCATGGCCGACATTGAAAAGCGTGCCTCGATTTTGACCCGCCCCGCCGCGCCATGTGCGCGTGTAAGTGCATTATCTTGATAATACATTAGCAAGGCATGTGCCATTGCTTTCGGGTCGGCAGAGGGCACCAGCGTGCCTGTGATCCCCGCCTCTACCAGTTCGCTGTTGCCACCGACGGCGGTTGCAACCACCGGCAAACCGCATGCCATTGCTTCCAAAATAGTGTTGGATACGCCTTCGCCCAACGATGATAAGCAGAATACGTCGAATTGGCGCATCAAATCCGCTATGTCGTCACGGTTGCCCGGCAGCCAGGCTAAATGCTCGGCATTGGATTGCTTGAGTAAGGCCAGGCAGGTTGTGCGCGCCACGCCTTCGCCCAGAATTACCAGCCGTGCGCGGGCACCGATCTCAGGCTTAAGTTCGAGCATGCGCAGAAAAGCACGCACCAAATTCGGATAGTCCTTTACCTCCGCCATGCGTCCCACGGCGCCAAACACAAATCCTTCCGGCGGGCAGAACCCCGGCGGGCCGAAGTTAATTCTAGGGGAAGTGAACGGTGTGAATTTTACACTATCGACGCCGTTGTAAATTTGGGTAGCGCGTGCTGGATTCACATGTACGGTATCGATTAACCAGCGCTCCAGATCTTTGCTCACTGGAATGTAATGCTTTACTAGCGGCCGGATTGCTTGCCGCAGTAAATTGTATTTACGATTTTTGCCCTGCAAGTCGAACATATCACGTCCATGTTCGCCATGCACTCTGTTGCTGATGCCAGCGGCAGCGGCAACAACTTGCCCTTCCAAGGCCGCGAGATTACGTGTATGCACAATGTCTGGCTTGAGCCGCCGCAGTTCACGAAATAATCGGCCATATAGGCCGACATCGTTGCCATCGCGCTTGTTGAGTGCCACCAATTCGACAGGCTGGTGCAGGCGCTGACGAAATTCGCTATATCCGGTCAGGCATACGATGGCGTGGCGATAGCGTCCTGGGGGCATATGGTTGATCAAATTCACGATGCCATTTTCCATGCCACCCACGCCGAAATGGTGAATGATATGCACAATCAATGGGAGGCTATTAGTGTGCATGTGTTCCGTGCTCTGCAACTTCATTAAGGCTGGCATCGATTGCCGGCAGCATATCGTTGGCAAAAGTTTGCAGTGACGATACCGCTGATTCCGGTGTACCTTCATAGGGTGCAGTAATAATGATCACTGCACCATCGTCACGTTGCCACAGTAGTTTGGCTTTTGCCAAAAGCAACTTCGCTAGATACGGGTTAGTAGTATAGGTACCTTTTAAGCTATTCCAACTCCAGATTAATAATCGGTTTTTGGGGGCACGCAATAATGTTTGTTGGATCGTTTCATTCTTGCCATGGAGAGAAATTGTGCGCTGTCCTTCGCCTACATTGTTCCATACCCGATGTTTTTGCTGGATCATATAGTTTTGGGAATTGATTAATTCCGCATCTTGGCGTTGAGTCCGGTAATAACCGAGATAAACGCTGACGATCTGATCTCCCTTGCGATAGGTGTGCATGGTTTGTGCATGGGTGCCAACGTAGTGTGGCTGCCATTCCGTAAATGGCGTAGCTTGTAAATTCCAGCCTTGAATTGATTCAGGTAGTTTAATCACTAGCCCATCGGTTTTGATTGGGCGGTTGTCCAAATAAGCCGCGTAGGCAGGCCATAAGGCTGCAACTAGAATGGTGATAACACCCGCCATGGCAAAGCCTCGGCGCGTGATCGTCCCGCGAACCGTATTGACAGCAATCTTGTTTTCTTGCCGTTGCTGATCTAGTTGATCTTCCCGCCAAAAAGCGCCAATCCAGAATAGTAACGTCATAACGATTCCGAAAAAGACCCAACCGTAGATGTAATGGTCAACTCCCAATGCCAATTGCATATTGCTTAAGTGGGCGATCATCACGATCATATAAGCGCGCATCCCATTGGCAAAAATGGGGACGATCAATGACAGTGCTACAAAAATGAGCCTGCGTTTATTGCTACGATAGGTGAGGTAGCCATACAAGGTGCCCAGAGTGAACGATGCGATCAGGTAGCGCAAACCACTACAACCTTCTACGACGGACCATTGGCCACTGGGTATGGTGAAAAATGTTCCTTCGCGGTAAACCGGAATACCTGTTATTTGTAGTGCGGTTACCACAAAATCAGCGGTGAAATCCATCAATGGGGGAATCAGAAACTCCCCAAAAGGAACGGCAAAAAACAGGAATCCGAGGGGGAAAGTGATCGCGCGGACCACCCGCAGCCCCAGCATAGTCCAGACCGTCACCGGGATCATTGCAACCAAACACAGCTGAGCGACAACTTGCACACTTCCGGCATCGGCAAGCAGCCAGCCAAGGCCTAGTCCTGCCATGATCAATAAGCCGCGATAATCCGGGCATGGGGCTATCTCGGCAAGTGATTTGCGTTTTATCCATATGAGATAGGCACTAATCGGAAAAATAAAAAAACCGTGGGTAAAGGTCTCGGATCGTAGCCAGATAGCGACGGTGGATAAAACAGTTTGCTGGTAAATGGCGAGAATTGTGATAATAGCAGCAAGCGTGAAGGTGGCCATAAAGCGCCATTGCAATACTGGCTGCCCGGTTGGGCTATCGATAATGCTGGGTGTAGTTAATGCTTGGGGTGCTGTGCCAGTCATTGTTGCTTTTCCTTGTAAGTGGTCAAGCGTGGTATTTCTGGCGCTACCCAAGTATTTTTGTCTGGTTTGCAAAATTCAGATGTAGTTGTTGGAGCGTCAGCAAGCAATGTTTTGACATGCATAAGGCTGCGTTCCCAATTGTAATCCGCCAGAATCCGGGCGCGTGCGGTCTCGCCAGAACGCTCTTCAGCTTTTGCGAGTATCGACATAATAATGCGGCTAAACTCTTGGCTGTCGCGGGCAATATGCAGCTCTTTGCCTGATGTCGCCAGAATGCCTTCTGCTGCTTGGGGAGAAGCAATAACAGTCTTAGCCATGGACATGGCTTCCAGGACTTTGTTTTGTAGGCCTCTGGCGATGCGTAAGGGTGCCACTGCTAGTTGGGCATGGGCGAGATAGGGTCTGACATCAGCTACTGCGCCTGTTACCACGATTCCGGGTAGCTGTGCCAGTTCCTGCACGGCGGCGGTTGGGCGAGATCCTACGATATAAAAGCGTGCATGGGGATGATTGGCAAGTACAGCGGGAAAAATTTCTTGGGCGAACCAGCGCACGGCGTCCACATTCGGCCAATAGTCCATGGCTCCGGTAAAGACAATGGCCGCCATGTTTGGCTGATAGGGATCAGGATATTCTCGGTTAGGCGAAAAATAATCACTATCCACACCATTATTGAAGAATCCAATTTTTGCAGCGCTCTCCGGTGCCAACTGTTTAAAAAGATTGGCCTCAGCTTCCGAAACGAACAGCGATGCATCATATGTGCGCGCCATTTGCCTTTCGTAGCGGAGTAGCAAGCGAGCTTCGCGTTGATATAGCCAACTCATCGGCCATGGCTTTCTTTGCGTATTGACGCCATTTGTCGGAGTCTATGTCGACGAAATCGATGACGCAACGCGCTTGTTGGATGTCTGTTACAAATTGTGCCATGGCGGAAGAAAATATTAGAACGCGCTTAATTGCCTGTGTTTTTATTACTTTTCTTACCCACTCCTGTAAATCATTATTGCGGTAATAATCAAGAGTTAAAGGACGATTCATCATGAGCGCTCCCAAACTTCGCAGACGCGCCGTCCGGGGATTTAAAGATGCAAAATGGGTGTCTCCGCACAATTGCTTTACTGTGTCTATGTATTGCCAATCGTCTGGATCATCGATAAAGGTGCCGAGATGAACATGGTAGTGTTGCGCCAAATATTTTAATAAATGGTATGAACGTATTTTGTCACCCTTGTTGGGTGGGTAGGGGATGCGGTGGGTAAGATAAAGCAAATGATCCATTGGCCTTATCCCAAATTTTTTACGATGTGCGGTCCGAGCCAGTTGGCTACTGGCAGGGGTAATTTTTGCCACATCTTGATGAATAGCTGGTATTTTGGATTCAATGGATTGGTATCAGGCACGGTTTTCGCCCGGAGCAATTGATATTCGTAATGCAACGGCTGCGGTTCGAACCCCCAGTTTTTCTTGAAATCGAATGGACCGGTGCCGCGCTTGCTGCGTCCATAGTCGAAGACCTTAATACCGCGTTCGCACGCGCGCCGCATCAGTTCCCAGTATTTAAAATCATTTGCCGCAAAATCGCGAGCTTCCACGGTGTCGCCCGCGTAGTAAGGTAACACTTCATCGCGGAAATAAAAGCTCAGTACACTGCTTAAAATGAGCCCATCTTTAACTACTGACAGTACTTCGCAGTCGCTGCCGAATATTTCTTTAAGTAGTACGAAATAGCGTTTTGGCAATGCGGGAGTGCCATGGCGGTGTACATTGTCCGCGAACACGGAAAAAAATCGTTCTACGTCTTCGTCAATTTCGCTGGCGAGACCGTTTTTAATGCCTTTTCTAACCATCGCTCTTTGTTTGCGGGGGATGGCGAGCATGTTTGCCTCCACGTCCGGCTCGATGACCTTGCGAAAAGAGACATAGAGATTCTTGCTTGGCCAGTCAGTGTGGACAGCGGCAGGATGCCTTGTATGGTTCCATTTTCTTCGGCCAGCAGGAAATAGGTACGGTGCCCGAAGGCGCGTTCTATTACTTCTTTCCAGCCAGCGCGATGGAAAAATGTGGCGGCAGGACAGGCGTAAACGAACTCGTCCCAGCGTGCGGTATCATTTGATGTCATCACGCGTACTTGTAGTGCGGATGCGATCACTGAGATGGCATTCATGTGCTTGTTTCCATGAATATGCGGTCCATGCGATCCCAGTGAAAATCCTGCAACAACGATTGTATACGGGACTCCATATGTTTTAGGTTGATGTAATGGCGAAAGCGCGTTTTCGTCGAGATGTTAACTTGACGTGGTTGGTCTGGATCAAGCTCCCACGGGTGGAAATAAAAAATGCAGGGTTCGCTGTCCTGCCGATTGACACGGCGTATGAGCCAACGCGATGCTTGATAGGGTAGTAGTCTGAAATAGCCTCCACCTGCCGCTGGCAAGTTACGGCCCAACAACATTGCAGTGGTGGGGGGGATTTCCAGCATGCCGTTTTTGCCGCGCGGGTAGTGAGCAAAGCGAGGCGCCTCAGGCATGCCGTAATGGTCGTGTCGAATCGGATAAATACTGGAACTATATTGATAGCCAGCTTCCTGGAGTAAATCAAGCGCCCACAGGTTGTCAGCGCCGATGGAAAAACTCGGGGCGCGATAGCCAATTACCGGGCTACCTGAGAGGTCTTCTAATATTTTTTTGGCGCGGGAGATGTCCTCGTTGAATTCATTGCGGCTCAGCTCGCTAACGCGCTGGTGGCCATAGCCATGACTGGCAAGCTCATGTCCATTGTCTACGATGCGGCGCACAATGGCAGGGTAGCGCTCAGCGATCCAGCCTAAAGTGAAAAAAGTTGCGTGCGCCTTACCTTCATCCAGTAAAGCGAGTGCGATATCAATATTGCGTTCTACCCGACAAGGTAAGCTTTCCCAACGTTCGCGCGGAATAGTGGAGGCGAAGGCTGAGACTTGGAAGTAATCTTCTACGTCGATAGTCATCGCATTACGTATTAGCGATGTGGTCATCATATTTTTTCCAGTAAGCGTACATATTTGTGAATATTTTTTTGGAATTATTTTCTTAAGCTGCTTTATGTTTATTTAAGTGCATTGTGGAAAAAATTTGGTAGAGGTTTCAATAATTATTTACTTTGTAAACCATTTTTCAGCCAACCGAGAATTTCTGCTGCAATGCGTGTTGAGGCTTGCCCATCCCAGAGCTCAGGAATTCTTCCCGCTTTTCCGCCGGTAAGCATGATTTCGTCAAATATCGCTAGTATTTTTGCTGAATCCAGTCCGGCGATCGTGTTGGTTCCCTCATCCACTGTGATCGGTCGTTCTGTATTGTTTCTAAGCGTAATGCAGGGTACGCCAAGGGCCGTAGTTTCTTCCTGGATACCGCCTGAGTCGGTCAATACAACTCGCGCATCCTTCATGAGTCCCAGCATTTCCAGATAACCCATTGGGGGTAGTTGCAATACGGTAGGGACATCCAGCATTTTGCCCAATCCAAATTTTTGGATCATGTCACGGGTGCGCGGATGCATCGGAAAAATAATTGGCAATCTGGCACTAATTTTGAGGCTTGTTTCAAGCAGTGAGCGCAGGGTATCGGGATCATCCACATTGGAAGGCCGGTGTGCGGTGAGAATGGCATATCCATCATGGCCAACAAAAAACTCTTCCCTGCCTGCATTCTGTAGGATTTTAGATACCGGGATTGCTTTTTCCAAGTTGTGATGCAAGGTGTCGATCATGACATTGCCGACAAATCGAATACGATGTTCAGCTATTCCCTCGCGCAACAGGTTTTCGCGGCCACTGCGCTCAGTGATGAATAGGAGTTCAGATATCTGGTCGGTCAAAATCCGGTTGATTTCTTCCGGCATAGCGCGGTCGAAACTGCGTAGACCAGCCTCAACGTGAATTACGGGAATCCCATTTTTTACTGCCACAAGCGCGCAGGCTAGCGTGGAATTTACATCACCAACTACCAGCACTGCGGAAGGACGTTTTGCGTGAAGAACTGATTCGAAACGGAGCATCACATTGGCGGTTTGTGCCGTATGGCTTCCCGAGCCAACCTCCAGATTAATATCGGGCTGCGGTATGCCAAGCGCTTCGAAATATTGATGGTTCATGGTGACATCATAATGTTGGCCGGTGTGAACCAGGGATACATTGCGTTCTGCTCCAACAGCGGCAAAGGCTGCCATGATAGGAGCCATTTTCATGAAATTAGGGCGCGCGCCTACGACACATAGAATGCTATAAGGTGCAGGGGAGGGTAGTTTAATCATTGGTATTAATTGTTATTGATGATATGAATTTTTTAAAATGGCTCGTGAAAATGCCCCTAACAATCCGTTATTACACTTACTTTGATGAGGCCGCAGGACATTATCGTGCCCTGCTAGTTAGTCTTGACGACTATGCAAATCTTGTGACTCACTAAATCTGAAAATTCGTCAAGGTTGACCTGACCCTGGTTATACTTTGTTATCTTTGCCCACTTACATTACATTCCTAGGTGTGGTTCCGGTACTGCAAGTGCTGCTTCCTAAAGCGTTACTGATACTTGTCGGCTAAATTCGCTGGGAGATGGTTCGATGACTGGTGGGCAAGCTTTCTACAGGATAAGCATCCATCATTTGTTTTGGACGATGGCCTGTTGGATTAATTTTACATGCTATTCCAATCTTCCTGCTTGAAGCGCAGGACGCTGGCATATACTTGGTGTCGCTTTTCTTGCAATGCCCGGTTCTGCTTTGAACTCAATTCACGTTGGCTCTGTTCTATTTAATCTCGTGCGAGTTGATCTATTCAATTCCACTCGCAATTTGTACCGTAACCGGCCTTATAAAAATTGCACATTAAAGTGAGTTCGCTTTTTTAAGTAACCGTAATGTTAATGTAGTTACTTATTTCGTAAGGTTATTGATGCTTGAATTGGAGCGGGAAAGAATTCGCTTAAGTAGATCCAGTACAGAAATAACTGAGTTTTCCATCTTGAAAAGTCTTTCGTCCATATTTTCCAAACTCCCATGAGTCCCCTCTTCCTGCACGATTTGCGGGATGTGGGTTGAATTCTGTGTCGCAGTGTCCGATGTAGGAAGAGCAAGCTCTTGTTGAATATCCCCTAAGACTTCATCCAGATCAGAACTTCCGAAAGTGTGACGTTCTTCGAGGTAACCCATTAAAAATAGGCGGTCGCAAAGTGTATTTATTTTGCGTGGAACGCCCCCAGTAAAATTGTAAATTTTAAAAAAAGCGTCTTCGCTTAAAGAAGGGTCTCCGTTCCAGCCAACGGTGTGTAATCGATGTTCGATGTAGTCTCTTGTTTCTATAGCGTCTAATGGCCCTAAATGGTAGGTTGCGATTACCCTCTGTTGCAATTGTTGCATGTCGTGACTAAGAAGGGTTTTTCTGAATTCAGGTTGTCCTAGCAAAAAAATTTGTAGCAACGATTTATCAGCAGTTTGAAAATTTGACAGCATCCTTAATTCTTCGACTGCTTGGAGTGAAAGATTTTGTGCTTCATCCACTATGAGTAGTGCGCGTTTCCCTTTTTGGTCACACTGCCGAAGAAACTGTTCAAGTCTGGTCAGTAAGGAAGCTTTGGAGTCGTTTTCGTGCGGGAGTCCGAACGCAGCGACTACCATCCTTAATGTGTCATCTGCATCAAGGTTGGTGTTAACGATTTGCGCTGCTTGAATTTTTTCCGATTCAAGTTTACAAAAAAGGCTGCGTACTAAGGTGGTTTTGCCTGCGCCAACGTCGCCGGTGATAACAATGAAGCCCTCTCCTTGAGACAGGCCATATTCCAGGTAGGCCATGGCGCGTCTATGGCCTTTGCTGCCAAAAATGAACTGTGGATCAGGGTGTAATTGGAACGGTTTAGCACTTAATCCGTAGTAAGATTCATACATTTATTTGGTTACTCCAGCTAAAAACTCATTAACAGAGATGCGACGATTGCATTCTCGCGATATTCACTGCCAATTTGGTTAGAGGTTCGCTCAGTATGCCGAAAATTAACTGCACCATTAAGCTTGGATCGTATCTGCCGTGTTAGACCAACCCTGAAAGTCTTGGTTTCGTCCTCTTGGCCTGTGCCGAGTATGTTGGACTTAATGTATATGGCGCCGATATTAGCGTTGGTTCGTGGAGAAATTTTCCAGCTCCAAAGAGCATTCCCGCCAATTTGTTTTGTATTATTGTTCAGCGTAAAGTTGTTTGCCCCAAGCAAGGCACTATTCGCATCTCCTTGTGTTTGTGCTTCACGCAACATATGGAACATGCTAAGCACGAGTGTGCTTCTAGTGCCACTCAACGCAACACTCGCCTGCAAGCGTTTTTGCAGAAAAAATTGATTTGTGAGGACGTTGATTGGATCAAAAATGGAAGCTGAAAGCCCATTATCTCTAATGAAGGTATCTATTGTTTGCTGGCGCATTACGGGGTCGGGAATGTTGGATGTCCAAAGCTGGTCCAGGAAGTTTGCCGTATCAATCGTGGCAGGAATAACAAATTGGTCGCGGGTAGTGGTGATGTTCTGGTTGTAATTTAGGCTCCAAGCCGATCTGCGAGTGCGATGGCTGGCTCTAAGCATGTAGGTAGTACCAAAAAAAGCTTTACCAGTATTGGCAGCGATATTAGTTCTTTCGGCTGGTGTCCAGGCAAAACCAGTTGTCCAGAAAGAACCAGCCGAATTTCCGGTTATTGATGTATAGCTAAATTTTTGGTATCCACCTGTTCCAGTCAGGCTGAATTTTGATGAGACCCGGTAACGGAGATTACCTGTATATCGTTCATTTTCACCAGATGTGCCTAAACCGCCTATTCTTTGTTTATTGTAGTTTAAGCCCCAGCCTAGTGTGCGGAAAGCAGTGCCGCTGGTGAGGCTTAACAGAATGCTATCCGATTGGCTGCTAGATAGCCCCCCTACGTCTGTGTAGACGGCATTGTGTGTGTAGCGTGCTTGAGTTGAGGCAAAATTGGAGAAATTGTGGCGTATATAGGGGCTAATGCTATAGGTTTTGATAGTGGTGCGATTGTTCGTTATGTTTTCATTGGTGGTCGCTAGTGGGCCAAGAAGAGAAATGTTTTGTTGACTGATGTTAGCGTTACTATCCAGAAAAAGAAAATTTTTAATTAGCTCCGCATTTTCTCCTGCACGTAGTTGATGCACGGTTCTATTTGAATCGCTTCCATTTGCATAAAACAGATTTTGCATTGTATAGTCGGCATTGACTTTCAAGCGTGCGCCGGTTCCGATCAATGATATTCCAGGATTAATTTGGGTGATGAAATCGCTTTTTTCACTTCCTCGAGCAGCCAAAGTGACGTTGTCAGTATAAGTTTCTATCAAATTTAACCTAGGTACGATTTTCCACTCCGCAGCAGCGGAATAGGCAGGGCATATTAATGTGATAATGGCGGCTGTCCGAATTATCGTATAGGGAAGCTTGTAAAATCCATTATTCTTTGCCACTTTAGTCATAATAGCCGTAACCATAATTGGTTCCGCCCGGGAATGCCTTCGCCTTGTTGTAGACTAAATTAATGTGGCTATTTGTTTCAATCTGACGGAGCGCCTCTTTGACTGCATGTTGGGTTGTGGTTTCGGCTTCTACAACCATGACAATTTGCCCCATCTGACTTGCTAAAACACGGGCCTCCGTTGTGGGGAGCAAGGGTGGGGAATCAAATATGACAATGCGGTCGGGGTATCGGTTTGCAATTTCATTTAATAAGCCGCTCATGGCTTGGCTTGCCAGCAATTCAGTTGCGTGCCTGTGGCTTGTTCCAGCAGGTAGAATCCTGAGGGTATCGACGTTAGTTTTCATCATGACATCTGCTAAATCAAGTTTTTCGTCGAGAAGAATATCCATTAAACCGACAGCAGATTTCAATCCTAAGGTGCGGAGAACCGATGGACGAGCTACGTCCGCATCGATCAGTAGAACCGTATGATCCATTTCTGTCGCGATGCTCATGGCTAAATTAATGGCGCAGAATGTTTTTCCCTCTCTAGGCAACGAACTGGTTACCATAATCAAATTTCCGTGGTGTATTGCCCCGGCACCTTTAATGAAGGCATTTTGAATCAATGAGCGTTTTATTCCTCTAAATTCCTGAGCGGCTAAAGTTTTTCCTTGATCTGGTGTAATCATGCCCAACTGATGTAATCTGGCAAGATTGATGTCGGCTTGCGCAATCGCTGGTCTGTCGGGATTACGGGTGTTGTGCTCATTAATAATCTTTGAGCTCTGTTCACCCGAAATAATCTTTGAACTTTGTTCACCTGAGCTTGTGGGCGCGTTATTTCACCTTTAACCTGCTCAAATCTTTTTGCCGCTTTTTCAATAATACTCACATAATCTCCCAACAGTATTCGGTCTGGCTGCTTTATCTGTTCTTTAAGATTTGGTTATTTAATTAAGCAAATCTCTCTCTTGGAATGAGCCTTGCCATAATTGTTGTTTTAGATTTTCAAGTGGTACCCTCAAAATTATAATTTAAGGAACAAAAACACCATTACCACGCTATATAGGGCAACCAGTAGGGTGATAGAGAACCCGAAAGCATAAAGACTCCTTTTTCGCTTAATTTTTTCATTGACAGTCCAATTCATGGTTACGGTACCTAGTATCGGCAAACCAAATGTTTCTCGTAGACTGTTCTGGCTCAAAAAAGTAGGTCTGATTTGGCTCATTAAGAGAGCACTCCCTATCCCACCCAGTAGAGCACCAACAAAAACTAAACTAAATAACATTAGCCGATTCGGTCCTGAAGGAACAAGTGGAACCGTAGGGGGGTCTATGACCTTGAATGTCAACATATCTGGAGTTGCACTCAATTCTCCTGAGAGCTTTGCCGATTCTCGGCGTCCTATAAGATTTTCATAATTTGATTTGTTGATATGATAATCGCGGTTGAGTTGAGAAAACTCTTCTGCCACTTGGGGTTTCGCAATAGTTAACGCTTTTAATTGAGCACTGCGAGAAGAATATTCTTCCACTCGAGCCTTCATCGCCGCGACCCTAGCTTCGGCTTCCGATAAAGAAACATTAAGTTGTTGCAGCATTGGGCTGTAACTCTTACCCCGATCCCGGTCAATGACAGGTTTTTTAAGTTTAGCTTCCTCCAGTTTGCGCTCTTCAAGTTTTGTAATTAAGCGCTTGATTGACATAACATCTGGATGGCGTTCTGTAAAGCGCAGGCGCAAGGCATCCATGTCATTGGTTAGCGCATGAATCCGAGCGTCAATTTCCGGGTTAACAATATTTGATGGCGATTGTTCTGCCGCAAGGTCATCAGAAGGGACACCATCCTCAATTTGATTTTTGATGGCGTTGCGCGCTTGCTCTGCTTCACGCAGTCCCAGTTTTGCTTCATTCAGACTATCCGAAACAGCTTGTAGTTGTGAGCCATAATCACCATCCCGGGGCAATAAGCCGCTATTCTTTATTTGGAATTCTGTGACAGCCTTTTCTGCGACGACTAATTTGTCCTCATAATTTTTGATTTGTTCATCGATAAATTTAATTGCTTTTTCGGAGTCTTGTTTTTGATTCCCAAAGCTACCTTCAACAAAGATGGTTAAAAAAGACTGGACTACGTCTTTCGCAATTTTTGGATTTTGATGGTTATAGGATATAACATAGAGATCAGCACTATTGCTTCCGCTGATCTTGATCTGGCTCATCATAGTAGCAACTAGCCGCTCATGATCCTTGGCATCCGTTACTTTTATATCCAAGTCCACCATTCGTAAAACCCGCTCTACGTTTGGGCGGCTAAGAAGAGTGCGGCTCATGATTGAAACTTGTTGTTCCATGTTGGGAACAGTTGTCATGCCTGCCAGCAACGGCTTTAAGATAGTTCGAGTGTCTACGAAAACTCTCGCAGAAGCTTGATAGTTATTGGGTAAAGAATATACCTGGTATCCTCCGACTAAGACAACGATCCACGCAATAATTACCGCATACCACCGATATTTCCATACTCCCTTTAAGTAGGAAAGTAGCAGGGAAATTAATTCCTCCATCTTGTTAAATTCTCCATAAATGGTGTGGGCATCAATTTTTATTTAGCAGTACTCTGCCATTACATACCAGAGTAGCCATGTTGTTATGGAATGTATTGAGAAATTAGATGTATCGTTTAATTTTTTAAATTACGTCCGTAACTTTTAGAAAGAAAATATAAATTAAAAAAAGCTTTCAGGAATAACTAATATGTCCCCTGGACGTACTGGTATGTTGGCTGAAATATCACCATCTTTAACTAGATCGTCCAAGCGGACGGCAATATGTTGTGCTTTTCCATCTATGTTGCGAATGATGCTAGCCTTGTTACCTGCGGCAAAATTTGTGATGCCGCCTACGGCAATCATGACATCCATTAGTGACATGCCTTTGTTATAGTGAAAGAGCTTGAGGTTTACCGGCTTCACCTAGCACACGAATTTGTTCTGTATATGGCCCTGTGAAACCAGTCACAATAACTGTTACAACCGGATCCTGAATGAATGTGGCAAGTGCTTTTTCAATGTCACGGGCTAAATGTGTTGATGTTTTTCCCATGGCGGGCAGATCTTCTACCAAAGGGGTGGTAATTTTTCCATCTGGGCGAACTGGAACTGACATGGAAACTTCGGGATTGTGCCAGACTATTATGTTTACGTTGTCACCTGGGCCAATCAGGTAGTCATGCGAGGGAGGTTCGACTGATGGAGAAAGCGTTATACGCTTAGTGTTAGCGCAACCTTCAAGGGATAAAATCGAAAATGTTATAACAAAAAGAGCTAGCCATTTCATGATATTGGTATGTGGAGTACTCATTTGAATTTCCTTAATTTGCGGTCATTGTGATAATAGTTGTTGTGTGTTACGCGCATATGTCACCTTCTTATGAGTCGTATTTTGTTGCTGAGTTTCTATAAGATATGCTGAATTTGCACTAAGTTAATGGTAGATCATCGGGTAAAGCACTAAATACTTTAGTGTAGCTCTGGTTTTTTATCTTCGCCAGTTTCGGGCCGTTGTTTATTTTTTCGTTAATAAAGGAGGCATGAGGAGAATGGTATGCTACGAAATACTATCGGGTTATATGCAATTCGTCCTCAATTTAACAACCCCATCTTTGAAAGGGGTAAGGGCTTGTCAAATATTGCTTATAATTCGAAAGGGCAGCAGGTTGTCAATCTAAACATTTATTTATTATAGCATAATTTTTTAAGTGGTTTGATAATGCGATTAATTATTAATGTAGCGTACAGGATAAACTATCCGAGCTTGTGACATATGATATTCGATTTAGTGCAGCCTCTAGTAGCCTGCCTGATGTTCTCTTATTAAAAATAATAAGTTGTAAGTGTAAACTGGTACAGTTTTATTTGTTTATCAATTAGTTGAATGGCATTTTACGAGTCGTTTTATAAGGATAAGACAAGCTTAAAATATAACAAGATGCCCCGCCGCAAGTAGTAGTATTAACCGCGCTCTTCAAATTTGTTTGTTTTCAATCAGCTTTCATCCCGATGGGCGGGGAGTTGAATCTGCAGAAATTTAATTTAAAACCAACAAATAATTAGGGAATAGAGATACGTGCCTCATAGCATCAGCCTGATAACTACTGTTGCCGCCAGTTTTGGACTTGCACTGATTTTTGGTTTCATCGCTGCGCGCTTGAAATTGCCAGTTCTGGTCGGCTACATGATTGCCGGCATAATTCTTGGTCCCGGCACGCCCGGATTTGTCGCAGATATTGGGCTTTCCAGTCAGCTTGCTGAAATTGGAGTAATTCTTCTAATGTTTGGCGTTGGGCTGCACTTCTCCCTAGATGACCTCTGGGCTGTTCGCCGAATCGCTTTGCCAGGTGCCATTATCCAGATCACGGTTGCAACGGCGCTAGGTATGGCTGTCTCTAAATTTTGGGGTTGGAGTCTTGGCGCTGGCATCGTGTTTGGTCTTGCCCTTTCAGTGGCGAGCACGGTAGTGCTCCTTAGAGCGCTAGAAAACCGCGGTGTCCTCGAATCTGTAAATGGGCGCATTGCCGTTGGCTGGCTTGTGGTCGAGGATTTGGTGATGGTCTTGGTACTCGTGTTTCTACCTCCACTAGCCGGATGGTTAGGGGGCGATGCAAATGGACTTGCCGGGAAATCAGCAGACGGCATCCTGAAAATGCTTGCGCTTACGATTGGCAAAGTGTCGATATTTGTCGTGCTCATGCTTGTTGTTGGCCGTCGCGTTTTCCCTTGGTTGCTGTGGCAGGTCGCCCGAACCGGTTCGAGGGAGCTTTTTACATTAAGCGTCATTGCTGTTGCCGTCGGTATCGCTTTTGGTTCGGCCGAGCTTTTCGGCGTCTCCTTCGCGCTCGGGGCTTTTTTTGCCGGGATGGCCATGAGGGAATCTCAATTAAGTCATCGGGCAGCTGAAGAATCCCTCCCGCTTAGGGATGCTTTTTCCGTTCTGTTTTTTGTGTCGGTTGGAATGCTATTCGACCCAGATATTTTGTTGCAACAACCTTTACAACTGCTTACAGTAGTCTCAATCATAATTTTCGGTAAATCATTAGCCGCTTTTTTGCTCGTCCTTGCGTTCCGCTACCCCCTTAATACAGCGATTACGGTATCAGCCAGCTTGGCGCAAATCGGTGAATTTTCTTTTATCCTGGCAGGGTTAGGGGTTACTTTAGGGCTCCTGCCAATTGAAGGCCAAAGCCTTATTTTGGCGGGTGCAATTATCTCGATCGCACTTAACCCTTTATTATTCCACGCTATTGAACCTATACAAGCGTGGATTCGATCCCGTCCAACAATAGCCCGCCTTCTGGAACGCCCCGATGATCCGCTGGCAGAGCTTCCCATGAGTGTTGATCAAGCCCATCTGACGGGCCACGTTGTACTCGTAGGCTATGGCCGCGTAGGCCGACGCATCGGTGAGGCGCTAACCAAGCGCGGAGTACCGTTCGTTGTGGCCGAACAAAATCGCGAACTGGTCGAAGAATTACGCAAACGCGGCATGCTGGCCGTCTCCGGTAATTCTTCTGATCCGGCTGTACTCATTCAGGCACATATTGCGCGGGCGCATATATTAGTGATCGCGACTCCAGATTCCTTTCATGTACGACGAATAATCGAAATCGCGCGTATGCTCAATCCAAGCGTTGAGACAGTTGTGCGCACCCATAGCGATGAAGATGCGGCTCTGCTCCAAAAAGAACATGCAGGAAAAATATTTATGGGTGAACACGAACTTGCGCTTGGCATGACACGTTACGTACTCGAGCTTATCGCCGAAAAAACCGAAAAAAATACTTTGGCTGAATAACTTATTTTGCTGGCTTCCTGATTTATCACCTAATCAGCGGCCATATTCTCAAAAAATATAAAAAATTAACATGCATCACGTATTAAATGCTGCCCTATGAAACCTTACTCTGAATCATGCGAACAAAACCAAGCTCCTATACTTGAAATCCTACGGGAAACGCTTGCTAATCAACATCATGTATTGGAAATAGCCAGTGGAACCGGCCAGCATGCCGTCTATTTCGGGCGTGCGCTGCCGCACTTGACCTGGCAAACCAGCGAATTAGCGCAAAACCATGAAGGCATCCTGGCCTGGCTGAACGAGGCCCAACTATCCAATGTGCTTCCACCTGTGGCCATCGATGTGAACGATGACCGATGGCCTATTGAAATAGTAGATACAGTGTTTAATGCCAACACGGTGCATATTATTTCTTGGCCAGAAGTAGAACGAATGTTTGCGGGCATAGCACGCGTTTTAAGCGCGGGTGGCATTTTATGTCTGTACGGCCCCTTTAACTATGGGGGCAGGTTTACCTCTGAAAGTAATGCACGTTTCGATGCATGGCTCAAATCACGCAATAAAAATAGCGGGGTGCGGGATTTTGAAGCTATTAATCGGCTCGCCGAAACGTATGGACTTTTTCTACTAAGGGATGTGGCCATGCCCAGCAACAATCGAACCTTGGTGTGGCAACGCGCTCCCAACGTCCTTGCAGCACCATGAGCATAAAAATACTTGAATCCATAGCGGATATTCCTGAGACGCAATGGAACGCCCTCGCGGGAAGTAATCCGTTTCTTTCCTATGCTTTCTTACGGGCACTACAAGAAAGTGGCTGTACCACTTCGCGTACTGGCTGGGAGGTGCAATTTCTCACGGTTTGGCAAGACAGCCTTCTTGTTGGCGCCATGCCGATTTATCGCAAACACCACTCCTTTGGCGAATTCGTTTTTGATTGGGCATGGGCTGAGGCTTATCAGCAACATGGGCTGAACTATTACCCAAAATTATTGTGTGCCATACCTTTTACGCCTATTACCGGAGCAAGGCTTCTGGCGACAACCCGCGAAGTGCGGACACAGCTCATCCATTCCGCTCTGCAAATGGCGCAGGAGTCAGGCGTATCCTCCTTGCATTGCCTATTCCCGACGAAAATCAGGCGCTGGAAATGCAACAGGAAGGAATGATGTTGAGTCGTGGCGTGCAGTTTCACTGGCAAAATCCTGGGTACGCCGATTTCGATGCTTATCTGTCCAGCCTGCGTCAAGATAAGCGCAAAAAAATCAAACATGAGCGGCGCAAAGTGAAAGAAGCCGGCATTAGCTTCGAACGCATTCGCGGAGAAAATATCTCTGAAGCCCAGTGGGATTTTTTCTTCCAGTGCTATACGCACACCCATAGTCAGTACAACTCCCCGCCATCATTGAATCTGAATTTTTTCAAACGCATCGGCGCAGCCATGCCTGAAAACATTCTGTTGATCATCGCATCGCGCAGCGGAAAGCAGATTGCCAGCGCACTCAACTTATTCAATTGTGATGTTCTTTACGGGCGCTCATGGGGTGCGCTGGAATATCATCCTGGTCTGCACTTCGAAACTTGTTACTACCAGGCCATTGAATTTTGCATCGAACATAAGATCGCCACTTTTGAAGGCGGTGCCCAAGGAGAACATAAACTTGCCAGAGGATTTCTGCCGGTCACAACATGGTCGGCGCATTGGCTGGCGCATCCGCAATTCTCACGGGCAGTGGAAGATTTCTTAAAGCGTGAAACAGGAAACATTATTCAATACGTGGATGAGCTAAACGACAGCAATCCCTTCAAACGTTAGCCTATTAGTGTAGTGGTCTACTTTACACGGACATCTCGATAAGTAGAAAATCCGCCATCATTTATGGATTTACGGCAAGGTGCCTGAATGGGATGCGGTGCTGCCGTCAAGGAGCTGTTCAAGGCGATGAGCCAGCCAGTGGAAGCCGATGTGTTCCTGCTCCAGCCGCAGTCGCGCGCGAATGCGGTTGTCGCGCAGATCGTCGTAGAGGGCTCTCTCCTCGGGCGTCAACCGGTGCAAGTCCACCCGGAGGGGCTTGTCCTCGCTTCCCCAAACGGAGGCGTGCGCATCGAGAGTTGCCCTGTCCATCAAGAACGAAGTTACGTGATCAAAGTAGCCGCGCAACTGATCCAGGATACCAAAGCCGTGGGTGTCGATATCGCCCCAGTAATGGATTGAGCAGTTCTTCAGCCAATGACTGCGTGCCAGTGCATCCCAACCGTAACCAGCGCCAAAAACAACGATGGCATCACGAACCTTCGGGAAAGCCAGGAAGTTGGTCTCGTTCTCGGTGATGAATACACGCTTCACGGCGAGCTCCAAGCGACCAAAGCTACCTGAATCCAGAGCCACGTCGGGGCATGCCGAGCCAGGAACGACCCGAATTGCTGGATCAAGCACACGGAAGCGAATGCGCGTCGGCTTCTCCAAAAAGCCATATCGGGCAGAAAACTGGGTGATACCGATTTTTCCGATGGCCACTGCATCGGCAGGCAATGCTATATCGAGCAACTCGGCCAGCACGCCGCGATGTGCTTCGATGAATTTGCTGTGCACGCCCGGCAAGTCCACCTGCCGCAAGTAAATGCCCGGACGCGGATGGCCGACAAACCACGCCACTACGGTCAGCAATCGTGGCCATTCGGCGGACAGCTCCAGCGCTTGCAGTGGGCGTTTTTCCAGCCAAGGCAGCAAGGCGGGGTGCGCTTGCCGGGTGGCGGAAACTTGAGCCGAGAAGCGATCCCAATCTTTGCGCTTGCCCAGCGATCTCAACGCATCTTCAAGCGTCTCGATCCACACGTAGGCCGGCATTTTTTGTGTCCCCTGGACGCGGTGCCGAAGTTCCTGCCACTCCACGCGGATAAAATCTGTGGCCGCCAATTCCAGCAGCCCAAGCGCGAACCTCGTTAAAACGATCCGTGATGTCCGCTGAACTCGGGGATTTGAGTGACAAGCGCAACGGGAAACGTGGGTTTCCCGTCACCGCGTCTCGCAGCAGGTCTCCGCGCTCCCACAGCCGCGCCAATTGCGCCTTTAACTCCTTCGGGCCAGTCCATGTCACTGCGCCGGCTCCTGCGCGGATTGGGCTGGCATCAAGGCCTTCTGGGCCAGGTACTCCTCGATGGAAAGATTGCGCAGTTTAGATGCCCGTCCACCTTCGTTATGGACGAAGCCGACACTGGAAACGTAGGGCTCGATGATGTGGATTTTCTGCAACGGCGTCACGATCAGAAGTTGCAAGTTGAGTTGTTGGAACAATTTCAAGCCGTACTGGGCGGAATCGTCCGAACCGCGTCCGAACGCCTCATCGATGACCACGAAGCGGAAAGAGCGGGAACGGACCGCGCCCCATTCCAGGCCGAATTGATACGCCAGACTGGCGGCCAGAATGGTGTAGGCCAGCTTCTCTTTTTGCCCACCCGATTTGCCGCCGGAGTCTGAATAGTGCTCGTGCTCGGTGTTGTCCTCGCGCCAGCGCTCGCTGGCGGCGAACAGGAACCAGTTGCGCACGTCGGTGACCTTGGCCGTCCAGCGGCGGTCGGCGTCGGACAGACCTTCACGGCCCCGGAAGCGGTCGATGATGGCCTTGACCTGCAGGAACTTGGCTTCGGAATACTGGGCGTCATCCGACCCGCGCGCCTTCGGTGCAGGCGCGCAACTCCTGCTGGAAGTCGCGGATCTCGGCATCCGGGCTGGTCTGCGATTCGAGCACGATGTAGCGCCCGGGGTTGTAGTCGATCTCGCCCAGCGATTTGTTGATGTGCGCGATCCGCTCCTTGATGGTTTCGCGCTCGCGGGCCAGTTGGGCATTGAAGTTGGCGATTTCGTTGATCGTATTGACGTTGAGCAGTTCTTTGAACCGCGCAACAAAACGTGGCAGGTCGTCGCGATTCAATTGCGTTAGCAGGTTTTCATACTCGAAAGCCGCCGCGAGGCTGGCATCAATCTCGGCTGTTTCAAGTTTGAACGCCTCCTTAAAAGAAGCCATGGCCTTGATGATTTTCTCGGTCAGGCGTTCGAGTCCGCTGGTCTTCGGCATCGATCTTGGCCTGCAGCCAGGTACGCACGTCCTGCTCACGGTTGTCGCAAGATTCGACAGTCAGTTGATGCTCACCCAGCGCCTCGGCGCGCATGGATTCGAGCTTTGCCACCAAAGCATCGTCGATGACAACGCTTTGAAGCACTGTCTCGGTTTGCTGGCGAAGGTCTTGGGCATCTGAACGGCGCTGTTCCGTCTTGGCCCGCTTCTCGCGCGCAGCTTGCAGTTCTTCCCCTGTTTCCTTCTGCGCCTTCTGCAACTTGCGCAGGTTGTCGTTCAACTGTTTCAGCACATCCGACGCTGACTCCAGCCGACTGCGCTCATCCACCAGTTGGGCAATCTCGGTGGCGACGCTGGCCCAATCCAGTTCATCGAACGCGGTGAACTCTTCAAGGCGGATCAGCGCATCAAGGCGGCCTGCCAGTCCATCACGTTCTTTCTGGATTTCACCGATCTGGCTGCCTACCTCACCCAGCCGCGTTTCAAGCTGGCGACGCTTGGCTTCCAGTGCCGCGATCTTGGCGCTGTTGCTCCAACCCAGCACATACCGGCTGCGGTCATCGATGCGGTGGCGGTCGTCCTTTTCGTGCCGGCCGCTCGGGTCTTTGATCTGGCCCGCGCGGGTGATGGCCCGCGTTTCGCGGCGGAACTGTTCTTGCGTGGCGCAGCAGGCCACGTCGAAGCGATGGGCGAGTTCGCGTTCTAGCCAATCGTAATGCGGGGATTCGGGCTTGATGGCCAGCTTGCGGGCCAAGGAATCACGGTGCAAGTCTGGTAGTTCAGCTGCCTTGCGTGGCCGCACATGGAAGTACACCAAGCGGCCACGCAGATGGGCGCTATCTACCCATTCGGCCACCGCCTTGTAGTGGGCATCGGGCACCAGCAGGGCCAGGCCAAAGCCGCGCAACAGACGTTCGGCTGCGCCTTCCCAATCGCGCTCATCATCGCGCACCTGGATCAGCTCACCGGCGAAGGGCATGTCGTCCACATTCAGGCCCAGTGCGCCGCACATTACGGCGCGGAGCTGGATCTGTTGATCGTCAATGTTGCTGCGGCGGCGCTTTAGGCTGTCGATTTCGCTATTCAGCAGGTCGTGTTCCTGCTTGCCCTGGCGCAAGGTCACGCCGTGTTCAGTGAGGGCGTTTTGCAAATCGGCATCGCGGTTACGTGCCTCCTCGCGCCAGCTTTGATATTTGCCACGCTGCGCGGCGAAGGTGGCGGCATCTGTTGCTACCGGCTCGCCCAGTACGGTTGACAGCTCACCATAGCGGCCGTCCTTGGTTTTGCGTGTATCGCGCAACTGTTCCTTCTTGCGAATCTCGATAGCAAGGCGTTCCAGTCTGTCGCCGCCATTGTCATTGATGGCCTGCTTCAGCTCATCAACTTGTTGGCCTTGTGCCTCATGATCCGCATTGAGCTTCTGTACCTCAGCATCCTCTTGCTCCCATTTTTCTGCCAGCGAGCCCAGCCGCTTGTGGATTAAGCCAAGCTTCAGGCCGGCGAAATAAAATCGCAGATTATCCCGGCATCCACGCAAATTATTGGCTTCGGCCATTAATGCGCTGTGGCGGCCGCAGTCCGCAATCAAAGGCGTGAGCAATTCAACCTGCCGCTGGGTTTTTAGTACAGCTTGATGGGCACGGTTGAGATCGTCGAAGTGGCCAATTAAGGCTTGCAGGCGCGGGCCAGCCTCGAAAGGTTCGAGCATATGGCTGCGCACGAAGTCGGTCAGGTTGCCCACCGACTTCATCGACACCGTCTGATGAAACAGCTCCAGCGCCTGATCGTTCTCAATGCCGAAGCGCCGACGGAACCAGGCCGCATAGGGCGGAAAGCTGTCGTGCAATTCAGCCCCCAGCCCGCGCAGCTTCTTGCGCAGTTGGGCAATGTCCGATCCGAAATGGGCGAAGTCAGAGGCAATTGACAGCTCGCGCTCCGCGCCCAGGAAGAACCGCGCCGGCTGCCCCTGCGCTTCCTTCATCCAGAACACCTGGGCCAGCGTCACCGTCTGGTCGTAGCCTGCGTTGTGGAACACGCCCAGGATCACGGAGTAGCTGTTCTGGTCGCGTAAGCTTACCGGCTTGGCCGCACCCGTGATCTCGTTGCGCTCGGATTTGTAATGCCCGAGCACGTAGGAGCGCAGCGTTCTTTCTTTGCTGTCCGCACCGGCAGCCTTGTTGTAGGCGATCCTGTTGGCAGGCACCAGCAAGGTGGTGATGGCATCCACCAGGGTGGATTTGCCCGAACCGATATCGCCCGTGAGCAGGCCATTCTTGCCATCGAGCTGCAGCGTCCACACCCGGCCATCGAAGGTGCCCCAGTTGAACACTTCGAGCCGGCTCAGGCGAAAGCCGGACAGTGTGTCATCGGCACAGAAGTCCAGGCCCAAGGATTGCGGATCATTCATGGCCTGCTCCTACCTTGGTATTGGTCACGCCAGCCAGTTGAGACTGGTAAGTGGCCAGGCGCGCATCAAATTCGGCCAGCCATTGGGCATCGACAAAGGCCTTCAGGATGCGTCGCACCTCGTAAGTGGCCGACCCAGCCGCTGTGCCGCCGGCGGGTTTGAGTTTTTGCAGAAAACCCAGTTCGGCCACCTTGTTGATCGTGGTTTCAATCTGATCAATCAGCTTGGCTTCATTCGGGCCATCGGGCAGAAACACCCGCACCAGCTCCGCGATGTCGTCGCGGGACAGCACCAGCCGCGTATCGCCGCCGCCCGCATCAAACTCAGCCAGCTTCTTGCGCAACAAGGCGAGCAGCAAACTGATAGCGAAAGACAACGGCCGGCGTGCCACCAAGCGCGGCAGGCGGGGCGCTGGATCGTCGTCGGCAGGCTCGGGGCGGCTTTTCAGGAAGGCATAGCCTTCCGCCTCATCCAGCACCAAATCAAGATTCAGCACCGCCACGTAGTCACGCACCCGTGCTTGCAGATTCAGCAGTGCCGCCCATTGGCGTTCGTCGCCATCACGGTACAGCACGCTTTTGAGCAAGCTGATCAGCAACACCGATAAATCAGCGGCGGGAGCCACCATCGGATGCGCTGCCGGTGTTGTGTTTGCGAATTCTTCTTCCATGGCTTGTCTCAGTGATGGCCTCAGCTCTTGTTCTTGTTCAGCGCGTGAAAATTACGCGTGGCAGTCGTGCGCTGCGGGTGATTGCCTGACCGTCCGTGGCCACTGTCTGCCAGCGGATGGACTCGGGCGTGTCCTCATCTACCACGGTGCTGAAAGTTTCACTGCCCAATTGCAAATAGGCCACCAATTCAGCCAGTCCCTGTTGCAAAGGCTGGCTGGTCACCAGCTCGCCCAAAGTGACCTGCGCCCGGTCTTGCAGGGCGTGGCGGATGTGGCGGGTGAGCCGTGCCTTATCGACGACCACTTGACCGAACAGCGCCGAAGGGTCGATATCTTCATCGCCCGCCTGCAAGGCCAGATCGGCAATCACTGGCTTGATGACCGGGGTGAACAAGGGCCGTTCCATCGCCAGCTCAATATCAGCGCAGGCCTCGGCCATTTCCATCACGTTGCCCGCAGGCGGCGCATCCCGCAGGGCCAGCGCCTTGCTCTCGATGCCGTGCAGGATGTCCATGATGCGGCGGTTTTCCAGCCAGGCCTGGTCATCCAGAAAGCGGCGCAACTGCTGCGACAAAGCGGCGACCGTGCGCTGGGTGTGCTCGCCGGCTTCCATCCAGTCGTAGTGCACGCGGCGGGTACGGCTGTCGGGCTTCAGATCCGTAATGGCGGGCAGCGTCAGCACGCGATCCAGCAGTCCGGTCAATTCTTCCTGCCGACGGCTGGAGAGCAAAAAATCCCAGAAGGCGCGAAAGCTCTTGCCCTGATCGGAATCGGCAATCGCATCGCGCTCGCCCATGATGTCTTCCAGCAGCGCCCCCTTGTTGCCTTCCCATAGTGCAATGCGCTCGCGCACGCGACGGTCCAGTTGGCGGAAGTTGTGCTCCACCTCGCGAAAGTCGGTGAGCAACTCGCGCGCACCCTGCATGAACTGCTGGAAGCGATCCTTTAGCGCCGTATCGTCCAGCAGCGGCACATCGCCCGATAGCACTTGCGCGATCTCGGCGTCGATGTCATCGCGTTTTTTGTGCAGTTCGGCGATGCGTTTGGCTGGATCGGCCTCGCTGCCCTCGCTCATCTGCTTGAGCAGGTCAAACAGCGTGAGCAAGCGCGATTCGGTGCCGACGAACTGCCGCTCACTGAGTTGCGCCAGCCAGGCAATGGCCTTCTCGGTGGCAGGCGTTAAATCGAACTGTGCCTCGTCCGTTCCGGGGCGGTAAAACTTGCGCAGCCAGCCCTTGTCGGGCGCTGCCCAGTCGTTCAGGTACTCCAGCGCCGGTTTTGGGAAAGCGGACTCACCCAAGTGCAGGCGCAGGGCATACAGCTCATCTTCCAGCGCCTCGGCCAGATCCGCCGCCGCCATCACCCGCACATTGGGTGCCACGAACACCCGATGCAGAAAACTCGCCACCAACGGCGCATGGTCCGAGCGCAACAACCGCCACGCGGGGTGGTGGGTGCGCAGGGTGTCGAGGTGGCGAAGTCGAGGATCATGCGGCACTCGGCTCCGCTGGGGTAAACAGCGCCGACTCGAAGGCGGCCCAAGCCGACTGGCGCAGTCGGGCTGCCTCCCGCTCCATCCCATCAGCGCGGGTGAAAGCAGCAATCAGTTTGTCTTGTTCGCCGAGCGAGAGAACTGGAATTTCAAGGCTCGAAAAGCCTTCCGGTGTGGCGCCCTTGCGGCCACCCGTACCAAATTGAGGCCGGTTGCCAATCATAGAGTCCAACGGGTTAAGCTGCGGGTAATTTTTCATAATGTCGCTTTGTAAAACGGGGTGACAAATGGCCCAGTCGAGCCTGTTTTCCCTACTGACTATAAAATATCTCAATATACTCGGTGATCTCTTGTATTGCCTGTGCACAGGGCTTGCATTAGATTACCTTGCTCACAAAAATCATGCCCTCGCACACGCGCGGGTGAGCATAATTCCAGAAGTTTGTTTAAGGGCACCTCTAAAAATTCAGATTTCGTCACAATACGTTGTTGCTCACAAAAAATGTTTCCTTACATATCAATTATATGCTGCGTCAACATTTTTATTCGCGCCTAGTCTTGTTTAGAACTCTTAATTTTTAGAAGTGCCCTTAAGAAGTTGTAACCATGCGGTCTCGAAGCTGATTTCTTTGTGGAGGCTCATGTTATTTCTTAACTCAGCATTTCCAGCAATACAGGATGCCATACCGATAACTCGATCTCACCCATTTTCCCCATCAGGCGGCGCTTATCTACCGAACGTATCTGGTCGAGTAAAATGCGTGCATTTTTCCCCACGAAAACAACTTCAGGACGACAGCCCAGCGGCTGACCTTTACTGGTTATTGGGGCAATGATGACGCGGCAATGCTGTATTAAGATCGTCCGGCGACACGATCAGAGCAGGACGTGTTTTTTTGATTTCAGTGCCTATGGTCGGTTCAAGATTGACCCAGTACACCTCACCGCGTGCTACCACGCCCATTCCTCGGTTGAGTCGTCCACGGGCAACGCGGCCAAGGGTTCGACATCTGCTTCCGGTTTATATCCCACAAACCAACCAGTACGTGGCGCATGCACCGGCACAATCACCAGACTTTTTCCTTCCAGACGAATATCTACTTCATCGGAAATTGCAGCGAGGTTATCCATGCTTGGGTTGCCTTTGGGCGATAACATGCGGTGCAGGCTTTGCTGGGTTTGTCAGTCAGCACGGCCAGCTGTTCAAATCCCACTGTGGCATGCACGAGGTCACGAAGGGTGAGGCGCGCTGTTTCCGGTTCGTCACTCAGAAACAAAGTTGCTGCTTCATCAAGCAGTGCTTTCGCAAACTCAGGATCGTGTTCAACGCGCTCAATAACATGGCGGCGGACTTTGCCTTCTTCGCACCTTGTATTTGTAGTGCAATGCTTTTGCCTTATCAATATCTTTCTGCTGGCCGCGCTCGGTCATGACATCCTCCTTCACGCCACCGTGACCTGGCCGTTCATCAGCATGGGCAGGAGCCAGTCGCGGAGCTGGGTGAGCTTCTTGTTTTCTGTTTCAGATAGATTGATTTTTCCTAATAGGTTTCATTGACCGCATTGAAGAATTGAATAAATTTGTATCGGATCACAGGAACTTAAAGTGTCGTAGATTGCTCAGTCTGCTCTGGGCATCGTTGTTCGAGTGGAACCGCTAGACTGCGAAACAAGCGATTGTTCAATTTGTTTCATCTTAAAAAAAAGAATCATTTTGGCTCCTGGTTGGTCACGGTCAGACAGATTGATCAAAAGGTGCATAAACTGTGTCCAGGGAAATGACATCCTTATTTCACCACAAAATATCGCTTCCTGCATTGAAAACTTGAATCACTCGCTTGAAGATTATCAATGTTCCGCTCAGATCGAGAACAAAGATCATTTTCTTTTAGAAAGATATTGCAACATTTCGGCATTACATGCCGTGGTCTTAGCCACTGATGGGTCGTAATTGAATCGCCGTTCTTGAAACTCCAACTTCAGATAGAGATTTTACACTCCCACCCCTCCGGAATCTCTCGTTTCAGGGTGGCGTTGTAGACCATCTTGCCGCCGGAGGATTTGTAGGGTTTGCCGTTGGCGTCGGGGAAGTCGAACTGCACGAACCAGTAGTCGTACAGGGTCTTGGCCATCGATTCCAGCTCGGTGTTGATGCGGTTGTTGCAGTCGATTTTGGCGTCGAGGGCGGAGAGGACGGCGGCGATTTTCTTTTGTTGAACTCTGTCCTGAACAACTGGTACAGCCATTTCATGTAATTCATTGCGATTTACACCAGGCACAGCGCTTTTGTCAGAGGTTCTAATTCTCCCAAGGCAGCTGAGAAGATAGTAAATGTACTTTGGGTTGTTGCCCTTAAACGTGGTTACGTATAGCGCAGTATTGTGAGGCCGAATTTGCCATCAAGATAAATACATTCGGCCAAGGTTCCATATCGACCCGAACAATGTCCCACACCGTCAACCTTTGTACTCGTTGATATCCAGATGAAATAGGCTTTGAAACTCAAGTCGCCTTGAATGGAAAGGGTCCAGGCAAACGTTGCTTTTGGGGTGTCTGCCCCTTTTAACGGTGGCATTATAGTTCTCCAAGGCGCTTCGATGTGACGTTATGCATTCCGCAACCCTGCCAGCTGCTTCTTGATTTCCTGCTCCAGCTCCGCCGATTCCTTGAACAGTGCATCCAGCCGTTCGTTAAAGCCCTCTAGCTTCTCGGCAAACTGCGCCGGCGTCAGATCTGCATATTCAATCTTCACCTCGAAAATATTGCCCGGCGCTGAGGCTGTAGTTCTTGGCGGCAATCTCGTCGTAGCTCACCACCACCGAGAAATCCTCCACCGCCTGCTTGGCGTTGAAGGTGGCGATGATGCGGTTTTCCTCAGCATCGGAAAGCAGGGTTTTCTGATTCTTGCCGTCCTTGACCTTGGTGCCGAGGTTGGAGGCGTCGATCAGCACCACGCCTTCCTTGTTGGCGTCGTCGATGAAGAGGATGGAAACGTTGGTGCCGGTAGTGGCGAAGATGTTGCTGGGCATGGAGACCACGCCGGCGAGCATTTTCTTGTCCACCAGATGCTCACGGATCTTCCTGTCGATGCCGCTTTGTGCGGTGATGAAGCCGGTGGGCACCACGACCGCCGCCTTGCCGCCAGGTTTCAGCGAATAAATGATGTGCTGGAGAAAGAGCTGGTAGATGGCCATCTTGTCGACGGCTTGCTTGGGGATGTTTGGTACCCCGGCGAAGAAGCGTTCCTGATGCTCCTTGGCGTCCAGCTCATTCCTGAAATCGCTGAAATCCATCTTGAAGGGCGGATTGGAGACGATGTAGTCGAACTTCTTCAGCACCTTGCCCTCCCGGTGATAGGGGTGAAGCAGGGTGTTGCCCTGAATGATGTGGGGGATGGAGTGCACCAGATTGTTGAGGATGAGGTTCAGGCGCAGCAGGCTGGATGACTTCTGCGAGATGTCCTGCGAATAGATGCTGCAGCGTTGCTCGCCGATGGCGTGGGCGATGTTCATCAGCAGGGAGCCGGAACCGGCTGACGGGTCGTAGCAACTGACATCCTTGACCTTGCCGCGCACCGCCTCCGGCACCAGGATGGCGGCCATGATTTTGGCGACTGCGTGCGGGGTGTAGTACTCGGCGTATTTGCCGCCGCTGTCTTTGTTGTAATCTTTGATCAGGTATTCAAACAGCGCAGCGTAGAAGTCATATTTCTGCGTGAAGATGCGCTCGAAGCTGAAGTCGCCTAGCTTGTTGATGAGGGCACGGCAGAAGGCGTCGCGTTTGGAGGGGTCGGAGATGAATTCGCTGACCCGGTCGAACAGGGTGATCTTGGCGCCGCCATCGGTTTTCACCGCGAAGATTTCATTGTTGCTAATCGCGATGTCGCGCAGGGTGTCGTCGAAGAGCTTGGCGAATTCGGGCGCGGTCTGGCGGTTCCACAGGTGGGCGATGAAGTGCTCTGGTTTGAAGCGGGCCGTGTCCGGCCCCATCTGCATTTGCAGCATGTCCAGCTCGTCGGTACTCAGGCTGGCGATGGCTCGTTCCAACTTGTCAGCCAGCGCGAGGTCGGGCCGGATTTTCTTGGCTTGATAAGCGCATTTGTCATTGAGAAATTTATAGAGAAAGACCTGGGTGATGATCTTGAATTCGTTGCCGTCGTTGCCCAAGCCATAGGCGGCGCAGATGGCTTTTATGCTATCGATCAGCTCACGCGTGCGTTGTTCAAATTCCTGCGTTATCAAAGGGGTGCTCCTGTGTTATTAAGGCTTCCATCTGCGCTATCTCCCTCCCCTTCAAGGGGAGGGTTGGGGTGGGGATGGGGTCAAGTAGATTTGTTCTGTAAAGCAGTCCAGATAGCCTCGACCACTGCGTCAGTTTCTTGTAAAACTTGGTTGTTCCAAAATCGCAATACCTCAAATCCAGCTTCCTGCAAACGCCTGTCTCGTTCTCGATCCCGCTCGTTATCCAAGTGCTGGCCACCGTCAACCTCGACAATCAAGCTCCTTTCCAGACAGACAAAGTCCAATACGAAATCCATGTACGGATGCTGGCGGCGAAATTTACAGCCAGCCAATTGCCGACTGCGTAGCCGTTGCCATAACCGAATTTCCGCATCGGTCATGCTGTTTCGCAGTGTTCGTTGAAGCTTTTTGACGATAATCGTGCGGTTTGTTTGAGCCTTCATCTCTACCCCATCCCCACCCCAGCCCTCCCCTTGAAGGGGAGGGAGTTTTGCTTCACCCACTGACATTTACATAGCTTCACTATTTTTTGTTATGCCGACTTACTTCGAGAACCCGCAGCAAATTCATTCATGTATTCGGCCACGACCAAGTGGTTGATAGTGCGGGAGGCATCGGGTGTAAGTTTGATTTTTTGTTGAGTCTGAAACTCGCCGATCACGATGGGTTGCATCATTCGTTCGAAATAGCTTTCGTTATCCAGCAGTTGGGTGTTTTGCAGTACCTGTTCATCAGCCTGCTGTTTGACGCCCAAGAGAGCGTCAAACAGATTTCGCTCGGTTTGCGTAAGCGCGCCGCGCTCTTGCAGGCGCTTGTGGATGCGGGTGTATTTGGCATCGCCCCGGTATTTGGCGCGGAGCTGGTTGTTTTGGCGGTTCAGCTCTTTCACCTGGTCATGAATGGCGCCCAGCGCGCCGATGTTGGCAGTCATTTCTTCCTGCGTGACTTCGTTGAGTTTCTTTTTCTTGAACAGCCGCTCCAGCTCTTCCCTGAGGGTGATGAACTTGGGGTCTTGTTGGTCGAAGTTGTCAGCGAGCGCTTCGCGGGTCTGGCGCAAGGTGTTCTTGAGTTTGTCGGCCAGTACCAGCTCTTCTTCCTTGATCTTGGTGAACATGAAGAGCACGTCTTCCAGCGCAACATTGAGCAGGCTGCTGGTGTCGGTGGCCGATTCGATGCTTTCCTTGAGGTTGAGCAGGTCAAGGTGGTTGCAGGTTTCGCGGTAGAGCTGGTTGAGCTTGTGGAAGTCGAGCTGTTGCAACAAGCCGTAGTCGCCCTGAAGGCGGATCAGGTTATAGAGGCTGCGGGCATCGGTCAGCGCTTTCTTGAGCGCCAGCATGATGGCACGGTCCTGAATCTGGCTGATCTGCCGTGAAAACTCCTCGGCGTTTTCGATATTGAAGCTGAACAGGATGTCCTTGATTGTTTCGATTTCCTGCGCAATCTCTTCGGCGGATTTAAACAGGTTGGAGTAATGCTCCTGCTCGTCGCCCAGCTCCTCATTTAACTCTTTCAAGTAACGCTGGTTTGTTTCTTCAAACTCTTTACTGATATCAGCAAAATCGACGACGTAGCCGTAACGAAAATCCTTGTACGGGGCGATTAACACGGGTCAGCGCCTGCAGCAGGTTGTGTTAGCGGATCACCCGGCCGAGGTAGAGCTTCTTCAAGCGCTTGGCATCAAAGCCGGTTAGCAGCATATTGTAGACAAACAGCAGGTCGATTTTGCCTGCCTTGAAGTCTTCCACCCAATTCTTGCGCTCATCTTTGTTGCCCACGTCGTGCAGGATCAGCGCGGCGCTTCGGGTGCGATTTTCAAGCAGAGTGCGGGCAGCGTAGCTTTCCGGTTGCGTGGCGGCGATCAGTTCTTGCGCGGAATCCTGCACGGCATAAGCCGGTGTGGGCTGGGCTGCATAGACGGTATTGAAAATCTTGAACATCTGGTGGGCTTGATCGGCGCTGTCGCAGATGACCATGCCGCCGATGCTGGCATCGCCCAGCGCGCTGCGGCTCTTCTCGAAATCGCGCACGATGTAGTCGAGCATGGGCTCGACAAACTTCGGGTGTGCGTAGATGAGTTTGCGGTCGATGTCTCCTTGCTGAAGCTCCACGGCCGCAAGCGCTTCTTGCAGCGAGAGCTTGTAGTTGGTGGCGATCTCTTCGCGGATCAGGCGCAGGGTGTAGCCGTCGGCGATGGAGGCGTTGTAGTAGTACTTGTGGATGTAGTCGCCAAACAGGGCGCGGGAATTGTAGTCATCGCCCAGCAGCGGCGTGCCGGTGAGGCCGATCTTGATGGCATTGCGGTCTGATTGGCTGAGATTGGCGAGAAAGCTGCCCTGCGGGTTGTAGCTGCGATGCACTTCGTCGAGAAAATAGACGCGCTGGATGCTGACGTCGTAGTCTTCGGCGTGCACCACATCCGGGTCGTCCTGAAATTTCTGGATATTGATCACGGTGATTTCAGGTTTGCCGGTGTGGTTGTGCAGCACTTGCGTGGTCTTGATGTCGCGAGCAAAGGCATCGCGGCTATCAATGGTGTGCACGATCAATCCGCGCCCGGAAAATTCACGTTGCGCCTGGGTGAGTAGGTCGATCCGGTCGACGATGAAGTAGAACTTGGGGATGATGCCCCGGCGCTGAAAGTAGTCGGTGAGAAAACGGGTGTTGTAATAGGCTAGCGCGGTTTTGCCGCTGCCCTGAGTGTGCCAGATGATCCCCATGCGTACACCGGCATCCAGTTTCCGTTCAATCGCCTTGGTAGCGAAGATCTGCGGGTAACGCATGACGTGCTTATGCAGGCCGTCGGCCTCGTTCACATAGACAAGCGCAAAGCGCAACAGGAAGGCCAGCCGGTCACGGCTGAGCAACGATGTGCAGATGCGATTGGTCGGCGTGTCGGGCGCTTTATTGCTGAGAAATTCCGGGCTGTGCTTGATGACGTTGAGGTTGTTATCACGCAGCACCTCGTTTTCAAGCACATCATCCACGTCGGCCAGCAGGTCTGCCAGATTCAGCTCCTCTTCTTCGCGGAAGTAGTTAAAGACTGGCGAGTCATACGATGGGCTGGCGTAGAACGCCCCCTCGATAGGGTGCGGCGAACCGTCTTCGTACTCCATGTTGTTGGAGAAAACCATCAGCTGGGTAATGTTGATGAAGCGACGGAAACGGTGATTGCGGCAGCGCGTGATGATGCGGTTGCGCTCGGCCAGCACGCCTTCACGGTTGTTGGGCTTCTTGACTTCGATGAATACCAGCGGCATGCCGTTGATGAGCACGGTGATGTCCGGCCGGAACTCGTCGTCGCCATTCTTGCAGGTTAACTCGGTGACGACATGAAAACTGTTGTTGCTGAAGTTCTCGAAGTCGATCAGTCGGATACCTGAGCGTTCCGTAAGCTTTTCGTAGAAGGCTTTGCCGAGGTCTTCGTTATCCAGCAGGAGTTTAACGTCGGTCAACAGCCGGTCGATGTCGTCACTCTCAATGCCGGGATTAATCCGGGCGATGGCGGCACGAAACAAGTCTGGAAAGATATTGGTCTCTTCGTCCCATACAGCATTCTTGAGCGAAAGGTAGCGGTAGCCAAGCCGCATCAGATGCAGAACACAGGGATTTTGACTCTTGAGTCTTCACTAAAAATCATCAGACACCCCCCTGTAAAAGACTTTTACATCAAAATAAGTGTGCCCCTGCTGGCGCACAAAAAGAAACAGCCAAACCACTGAAATGGCTTGGCTGCAATGGTCTCCGGTGGTTTCTGGAGACCTTTAGATTGGTGGGGCGGCGATCCACCGAATAACACGCCACAAGCCTTATAAATACAGACATTTTCTGTTTTTATAAATGCTATTACCCCGATAGTCTCAAAATACTGCCCAACTTGCTGCAATCAATTTTCAGCTCTTATTGTGCAATTCAATCGAACTTTGGTTCGCTAGCATTCTACCATCGCGGCTTCACAAATAGCACAGGAAGCCACCTTGGCGCGGATGGGGAGCGTGGCAGGTGAGCGAGAATGGTGCAGCGTAACGCGACCCCGCGCAGCCTGACAGGTTTCTGAGTTGCCGCTTCCGGGCGATGATTTCAGCAAGTTGAACTTCGGCAATGTGCCATTTGCTGCCGGTCGAAGTGTGGATTCGTTGCCAAACCTGCGGTCGTGGATGGAAACATCGGGGACGAAGCAGACAACGCAGTCACCTGTTCAATGTTCTGGTTAACTACCTTGAGCGGAGTGAGCAACAATGCAAGGAAGTCAGGCGTGCTGTCCGAAAGGGGTTTGGTGGTTCGGTAGCGCAGATGTGCTTTAAGCGTATGGCCTTGGTAGGTCATTCGCGAGCCTTACTCATGATTGGAGTGCTTTAAAACAGGCATTCTAGCCTGCAACCAATGAGCAAATTTTTTTGGGTCCAGAAACAACGGGGGATTAGCGCTGCGCTGAATCCAGCCATCATTCACCGTCAATCCACCCCACTCCTCCAATATATCGAGCCTTACCCGGTAACTTCTGTTTCTGAATTCACCAATATCCATGTATCTGGAAAACCTACCAGAAACACCTGACTTCCCACGAACGACTATATCCGTATTACTCAGATCTTTCCAACAGCCTCGTATGCGCGTTGAGATCAAATTCAGTTTCAGGAATGTCAGCCACCTGCCGAATAGAATCAACAACCAGTAATCCGGTTAGAGCATAAATAAGGCCCGGCTCACCATGTACCGAACGCAGGCTGGAATAAAACACTACCCAATCATTTTCGTTGAATGACAATAGCTTCTTGCCGCGAACCGCCGTATCACCATAGCTCAAATGATCAAAGTCGGGGTCAAGATGCATTCGTTGACAATGCAACTGTTGCGGTAACACAACCTCTAACCGATTGCGGCCAGAAAAATCTGCCAATGCAGGTGCGATGACGTTGTCATACAGCTTTTCCATCCCTGTCACATTTGGCTTGTTTTGCGGGATAGGCACATAGACAAAATCACCCGTTTCCGGATTACAAGGGCCGTTCCAGTTACCATAGGCCTGATCCACAGCCACACGAATCAGTATAACTTTGTCAGGTATTGGAAGATTCATTTTGGATTACACCGCGAATAAACCTGATACTCGTCCTCGCTTTCATGGCATTTCGTTGTAATTTCAGCATGCGTGGGTTTGCCACAAACTTTAAATCCATACTTGGAAACGATTGATTGGATAAATTGCTCAAATCTTTCGCGTGTTTGATCGGGATGATTTTTTACAAAATCCCCTAGGAAGACCGTCATAGAGATCAAATACTGATTCGATAATCGAACGATCACCTTCTCTGCCAAAATATACAAAACGATCACTCAACAGATTACGCGCTCGATCAAAACTAGGTGCAGCACCAAGATCATGCGGCAAATCTTCCGAATCGTGAAAGAGGCTATTGGGAACGTATTCATAAGCATTTCCAACCTTCCTGTAGATACAGTCAGGCCGTCCACGGTACGTTTCAGAATCATAATAATCGCCATGATCAAGCACTTTTGTTACCTGAGCGATATAAATGAGTCGCTCTTTTAAATCGGCAACACTCTTACCACCAAAACCAATAATCCAGTCATCCACATCGGCAGCCTGTCTAATGCGCGGCTTGCAAATCGACAAAGACAATACGCCTTTGTGGATACAACCCCGGTGCGCCGCCATTATCGGCAAACCAGTTTATAAAAACGCTAGATATTCTCCTGTCTTTATTTCAACGTTCATTCACCGCATTCCTCGAAATAGCATCCGATCCCTGCACGCTGTATCATCTTGCTTTTTAATCAACCGCAATTAACGCATTTAAACCAGCGCCAATCTGGTCAATGAGCTTACCACCATAACTTGACAGCGGCAAAGCGGCCAGTCGTCACAGACGGCAACGTGTCGTTTGCTGATGGTCTCGAACAGCAGGATTCGGTCAACTCAAAAGCTACACCGGCGTCGCCGACCATGCAGCAAAAAGCGAAGGGGCGGCGCAACACCAGCCCCGTTTTGCTGCCACTCACCGAAGGTGATGGGAGTTGACTTTGACTTGTGTGGCGGCATTTACCCGAAGGGCGCAAGACATAACGGCCTCTTATGCGAACCCGAAGGGCGGGCGGTTTCATATCCGGCGCTTGCGCTTTGCATAAGACGCCGTTATGTTTAATACCGCCACATACAAACAACCGGCGCAGCCGACAACGTATTAACGGCACTGCGAGAGGGCGCGGCACGTTCAGGCTACCACTTGCCCTAGTAGCCTGCGAACGGCGAGCGCTTGATGGCGTAGCGGCCTCATGCGGAGACATGAAGCGCGACGGCGTGAAGTGGGCGAAACGAGTGGGACACACTCGGCTACGGAGCTAAGCAGAGGGCAGTTTCACCGCCTTCTGCGCTCTGTCCGATGCCACTGCGATAGCGAAGGCGCGGGGCTTGCGGGTTTTATTGCAAGCGCCGTGACTAAGCGGTCAACGAGGTTGGCTTCTTCTTCGGTCTTGAATTTTCGCCAAGTCAATTGATCGGCATTTCCACACCAGAACTACGCATTTCACGGGCTATCGCCTTCGCCAGTTCATTAACATCCGATTAGGCCTGTTGCGGTGTTGCCAAGCCTCGTATGATTTCGCCTGGCGCTGACATGCAACTTCGCCATACCTCAAAAGGTCGGGTCAATTCTTTTTCGTGGCCGAGGTTCTGGCTCCAAGCCTTGAACTGTTCGGGGGACTTGTAAACATCCGGCCGAGTTGCACAAGGGTATTTCTAAAGCTGTGCGGGTTGAAATACGTCAGTCCAGCATTGACGAAGGCATCGCGGAATATCGTGCGTATGGGCGAAGCAGTGCTCCAGTGGGCGCGCTCCAGCCCGTCCACCTCAAACTGGCGAGATACGCCTAGCGCAATGCGTGTTGCCGGAAAAAGTGGATCATCATTGCCCCAGAGTTTTCTTCCCGGAGATACACCACCCAATCCGCCACAATCCCGCGAATATCATCACCCACCGGAAAAAGAACGTGTTGAAAGACTTGCTGAATTTCGCCTTAACTTGCGCGCATCCTGATTGACGCTGTTCGCGATTAAGTCAATAATGCTTTAGCTTCATCGAAGCAATGGCGCTATCCCGCGCGCCAGTCAGCAGTGTGAATGCGACAAGGGCGCGGTTGCGGCGCTCAATATCTGAGTAGTTCGGCATCGCATTGATGACGTGCTTGACCTGTTCCAGTGTCGGCGCTTTTTGTTCGCGTTGCGTCGTGGCGATGCGAGTGTCCTTGCCGGACAGATTGAAATACTCAGCATCGGCATATTCAACCTGGACTTGTAGCCGGGTTGCCCAGCCATCAATGAAAAAAGCGTTTGAGTTGCGTGAGTGTCGTGCAAAAAAGGTTGACTTGCTCAACCTCTCCCCGGACTGCTGACCCTTCTGTTCGGCAAGATGCCTCTTGAATGCAATCGCCTGTTCAAAGTGAAATGCCTTGAAGTCTTTGTACTTGGTGTGGTCTTCAAACCGTGCCAGCGACTTCGCAGCGGCATCCACTGTTGGCTCACTATTACGCATGGCCTCTTTCAAAAAGGCGAAAATACTTGCGCTTGATTCGTTCATTATCTGCATTGTGTTTTGTCATGATTTTCTATCCCTGTTTCAAGTCACTGTTCACGCTGGCTTGGTTGCTATCAACTATGTGTTGCAGTGCTTGCGGCAACGAGATGTCCATTTTTCTGCGAATCAGCTCCAGTTTAGCCAGACTGATACGCTGATTCATGATCGTGTCACAGTCCGGGCAGATTGCGACAAGGTTCCATATTTTGTTGTTCACGAGATTGCAATCAGCCATATCACCGGCTGGCACTTTCGGCGCGCGACAACGGACACAATAGATTTCGCCCGGCTTGCACGTCTGTTTGTTTTTTGTCAGCCTTGCTTGATGAAAAGCAACAAGGTCGCTGCCAAGGATTAACATAGGTCGCTTGTCATTGATGGGGTTGAAAGTCCGGCCTTGACCCATGCGCGCACCGTGCCCTTGTAAACGACATACAGGCTGGCAACCTCTCCACGGTGTAGCTGCGATGTATCTTGGCGAGATTGGGGTTATGGAGACGTTTTTTTCATGATGGCTGCTATCCCCCCGCTGCTCTGACATAAGCATCCGCCGTGCAACTCTCTGCAGTCTTCATATTCTGCCAACCATTCGGCATTTCCATCTGAATTGGCTACAGTAGCAATTCCCTCTCTAACGGCTGGGTTTGACTTTGCTTTCTGTCCAGGATTATTGAGGACTCGCTCCCACCTCGACGGGTAGTCGCGAGGTACTCGACGGGGTACTCGAAACCCCATCATCCACGGCCTTTGCAGGGCGATTACGCTTGCCGTTTGTTATCGCGGGAACCACGTTTCCGCCATGGCTCTGCTTGTTCTTCCTGTCTTCCAAGTGCGTCCGATAATTCTCAGCTCTGGGCTGATAATGAAGCCCCACAACTTCAAAGAACGGCATCACAGGCAGCGAACCAACAACCTCGGCAACAGGCAATCCCAAAACTTTCGCCAAGTCGTTGGGGTTGTGTGGAAGCCGAACATTTACCCAACACTCAAGGCGCATCGTGTAGAGCAAGCCACGATCTTGTAGCGTCATGGTGCGAAAGGGTAGCTGCGCCAAGATGGTCGCTGCATATTCTTGATAAGCTGGTGCATCACGGTTTTGGCTCATTGAGAACCTCTTACGCGGCAGTCTTGCGTGCCGCTTCCAGCTTCATCACCAGTGCGCGAATTTCTTTGTCAGGCTTTCCGGCAATACGCGCCGCATTAATCGCCATCACTTCGCTGGAAGGCCAGCCCACCGCCCGCGCACCGAGACTTATGGGTTTTGTCCATAGCCCTTGCGAAATGCGAAGATAGATCGTTGAGCGGGAAAGACCGGATTCAGATTTAACGGCGGGAAGCCGTAGGATAGTAGGCAGCATGTT
>JADKHS010000025.1 GCA_016721605.1 Nitrosomonadales bacterium
ATGTTTGTCTGTTTGCATAGGCAACAAGGTCACATTGCCGCCGCGCGCCGACACAATGCGCAGGCGAAGAGAGCCATTTGCGAGCAAGTCCGTTTGCTTTTTATTTTTTAACGCCGCTCTTATCGTGAATGGCTCTCCAGCAGCTAACGTTTGCATGTGCTCGCTTAGCCATGTCATTGCGATGCCTTGACTGACATCTTTTTTTTCAGAGGGGTTCACCTTGATACCCATACATTCGGTAAAAACAGGTATTTGACTAGCAAGTGCCAGCACTAAGCGGCCTGCTGAAGGTAGCTTTACCACAGCTGCATACTCCCCTGTGCTGGTTTCGCGAAAACCCTGACGCACCACCATTGCGGACATGGGGGTATGGCCATAAGCCTTTAGTCCTGAGTCAGGCGCATTCATACCTTCCATATAGTGATAGAGCGTTTTTCACGGTGTAGCAAAGAACGCACCATTACCATCCAGCGTGACTGCCATAGTTGATGCTCTTGGCAGGTTAGCGACGGCGGCTAAGGGGGACTCACCGGCGGTAATATATTTGATGATGGGTGATTCACTTTGCAAGCTTGCTAAAGCCACCATTGCAATTCGCTCAGTCAAAAGGGTTCTTACGTATGCATATTGTTCAGAGAAAATCATATCATACGGTTGCCCAGAGATGGTTAAGCGATGCCGCTCTTTACCTGTATTGGCATCTAGCACGTACAAGCGATGTTGGGAAGGATTTACCAGTAACACATGTTTGCCATCCGGTGTTAATTTTGCCGGCCTAAGCCCGATTCGATTGTCAACACATCTAAAGCGTTACCCTCTTGATCGTAACGATGGATGCGTCCCTCTTGTGCTTCAATTACCCACAAATTTTGTTCCTGGGTAATGAATACGGCTGCTATTGGCTGTGGCCCAACAGTTATATCTTTTATTTTGGTTAGCGTTATGGCATCAATGACGGTTATGGTGCCCGCTTGGCGACTAGTGGCATAGGCATAACGGCCATCGCTTGAAAAAGCGAATTCATGGTGGCCCTGCGGTAGAGATAAATGCGCAACTATTTTCCCGCTGACCGTATCGAAAATATCAACGGCGCTCTCTTCCTCTTTATCGCCAGTTTGTCCGATCCACAATAAACGTTCATCAGGGTGTAAAGCCAAACGGCTCGGCCTGCCCGGCAAGGCAATATGGTCGATGGTTTTCAAACTTTGGATATCGAGAACCGCTAATTTTTTTTGTTCGGGCAATGCGATAAAGGCGCGTAGATCATCGCTGGACTTTACCCATATTCAAAACCACGGCCTTGTAATTTCGCTGACAGCACACAAACTGCTCGCCCACTGAAACTGACGGCTGGATCTAGCACCGATACGCCAGGTTCTGTATCCAGTGTCATCACATAATAGCCAGTCAAATCCAATAAAGGACGCTGCAAGAGGTTGCCACTCAGAAAACGGGCAACCCTTTGGACGCAGACAGGAACAGAACCCGACAATGGATCGATTTCACGGTCAAGCGGGCACCTGTTCCAGTTGCTGAGTGGCTGTCCATCGGCCGCGAATGGCTGTCAACCGCAATCCTGATGCCCCATCAGGAGGTTTGCTGGTGCTTTTGTATCAACCGATTCAACGCGTAAATGGATGCGGACCCCTTCGCGCTCTATCGTGCGATCAGCATACAAAATAGGCTCACTATGCGCTGCTGTCGCTACGATTAGCAGAGACAGCCATAACAAGTATTTTTTTGCGCTGACCATACTCTAGTTGCAATTATGCCGTAATGGATCGTTGGGGTAGTTAACTTTATTATCTTCAACACGAATTACTGCCCACACGCCATTGGTGATGCCGAAGCCGCCGTGGTCTCGCCATAGATAGTCGCCCGGCACGCGGTGTTTACCACCCGCGTGTGGAAACACCATATCGAAATGCGCCATCGGCGTAATACTTTCCTGGCCACCCATTCCTTTTGCCATTGGGTTATCACCAATGCATTTTGAAGGTGTTAGCCACTCGGATGGCCGGCTACCCATCGGGAAACCGGAAGCGTCAACTTTTTCTGCTAAGTAGGGATCACGTGCCCAGTTATGGCCATGTAACTCCACTACACTCGCTCGCCCGGTTCCGGTTGGTAACAGGGTGCGAATACGCATCTCTTCGCCAGCGTGTGCCGTCATCACTGGCACATAAGGCTCTCCCACAATTGCTTGTGCGGTAGTAACCGTGCCGCCGTTAGTACAGCATTGATTGCTAAAAGCTTGCCAGGCATGTTCGGCGCCACCAAAACCACTTTTCCCAAATGGCGCATCAGGCGGCAAACCAAAGCGATACCATAGCGGTTCAGCGCCATAGTTGATTGCCATATGTCCAGAATCATGCGCATCTTCTGGCGCGGTTTGCAGGGGGTTTTCGGCTGCATCCTCTTTTTCCGCCGCAAGATTGGCGATGGGCCCGCTGTCCTTGCCATAACGAAGGTTCAAGGCTTTTTGATGTACCAGCACTAAATCGCGGAAAGTTCGAAGAGTGGCTTTACCATTATCCACAATGGGGTACGCCACATCAGCTGTTGCCCGTGTTCTGCGTTTATTGACTTGATTGACACCTGGGTTTTGTCTATCTATAGCCGTGTCATCCGTATACTCACGCCAGCTGGAGCCTGTGGGTTCAATAATCATTGCCCACAGCGCCTTTTGACCTTGCTTGATGCGGTCGGGTGGAGAGAGGTTGGTTGCGCCAAATTCAATCGGTACAAAACGGCAGGCTTCCCTTGACAAACTTGCCAAGCGTGTTGTTTTAACGGTAAGGCCAGGGTATCGCTTAGCACGCCAGGCATATGCAGGTTTAGCCATATTATCAATGCCATCGACCTCAAACATAAAGCTATCGCTAAGTATTTTAGCTAACTGCGCAACTGTTTTTTAGGTGCCGTTTTTAAGATTACTTTTTCGTAGAATATCAATATTTGACTTTAACAGCCGTGTAATTTGCGAGCTGAACTTCTTGGTGCATAGTCTTCGGTTACTCAATACGACTTCACGTTTGAAGTAAGCATCACTTCCTAAAGCGGTGCTTCATCTTCCAGGAATCTGCGGCGATACCTACATTTCCAACAAGTACTGCATAGCCTGCCTTTTCTCTTGCATCTGCCGTAAGTGGTGTGCCGGCAGGCAAGATTCCTGACGTGTTGTTTTTCGTTCGTGATTTCGATGCATCCTGCATCCAAAGCTATGTTGCTAATGTTTTTCAACATATCTTCAAATTTAGCCTTTTGATTTTCAGTGTGAAATTTTCTTCCATCTACCAAGGTACTGAGTGCCCCTTCCTGAAATGCTTCGAGGGTCATCAATTCAGATAGGGGGCGCAAATTGGGCTGATTCGCCGGTGCACTTAACTTCGTGAGTTTAATCTGGGCATCAACATTTTCGGAGTAGCAAATATTTTCCGAAGGCGCAACGTCCAGAACCCCGGCATACCATTGATAGACTTTCACCCAACCCGGTGCAATGCTGTTGATTTTGTTCGTGCCGATATTATTGCCGCCATAGGCTTGCACATCGTAATGCACCAGTTGTGGATGCAAGCCAATACGATTGGATGGGCGAATCAGATTGTTGTTGAACGATGTCATCTTCAGCCAGGCAAACCTTTGTCGCGACGGACAATGCCGGATAAAGAAGTGTAGCCATCTAAATCAGGCATCTCTTTTCTGGATTTTGGCAAACGGTTGTACAACATCACCTTGCATTCGCCTGCCGGCGGCAGCACGAATAACAACTGGTTCAACAGGATGGCCGGGGCGTATTTTACCGGTAGCAGGATCGATATCTTTATTACGCACAAACATGATGGCGGTTGGGTCATGCAAAAGACCCGCGCCAAATTCGTGTGTTGTCGGATTACCATCTTCATTTGTAGTCTGAATACTGATGGTGCTGCACATGGGTTTATAGACCAAAGTGCCACCCGCATCGTTGAGTGAAGTGCGGGGTCGTTGGGGATATTGATGCCAAGCGGTTTGTCCAAAAACAGTGTTCGCCAGTACGGCTGACACATAGTAACGGCGAATTAACGCATTGGCAGGGGCAATCGTGTACAGGCCTAAACCTTGCTCAGGTGCGAGTAAAGTAGGCTTCGGATTGCTGGGTAATGGCACCAAGTTGTCTTTGTTGTCTCCTCTTTCATCTACATCTTCATCACGGCGATTCATACTGCGAAGGATTCCCGAGCACCGCTCCATAAACCATCTTGACTGGTATCAATGGTGTACATTCGGTCATTCATATGTGTTGGGCTTTCATAATCGGTAATACGGGCGGTAAGTGTAAATTGCTCGATAAACCGGCATTCTGTGAATTACGCCAACCCGAATGTGGCGCTTGTCCAAACCAGAGCCACCTTGCATCCAACCCAAAGCATTTATCGAACCATTGTGCTCGTGTTCGTGTGAGCCAGCTTGAATTTTGACGCGCACTAAGTCACCTGCATAAGCACGCATGATCGGTGTATAAGGATCGCCTTTTGCCGATGAGTGTTAATGTCTTGGGCATAGAAGGGCTTCGAGCCTGCAATGCCGGGATCTTCACCGCCGACACCATTGAGGAATTTATTGGCACGATCTGTTCGTGTTTGCATGGCAAATGCCATATCTCCCGCAAAGCCGGAAGCTTGATCCCCCTTCTTGCCATCCCACGCAACTTTATTTTCATCATAAACGCGTGCCGCAACGGGTTCATTGCGATAGTTCACAACCATCATACCCACATCATCTGTCGAAATTGCCTCGGGGCAAGGACGTGGCGGTGCCTGCTTAGGCGTAGAGTTGTAAACCGCACTTAACCACTTATCCTTTTCGACAGCACGGCAGAGCGTGTTACCTCCTGGGCATGTCGGCTCAAAACCAATGATGTCAGGGAACACGCTCGGTGCTGGTTTACGTACCGAAGGATGAATCGCTACACGGAAACTTTCGGCAGTTGCTGGTTTGACAATACCTTTTTGATCAACGCCATAAAATGATCTTTCTGGTACGCATGCTGAAAATCACCATATTGCAAGAAAAATTCGCGGTGTGAATCGTCTTTGCCATCACTGTCAACATCAATCGCTTTCCCATTTTTGTTTGTAATGATGGCCTGCCATGATGTTGGGCCACCATCTTTCCGTGCGGCAGTGTCATAGAGCAACTCGCCTGTTTCATTATTTCTCCACAAAGAACCCGCCGGCTCCGTTAGCATGGTGGCATATAGCCCTAGCTGCTGATGCGTTGATGGGCCTAAGTGATCATGAGTGAAGGTGATACCCAAGCCACGGTTTACCCCGCCCGCATTAAAAATTGGGTCCGAGAACCAGCGCTGTAAGGTTGTGCGGGCGCCTAACCAATCACAAACTCCGGGCATACCATATTGCTTATCAAAAGCCTTTGAGTCACCGCCCACGACATTCCAAAGTTTCACACAGTCGCTTTCTTGATGGCCTGCGAGGATTCCGAAGTAAGGATGCGCTTTAGGGACTAGCGGATCACTACTGTTGTTATAAGGGTTTGGTACAGGGGATTCTGCTTGGTGTATTTCATTCCATTTATTAATGGCATGTATACGCTCACGCACCATACCTGGCGAGAAGGTGCCATCTTCGTAATTCCAACCATTGGCGCTACCATCGCCTGCTGTTAAATCCCATTTGGGTAAATGAATATGCTGGCCGATAACATCGGTAGGTGTGGTGATTTGATAATCGTCCATATAAAAATCTTTTGGTATTAGATTGGTGTGCGCGTACATCGCACAATCAAAAGTATTCATCCGTAACACCAGTGGCTCTGGCGACCGCTTTTTATCCAATAAAGCGCCCACGTCTTCCCATAGCGTCAAAATACGCTGTTGTGGATAGTGATAACCGAGTTTGTTGAACACCACATCCAGCTGTAAATTCGCACCGCGATACACGCGCGGTTTATCCGCGCCGAATTCAATGCTCTTTACGTTGAAAAATTTACCTGTAGCGCCGCCAAAAAACTCGCCATCGCCACCCGTTGTAAGCAGCTTGCCCTTATCGTCCATGCATGGGTCGTTATAGGGCGCGCCTGGATCGGCTTTTTGACCATTGGTGAAAAGTAGGCGGGTGTTTCATTGCCGGACTTATCGATTTTAGAGGAAGGATGTGTGCGATCGGCATGGAATGCCATTGCCACTTTCTCCATTGGGGTACCCTTTTCGTCGTAGTACACCGGTTTGGCGACTTCGATATGTTTTTCTGCAGTGAAGCGAGTAAGCTCCCCTGAGGCTACTCCGCCTGCTGAATAGCCAGCCAAAGCGTGGCGAGGCAAACCGCCATCCCAACCATCCACGATACCGGGGATGGATGTCATATCCAAAGGCGGCGTAGTGGGGCGTGAACCTACAGTAGAATCTATACCAGCAACCCAGAATGGATAGCCAGGATTTTTATCCTGTTCCACCACATGGGCGACAGAACCATAATTGATGTTATCCACTGTGCGTGCTTGCACTTCCACCTTGCTGGCATGACTGCCATGGCTTTTCCGGGCAGAGGGACGATGGCGGGAATTGGTGTGCCCGCAACAATTTCACCGTCAGGCAAAGCGCGTGACTTGAGTGCTGGTTGCCCATATTGCAACCCGAATTTATTTTGGTGGAAACCATCCGGAGTCTCACTTACGTTTAAGCGCGTACCACCTTCAAATACATCATGGTTGCGCCACATGTACCACATGCCTTGAGCGAAATGCGGGTAGAAGTGGCAGTGAAAAATAGCATCTCCAACGGTTTTATTACGATTGCCCGAACCACCAAAAGCAATTTCGTAGGTATAGCCTGAACCAGGCCCTATACCTTGGGCATCGATATAGTTGGAATTGTCATCATTGGCATTGAACAACCATTGGTGATTATGCAGATGAAAAATATGCTGTTCCTTGCCGGCGTGCAAATTCCTGAACTTTACAAAATCGCCAATATAGCTGTGATGCACATTGGCCGGATCATGTGGATAATAAGCCTGGGTTGCGCGTTGCTCCTTTGGTTGTTCGCAAAATTCTTTTTTTTCTTTAGCATAATTCGGGTCAGTGAGATACTCAGGCTGGCACTGACTAATCACCAGGTTGGCAGGATTATCCACCAACATTGCCGCATCACCGACGGCAAACGATGACAAGAAAAATTCTTCGTAAGCGCAGTCAATACAATCTTGCATCGGCCCCGCTTTCAACCGATTGGCAATAATTTCAGCGCCGACACCGCCAGAACCATAATTAATCATAAAACCATCACGTACACCATGCAGGGTATGCGATAGTTCCTGGTGTTCAAAGAAATATGGGAATGCTTGTGTCACGGCATTTTCATCGTGAAAGATCGAAACAAATTCGCGGAATGGCTCCAAGCGGGTAGGAACAGTCGGGTTTTGCTTGCCTTGTGATTCCAGTGGATAGGTCTCTAGCGGGAATCTGCCATCACCACCAGGCCCAATAATTAAGGCATTAATATCGCCGTGCATAATGCGTCGATTGAAGACCATATTCAGTATTGGTTTACCTGCTTTACCTTCCTGGCACCATACACCTTGCGTTTTACAGTCATCAGGATAAGTCGCTTCGTAATCAATGATGGGCTGTCCTGTTCGCGTGACGCCCTTGGTCGCCAATCGCATTTCCTCTTCCGTCAACTGTGCGCGATAAAAATTCGCACCTTTTGGCTGTACCGTTACGGCACCAAATAAGCCAACACCACTATCACCCGCCGAACCTTCGCCACCGAATACAGCACCATCATTACTGACTAAATACGCCCCCTTCTTTAGGGGCGAAAAAACAGTATTCTTGTGTTTCCCCAGGTTTAGCAAGACTATTGACCTTATTATTGCCTGTGTAGGAGCTGTCATCGTTGATTGAGTTGACTAATTCCAAGCCCTGCGGATGAAAACCAGCGACACGGCTGGCGACTTGGTCGTCAAGTCGAAAGAGCTTATCCTTGCCAGCAGGGTCGTCTTTAACTGCATGTTCCAGCGGATGATCAATGCCAGGCAAAGGGTCAGGAAATGAGTCGTATGGATTTCCTGGTGTTGTATGCGGTGGAATTGGTTTAACTTCTAACAGGTTCGTAAAGCGAATTTTTAGATAACCGCCTTCTGCTACCCGCAACACCAAAGGGCGGGGCCTTAAGTCTGGACGCAAAGCAATGCCGCGACTCGTGTGATTTATGGCGGCTTTCTGAAAATACTTTTCACCTTCAGCACTGTAATCAAAAGTATGGTGGCTTGCTAAATCAATCACATCATGGCGCAAGGCGTACATCATCCAATTGACGTTTTGTGCTCCAAGACGGTTAAATATCATCGGGTGATCAATCGCGACCACATCTGCTTGAAGTGCAGAAGCCGGACATTCTTTTTTAGGGAGTAGCGGTGGCCGCTGCTGCGCAAGAGCCTCATTGCCCCCAATCAAAATAGAAAAACGAGCAAGACCCAAACGGGCATCAGACGATAGTTCATAACTCCCCACTATGAAAATAGCGCTCAACTTTGAATATCCAGCCCCCAACCCTACGTCACCAGAACAGTGGCAGAGCTGAGGGTGGAACGAATGAAATTCATACTGCTTGCTGCTGATATTGCATTCACCCCCGACTCTTGGCTCGCTGCGCTGTTTCAGGAAGGTGAATATCGAGGGCTTTCAGTTGGCCGTGCCTGCAAGCAAGTCCGGTAAAATTCCATACGTATCCATTGCGCCATCAGCTTCCCGTAGTGGTTATTTGTGGCTATGCACGAGTTTTAGATACTTCTGTCCCATCACATTCTATGAAAATTAATGCATTTTGTTACCGATTTTTCGTCAGTAATGCTTCCGGTTCCATATTAAAATAAATCATGACGCGAAGTAAAGCCTGCAGGAACAGTATTAAAACTAAAATGGGGTAAACGGTAAGTATTTTTTTGTCAATGAATTTTTATTAACTGTACCTGGTTTTTTTCAACCCAATAAAACCAATCAATCCTGTTGCAAATAACCACATTACTCCTGGCTCAGGAACTGAACCTACTTTAATAACTGGAACGGAGTGATTGCATTTGCAAAATCCCAGCTTGCTTCCAGATAAACAGGGTTTCCCAATGTAGACTCCTCAACAAATAATGGGCACTTCTATAATTCCGTTAATTTCCACCCGCCTCCATCGTATAACTGGGGTCTACCATCGAATTTGCAGATGACGACCATCAGATGAAAGCGTAGCATATCTCACTGACGGGGGTGTGGCTCCTGGGGTCAGCGAACTTGGTAACGGGTCTCGCTTGAGTCTGAAATGCCGCCCCTGTCAGGCCTTACATTTGACATTTTTGTGAAATTAAAGGGGCTAAGCTCGAATATTTCTGCTAAAACAAAAAAGGTGTTAGTCATTGCATAGTGCATTGACTAACACCTTTTTTGCTAAAACCTGGCTGACTGACTTCGGTATTGCCCTTCGTTCAAGCTGATTGCTGTCCTTTATGCAGTCGTTGGAATTTTCATTCGGAGAATAGAAGATAACCCAACAGCGGACGGTGGTTTCAGACACCGCCGTCACCGAGCAATGTTTTGGGCATCTTGGAAGCGGACAGTGCTTTGTGTCCAGGTCAAATTAGAGGGCACGAATACAGCTGGGCTAATGCCGAAAAACTTGCCTAATTTTCCTGCCAAGGTTGCGCTGATTTTTCGTTTACCTGCCAAGATTGCCGACAGGTTGCTCTGTGGCACAATGGCTGACAGGTCTTCTTGCTTCAAGCCGCGAGCATCCATCAAGAAACGCAGGGCATCCTTGGGTTCTGCTGCCTCAATGGCGTAGTGCTCTTGCTCATACTTCGAGACCATATCCCCAACCAAATCAAGCAAGCCTGACAGCGGATGGTCTTCGTTATCTCCGGCGGTATCCAGAAGGGAGTTCATCAGGGCCACCATACGGTCATAACTCTTTTTTTCATGGATGGGGCGAAGATGCGCCATTGCATCAAAAGCCTGCCAAGAGGATTGAATAGCCTGGATGTCAAACTGAGTGTGTGCTGCGCACATGATTAGCCTTTGCCTTTCCTATAGAGCTTGTTCCAGCCATCGTATTCCAGATGCGTCATCACCTTATACACAAATATCTTCTTGAACCTGTATCTGACGATAACGACTAGGCGATAGTTGTTTCCACCCACATCAAAGATCGTATAGGGCGGCACGTAATCGACGGAGTTGAAAAACTCACGAACGTGGTTGAAATCCCTGAATTCAGCGTGCTCCACAACTGAGTGCCACTCGCGTAGAAGCTTTTCCGCCTCTGGATGTTTCTGCCAGAACTCGAGAAGCATTTTGATGGAGATGATGTGCACGAGCGAATTATATCAAATTGATATATAGCGTCAAGGCTATGTACAACGAAAATTCTGACTGCGTGCTGCAATTCGGCGCCAAGCGGTATCTGAACGGTGGATATAGCCATCCCGGAAACCGCCAGGGACATTTCTACTTGGCAGGCGAGTGGACATTTCTATTTAGCGTTGACAGGTGGAGGAATACCTGTTGGTTGATATGCTCAATAATTTGTCTGAATTAGCAGAGGATGAAGAAATGGTGCTTGAGCGGTCACAAAGCAATTGAATCAGTTTGATGCAAAAAACTGTCTAAAGCACTTTTCGATTTCGGTTCGGTTGCGACTAAAAAATTAGTATACGTTTGGTTACTACCGAGCAATCAAAGGGATGCAGATTGAAAATTCACAGTTCTTCTTGCATCAACACAAGGACTTGACGTGCTGGTCAGTAAGATTGCGCTCGCACTCAAAATTTATCCCTACCTTGTTGAAAAAATTATTGGCTCATGCACATTCTTGCTAGCTATAATCCTCTGAACAAAGAACAATAATCCCAATTAGACTATACTTCAATCCCAAATGGACGAGACGGCCAGGTATGCTTGAAACTGAAGCAACATCAATCTATCCCAGATACATCCAGTCACGATTGATGGCTGCGTTGGCAGACACGCCGGTCGTGTTGTTGAGCGGCCCGCGCCAAGCGGGCAAAACCACCTTAGTGCGGCAACTGGCTGGGAGCAAGCGGCGTTATCTCACGCTCGACGATGAACTGACTCGACTAGCAGCGCAAGAAGATCCGGTCGGATTGATTCGCAGTCTTGATAGTGCTGTGATTGACGAGATACAGCGCGCGCCCAATTTGCTTTTGGCAATCAAAAAAGCGGTGGATGAAGATCGCCGCCCCGGCCGATTCTTGCTCACCGGATCTGCCAACCTGATGGCCTTGCCAAGTATTGCCGACTCGCTCGCAGGGCGAATGGAAACCTTGGTGTTGCTGCCCCTCGCTCAGTGTGAGATCACTGCAAATCCTGAATCATCTCTCACTTGGCTCGACATTCTATTTGCAGATGGCATCTTGGCAGCAACTCAGCCAGCCGTGGGTGATGCACTTGGTGGATAAAGTCATTCGAGGTGGCTATCCAGAAGCGTTATCGCGTGAGGACAATCGCCGCCGTAAAACATGGGCAAAACAATACATTGACTCGCTGATCCTGCGCGATATCAAAGACATCGCCAGCATTGACAAACTCGATCAGGTGCCCCGCCTGATGCGCGCCTTGGCGCAGACCGCAGGGCAGCTTTGCAACTACAGCCAGTTGGGCGGACAAGTCGGCATTGATCATAAGACCGCCAGCAAATACATCGCCATCTTCGAGCAAATGTATTTGATGCAGCGGCTGCAGTCGTGGTCGGGGAACCGGCTTTCTCGTTTGGTTAAAACACCCAAGCTGCAATTTAATGATTCTGGCCTGTTGAGCGTGCTGTTGGATTTTTCCGATCCGATGCGCCAACGTAATCTATTTGGTCAATTGCTGGAAAGCTACGTGTTCGCCGAGCTACGCAAACAAATTACCTGTTCAGAAGATGAATATGGACTTTTCTACTACCGTGACAAAGACCAGTACGAAGTCGATTTCGTCGTGGAGAATGCCTCGGGGGAAATTATCGGCATCGAAGTTACAGCTGCCGCCAGCGTATCCTTGAGTGACCTCGCCGGATTAAAGCGGCTGGCCAGTGTTGCGCCCCAGAACTTCAAAGCAGGCATCATCCTTTACGATGGAACCGAAACGCTGCCCCTCGGCCGAGTCAATGACCGTCCGTTGTGGGCGATGCCTATTGCCACCCTCACTAGCAGTCGGAAAATGTAAGTAAGCAATGAACAAATCCAATCTCAAAACTTACTCCGCAAGCCCGCAAGGATTTCATCGCGGTCACAATCTAACCTTGCTCGTTAATGGCGTAAGCAAGAGCTTCTTGCTTCAGGTTGTGTACGACCAACGCATCTTCGCAGGAGGGGTGGGCGCGACCATGGACATGTCGGTCATCGTTAAATTATTCAAGGAATCTTTCCCAAGTCATACGCAAAAATATTGGTTTTGTGTCGATTTTTGCGTATGACTTGGGGCGGATTTGCTGGGCAGCACTATAAAGTAACAGTCACCAATCCATTTCCTTTCGTTGATTGTTCCGCCAGACCGGCATCCTCGCCCATCAAGGGGTGCTCGCTTCCGCACTATCAGATGTTTGAGTTTTCGTCTTGCGCGACTTTTCTTAGGTGTTCCTACTGCCTCGTCTGCGGGGCTATCCGTTGCCGACTGGTCGGATTCTGCCTGAGCATAATGCTTGAGCTTCTGCGCGGCACTGAACGCGCGCGCCAGGATTGCAGAAATTTCTGCCGAAACCCCCAGCGTCTTTCTGCGCCATTGCCGCTCCAATGCGCCCTTCGCATCGTCGGCGATGAATCCGGCAAGCCATGTTGAATGCACCAACTCCATCAACCTGTCGAGCTCACGGATCATTTGCAGATATTGGCCGGATTTGTTGCAAGTTATTTTGGCTTGGTAAGTTGTGACATTGGTGTAATTTATCCTGCCAATATCAATGCCGTTGTCCTCGGCGATCTTCTTGAGCCTCGCGCTTTCATTGCGCAGATTTACAAACGCGTTGTTGATCAGATGGTCGACCGCGCCATTGATGGTCATTATTTCGTTATCACTTTTGAGGACTGCTGGCAGAACAACGCTCAAGCTATGCAGTGCCGAATCGCATTTCTCGTAGCCGTTTTCAAATACAGCCTGGGCGGGTGACGAATGTATCTTCACCTCCTGGGTCAGGAATGGATTGCTAAACTCATCAGCTTTTTTTCTTGGTGGGCCTTTTACTGCTTTACCGTTTTCCAAGAATCTCTCCTTTGCGGTTGAGGAACAAAACAACAGCGCTAATACAAAGGCTAAATAGTGAAACAGGGCTTCAGAAAAAATCTGATGGAAAGTCGGCGATTATGCGGATTATCCGCATGGAAGAAAGAATAAACCCGGTGTAGTGTCTTCTGCATCTTGCTTCATGTGCTTAATGCCATGAGCTGATATTGGCGGCTGACCAATCAAAACAAACAGAAGACGAGCAATTGTCATAACCACCCAGCGGGGACATCGTTCCCCGCAAGGGTCATGGTGTCTCCGTTTTATTTCAAAAAGGAGACACCAAATGAAACGCATCGTCAGAGACTTGCCTATACAGGTTTACCACGCCAGTGAGGCAATATCACACAGCGGGATTGTTCAACTACTCAAGTCCCCCGAACACTACCTGCAATACAAAATGGGGTCAGTCGAGCCAACGCCAGCAATGGAATTTGGTTCGGCATTCCACGGCTTTATCCTTGAACTCCAGGTATTTTCAAAAGATTATGTGCTCGCGCCAAAGTTCGACCGCCGCACCAAGGAAGGCAAGGAAATAGCCGCAAAGTGGGATGCTGAAAATGCGGGCAAGATATCTTTGAGTACAGAGCAGATGGACACACTTGCTGCAATGAGGGTAAGCGTTTTCAATCATGCGGGCGCAGCCAAAATGCTTGACGATGGTGAAGCTGAGACCTCCCTGTTCTGGACTGATGACTACACGGGATTAGAGTGCAGGATACGTCCAGACTGGATGAGCGAGTACGGTATGGCAGACCTTAAAAGCTGCTGTGGTGCGAGCAAAGACAGCTTCTCCAAAGCAATAGCCAATCTTGGCTATGACGTGCAGGCCGCTTTTTACACTGACGGCATGAAGGCGGTGACTGGAAAATCAGTCAACTTTTACTTTATCGCAGTAGAAAAAAATGCACCGTATTCGACGGCTTGCTACATCGCCAGTCAACAAATGATCGAAGTAGGGCGTGCCAAGTATCGCGGTGCGCTTGAGTTGCTGAAATGGTGCCAGGAAAACAATCATTTTCCCGGCTATCAACCGAGCGGCGAGATTGAGAGTATCGATCTTCCGCGCTGGGCAGCAAACTTCGATATCGAAGCGTAACAACAACCCTGTCGGGGACACTTCCCCGACTAGGGTTTGTGTCCCCTTTTTTATTTCAAATGAGGAGACGCAAAATGGGAATCGTTATCATGTTAATGCTGGCATGGGCGCTTTATTCGGCCATTCGAGCTGTGGTGGTATTTATCAAACCACTCATGAGAGCAAAGCCTGCAACCAGGACTCCGGCGGCATCAATGCCAAACGAGCCAAACTGGGCAGAGCTTGAAACACCCACATTCATTCGGCTCGGATTAGCTTTTCCTGTTCTGACTGAAAAGAAGAAGAGGGTGCGAAAGAAAATTCAAGTTGCTGCGTAATGCAGTGACGTGAAAAAGGCGGCTGGCCTTGCCGAAAGGTAAAACAGCATTAAGTATCGTTTCGGGCAACCGGTTCGATTCAAGCAACCCCACGGGGACATTCATTGTCCCTATGGGGCGTGGTGTCTCCGTTTTTTTATGTTTTAACAAAAAGGAGAAACACCATGTCATTACAAGCACTCAAAAACATCAACCGTACCGCCGCAGCCAAGAACGAGCAACCCCAAGGCTTCCCGGCAATGCTTGAACAGTTCAAGGGAGAAATCGCCCGTGCGCTGCCCAAGCACATTAATCCTGATCGCATGGCACGCATTGCGCTCACGGCGTTTCGGATGACCCCGAAGCTGGGTGAATGCGACCCGCGCAGCGTGTTTGCTGCCGTCATCCAGTCCTCGCAACTTGGACTTGAAGTCGGGCTCATGGGCGAAGCTCACCTTGTCCCGTTTGGCAACCAATGCCAACTCATTCCGGGTTACACCGGATTGATGAAGCTGGCGCGTCAGAGTGGATTGGTACAGGACATCTATGCACACGAGGTACGCATGAATGATACGTTCGCGCTAAAACTCGGCATGGAACGAAGCCTGGAGCACGAACCGCTGACTGCACCGGGCGGCTTCCCCACGTCTGATGAAGAACGCGGAGAGGTGGTTGGTTTCTATGCGGTAGGCGTTCTCAAAGATGATAGCAGGACGTTTGTCGCAATGGGCCGTAAAGAAGTCGAAAGTATCCGTGATGGCAGTCGCGGCTACCAGGCAGCCAAGAAGTACAAGAAGGAATCCGTCTGGGATACCGACTTTGTAGCGATGGGGCTGAAAACGGTCATTCGGCGCATCTGCAAGTTCTTGCCTAAATCCCCCGAGCTGGCAACGGCACTGGCGATGGATGAAAAAGCGCATGCAGGTCAAGGTCAAAACCTGAATCTGAACGATGTGATCGACGGCAGTTACGCGCCGGTTGATGTCGTGGATGAGGCAGTGGAGATCAAAGAAAAAATGCCCGTCAAAACCGAGAGCCAACCGCAATCGGCAAAAGAACTGAGCAAACTCGAAAAGCTGGACAAGGTTGTCGCGGCTTTGAAATCAGCCAGCACTGTTGAAGCATTGGATGAGATCTATATCCGTGCTGAAGTGGATTTGGAGGATGCAGAGCTTGAGGTCGCTCTGCGCGAGTATCGCCAATACAAAGACGCGATTATTGAACAAGGCAGCCTGGTTTAATGACCCTCATGGGGACATCGTTCCCATTTTGGAAATATCAGAAAGTCGGAGAGGATCGTTACGTCACAAAAATTGTTGTCTCCGAGATGAAAATGCTCTGTGGCAACAAGACGGATGGTGAGTCGCGCGTTGCAGCACCTGCTGCGTCCGCTGCCAACAAAGGCAAAACCACAAAGTCAGGCCCGAAGCCTGAATTTGACGCAAAACCTTTCTAAAACTCAACCACCCACCGGGGGAATCATCCCCCATGGGGTGCTTCTTTGCCGGTGGTTTTACAACCACCCGCCCACACGGGACACACCAGAACATCCCGCTGGGTGCTTTGGCGTGTCCCATGCGGGATATACCAAGGAGGCACCATGGAAGCGAAAGAACTGAAGTTGTTGGCCGCAGGACGCTGGACAAGCATTGTTGCATCGCTCGCCCCGCATCTTGGTCAGGCAGTAGAGCGCACGCCGAATCATGTGCCGTGCCCCGTGCATGGCGGGACAGATGGATTCCGGCTGTTTCGGGATTTTGATGAAACTGGTGGCGGTGTGTGCAACACATGCGGCATCTATCACGATGGATATACGCTACTCATGTGGGCGAACGGGTGGGATTTTCTCACTACCCATCGCGCCATACACGACATGCTATTGGGAAGCGGCGAGCAGCATTACGCGCCCTTGCCAGCCAAAAAAGTGTGTGTCAAAAAAGAGGAGAACAGGCAAGACATTCGCGATTCTCTGAATCATGTGTGGAAAGCCAGCATTCCTCTGACCTCCCCCGAAGCGCGGGCAGCAAGGTTGTATTTTGCAAACCGTGGAATCGGGCAGATCGACTATCGAAAAATTGATATCAAGATGATCCGTTTTGTCCCTTCGCTTGAGTATTACGAAAAGGGAAAGCTGGTCAACAGGTATCCCGCCATTGTCACCATGGTGTGCGATGCAAACGGTTGTCCTTCGACCGTACATCGCACCTACATTACACACGATGGTGCGAAAGCAAATATCCAATCACCCAAAAAAATGATGCGGCACTGCGCCGACAATTTGTTTGGCGCGATGAGGATAGCGGTACAGGGCAGCAGCAAGGTATTGGCAGTCACAGAGGGCATCGAAACAGCACTGGCCATCATGGGTGCTTTCAATGTGCCTGTATGGGCTGCTGGAAACGCGTACTTGCTGGAAAACTTCGTGCCGCCAAAAGGTATTGATGTGGTGATCTATGCCGACAAAGACCGGCCTTCCATGATTCATCCGGAAGGTCACGGATTGAGTTCGGCGAAGTCACTGGTCAAACGCCTGTGGAAAGAAGGCGTAAAGGCCAGCATCAAGCTACCTGACACAGATATTCCGCAAGGGATGAAATCTGTTGACTGGCTGGATGTTGTCAATAGCAATGCCTATCAGGCAATCATCAAAAAAACCGCCGCAAGTTAAGCAGTCCAGTCTCATGGACATGCCTGCCCAAAGTGGTTTTACCTCGCTTGCGGGGCTTTTTATGACGCATTCGATGAGTGCGCCATAAAAAGAGAATTCATCCTCATGGCTATGCCTTGAGTTGAAATTGGCGGCTGACCAATCAAAACAAACAGAAGACGAGCAATCGTCATAACTACCCAGCGGGGACACGTCCCCGCCAAGGGTTTGTGTCCCTTTCATTATTTAAAGGAGACACAAAATGAATATCCAAAATTGCAGCACACCTGACTTGTTGTCCGTACTGGTTGGAAAAAGGATGGCTGAAAAGCTATCACAAGTTCCACTTTCTGTTTTATTCGGAATGCGTGCAAATCGTCAGGAAATGGTTTGCGAAAGCGAAGCTCCGTATGTGCCCGCACCCATCATCTCAGCAGCCAAGGAGTTGTTTGTGCGCGCACTTGAAGAGGACATCCACAACCACCCCGTATCCTTTACTGCACCAAAGGTGGTCAAGGATTACTTGAGGCTGGTATTGGGTGGACGGCAGCAGGAAGTATTTATGGTGCTGTTTCTAGATGCACAGCATCGTCTTATCGCTTCGGAAGAGCTATTCCACGGAACGCTGACACAAACCAGCGTGTATCCACGCGAGGTTGTCAAACGCGCCTTGATACACAACGCGGCAGCGGTAATGCTGAGCCACAACCATCCTTCAGGGGTGGCAGAGCCCAGCAGTGCCGACCGCTCGCTAACTGATGCACTAAAGCAAGCGCTTGGATTGGTAGATGTTCGAGTTCTCGATCACATTGTGATCGGCGAGCAAGAGGCATTGTCTTTTGCCGAACGAGGTTTGATATGAGTGTGCCATTTCTGAAAAGATGGAAAAAAAAGGTGTATTGCGATCAATGCAACTCGTCCTGGAAATTTATGCATTCCGATGTGTACAACACAAAGGAATGTCCTGTTTGCAAACGAGAGCAGGACCTTGCTGATCTGGCTAAACATACTGTTGATGCCATTATCAAGCGGCTCGATACACCGCAGGCAATACTGGAAGCCTATGTGGAAGTTTATTTGGTAAATCGAAAAGCACATTTGGCGTATCAAAATTAGAGTTTTATTTAACCTCAGCGGGGACACTTCCCCGCAAGGGGCATGGTGTCTCCGTTTTTTTTCATGAATAGGAGAACACCATGCAAGAAAAATCAAATCGCGCCAAATGGGGCAAATTGTTTTCGGATGCCCTTTCCTGCCCAGGAAAGGTATCTGAGGCGTATTCAGTATTTCACGATTACAGCCTTGGCAATGCCATCCTTGCCGCTATGCAATTAACCGTCAAGGGGCTGCCACTGTCTCCGATCGCTTCCTTCAATAAATGGAAGCAATTGAGGCGATGCGTGAAGAAAGGCGAGAAAGCAATTGCATTGGTCATGCCTGTGACCGTCAAAACCAAGTCTAATGATGAGGTTGAAAATGGTGCTGGATCCAATGACAAGACCAAGGAAGTCAGAAGTTCAGGATGCACGATGTTTGTGCTGAAAAATATCTGGTTTTCTTTGGATCAAACAGAGGGGGCGGACTACACCAACGAGGTGGTGATTCCCGAATGGAACAAGGTGCAAGCCTTGTCAG
>JADKHS010000026.1 GCA_016721605.1 Nitrosomonadales bacterium
TAGCAATGTCACCATCACTTATCGCCGTATTTAACTGCGCTACCGTGAAACTTCCTAGAACTGTTGCATTACCTACCGAGGTGACGTGACCAGTAAGGTTTGCATTGGTTGCGTCATTGCCGTTTAGCTTTTGTATTGCTTGCAGAATGGTGTCGGTAGCCGCGACCGTGCCTGCTGCGGACGTATATCCCGTCAGCAACGATGTTGCCTTTAGCCCTAGGGCAGTCTGTACCGCTGTAAAACCTGTTTCTATCGCATCAAATTCAGCGCGTAGTGTGGAGGATGAAATTGTCGAACTTGTGGATGGCGCACCGGTTGAATCGTAGTAATCATTTGCTGGCATTGCTATCCTTTGCTAATTTAGAATTTAACAAATATATAAATCAACTGCTTACGCTATTTTAGTTTTATATTGTTTGCTAAATTAAGGCACTGTTAACGCTATGACTGTACCGAAAATTGCGCCCGTGCTATCCGTCACTACGTCACCAACAGAGACTGTGCTGGTAAGCAGGCAGTCAAGAATGGCGTACTGTGCATCCGATGGCCGCGCCTGACCATCAAAACGCTCATAACCTTCCATCGTGTCATATCCGCCATTAACGCCATGCTCAAGATTCTGCGCAACTATAACAACCCCTGACGCTTTCTGCATCGCTGGCGTATCAGTATCTAGGCCACCGTTGAAGCCTATCCATTCTGTTTTGGTTGGGACGTTTGGCGGTTTACGTTTTGGTGGATAGCTCATTCCGGCCTGACTGTTATCATGCCGGTATCAGATGACCGACGAACACGGCTCTGTCCGGGCAAATATTTAGCTTCCAATTTATCCAGCAAATCATCGTACTCATTCTGACCTGATATGATTAAATCGGCTGCTGCAATATCTTCGCCGTACATTACTTTTGCGCGAGCGACAATGATTCGTTCGTACTCTTCTGGAATCGGTGACGTATCAGAATCCGCTGTCATTTTGACTGGTCGCGCCCAATAGTCAGCCGTTAGCGAATAAACCGCGTCTGGTTTTGGCTCAAGTATTAATGACAAGTCTGGCATGATGACAATATGGCTTGGCTGCTGCGCCACCTTGACACCTTGCCGATAGTTTGCGCGCCAGTCTTTGTGAGGCAGCACGGGTAATTTTTTGTAGTTGCTTGTGCTGTAGTCAAGATAGAAAGAATCTTCATCCCACACTCCGATTGTTGTAGGCGCGGTTACACTTGGTTCATTAATAACTGTGCTGGAACTCCATGTGCTTACATGTAAGAAGTCCCAATCAAACCATTTCCCTTGTATTTCAGCGTCTGCCAACGCAACAAATTCAACAACCTTTTCCATTTGCAGCACTTGACCTGTGACAGTGGTCGGGCCAGAGCCCGGCAACCCGCAGGCACGCCTAGTAGCCTGGCAAAACTGTAGGAAAGTTGACTTAGCCATTTAGCTTGTTGTCGTTGCTGTCGTATAGGTTGCCGTCTTGTGCGTAACGCGCACCTGGGAAATCTTCCATTTCTCCGCTAATCTCACCGAATGGGCGGTTACGATCAAGCTTACCGAATGCGCGGCCATCGGTTTCATTTTTGGTTTCAACATCTACTTTTTTCATATCTTCCTTCATAGTGGTTGGCGAATAATCAAGCCTGTTTCATTGGCTTTGTTGTTGGTATCGCTAATAGCCACATCATCACGCGGCAACATTGGCCTATCGTTCATCATTCCGTAGTCAGTACGATGGGTCATTTTCTTATTAGCATCTTCTGAATAAGTGCCACACCCACACCCAATTACATAACCGTAATCTTTCATTTTTTTACCCTCAAAAAAAGCGGCATCCGAAGATACCGCCTTGGTTTCTTGCTCTTACTTACCGCGGAAGGTAAAAGACCCCTTTTCCGTTTTCATAGAAACAGAACTTTCCGTAGGCCGCTGTGACTCCTCGTTTGTTACACCTCTTGGAGATTCCTTCGCGCTGAACTTGGATAACTCAGACAAACCCTTGTCCATGGCCGCGCCATTGCTTTTCATATCTTTCATGATTTTTTCCTTTTAGAACCAGTCGATAATAACGTCATAGGTGATAACCCCTGCCGGTGATCCTGTCGCGTTTGCAACGGTTGTTAGCAGTACCACGGTATCAGCAGGTATAACAGTCGTACCCAGCACGGATGCACCTGGCAAGTCTGTCAGAGTAGTGGCTGTTGACGCTGCCATTGCGGCTGGCAAAAAGTCACCATACGCGGTTAATGTTCCAGACAATCCGATTTTAAGTTCGGTTGGCGTACTGCCTAGAACGTGGGCTGTAGTGCATCGAGCAATTACATCGCGTAGGCGACCCTGCTTGCCTTTTGGCCCACGAATCGGAAGCGTTACTGCTGCTGCCGTAGTGGTAATTGCACCTGTGGTATAGGTGATTTGCTGCGGTTGCGAATAACTCATTGTTACTTTTCCTTTTTGTTAAACGCCGCCAGTTAAGGCGGCATTAGTTTAGAAGTTTAGGCTAGCCCATTTGATGATCCGAGCCTGTGCAGCAACGGTATGAGCAAGAGCAAAGCCTTCCAATGCGTACCATGCCACGCCCATATCACGACCAAAGTCACCGGGCAGTTTTCCGCGAATCTCAGGAGGGCATACAATCGCCTCCATAACGGTATCTGCGCCAAAGAAATACGCCTCATCGGACTTGGAGTTAGTCCATGCCTTAGATGCGATGGTGGTTTGCTCGAAGAAACGGATACCCTCGTAAGAGCGCCCAACCTCACCATTTAGAATGGCGCGGAAACCCTCAGATACGTAAGAATGGACAGCTTCCAAGTCATCTTTGACGGTACGGAAAGTTGTTGGCCGACCAATTGCACGATAGTTACCGTCAGAGTAAACAGGGATATTGCGCTCCTTAAGTTGGTCAGCGATCAACTTCACATGAGTTTTATTCATGTTGACGTTGTTAGTGCTGGCGGCAGCACTATTTGTAGTAAGCGTAATTGCTGTGGTGCTCGTACCGCTGGACGCTTCAACAGCCAGTGGGGTAGCGTAGAACTGCGCCCGCGCTTCTGTCTCGAATGCCTTGTTAGCATCGTTTTTCAATGCTTTGTGGATGATCTGCTTAACTGGTTGTTCACTCAGGTCATTCAGCAAACCAGAATATGGAACTGAGTTACCGAATTCGTAAATCGTTCCGCTACCTTGGGTGATAGAGAAGTTTGTTTCTGGCATTTTGGTTGTTTCGCTCAACCTTGTGCCTTGTGTGGCTACATCCGAATACACGTTCCATCGGAATGTATCGCCTCGGTTATACCCTTTGTCGGTAAAATCCTCAGCGTCACAGTGTTGCTGAAACCGGCTCATTGGTTGTAATGCATTCCTCAGAACTTTGGAAAGTTCGTCCGCATACATGTACCCGCCAGCGGTGTTGGTACCCCATACTTGTCCTGCCATGATTAAATATTCCTTTCAGATTGAGTTATTCAAGTCCACGCGCAATGCGCAACTCTTGAACGTAATTACTTTTTGTTTGTGGTGCTGGTGCCGGACGGTTTGCCATCCTTACCGAACCACCTTTAACCGTGTCTTGTGATCTTTTAGCAGCAAGCTTGCTGTCCGTAGACGTAGCTGTATTGCGCTTAGAGAACAAGTTACGTATTTCCTTTGCCGCCTCTTCGATAATCGCCACGGGATTCTTGTTAGGATTCGCCTGGTAGATTTCTCCTGTGCGGTCATTGACTATTTTGAATAACAATGGGTCTTCGGCTAGGTCTGGGAACTGTTCTTTAAATCGCATTTCCCCTTCAGCACATTCAGCATCAAATCTTGCTTTTTTTGCTGCGTTGCTTTCTGCCTCCAGCTCCCGCCTTGCCATATAAACCGCTTTATTTGCAATCTCATCAGGATTGACGGTAGCTTTCTGCGCCGCCTGTAGTCTGATAAGAAGCTCGTTAGCAGTTTCAATATCCCCTTCGCCAATCAAATGCTGCGTCATAGCTTCGTGATATTTACCAGCAAGAACTTTAATGTCATCCGCCGTAGCGGGTAGATCAGTTCCTCGCTGTTGAGACTGAATTTCTAGTTCGCGCTGTTGTAGCTGCGCTTCACGCTCTGCCAGCCTGCGTTCTTGCTCCTTGACCTGCCGCAGCTCTGCGCTGGCCTGATTGAGCATTTCGGATGCAGCTGCATTTTTCTGATATGCCGCAATTCCACCGGCATCATCAATTTTCGTCTTGTGAACCTTGCGTTCTTTGCCGTTGACAATAACTGTTACTTCGTCAGGCTCCGGCTCTGGCTTATGCTCTTTTATTTCAGCTTCGACCTTTTCTTCTCCGGCCTGCGCTCTAATTTGTTCATCACGCTTGGCGTAAATTGCCGCTCGCGGATCATCCTCGTGAATCTCGGCTTCAACCTCTGCACCTAGCTCGACTGGCGCTTGCTCTTCTATAAAAATCTTGTCGTCTTGCGGTATTACTTGATCTTCGTTATTCACATTTCCCCTTTGCCGTCCTTTCGGATAGGCGTAAAAAAACCACCGTTAAGGTGGATGTTGATAAAACTTGGTAATCCTTTAAATAATCGATCAGATTGCCTTGAATAAGTTTAGCTTTGCCATTTCCAGGAGCCAAAGTACATCGCCACCGTCAGCCATCGTAGACGAGAAATAAAACTCACCGTCCGCGTCATATCCAAGCACAATACAGCTTTGCAATGTTGAATTAATCGCTCCTTCGAGAACTCTTTCAGCATCTAAATCAAGCGTTGTAATAACGGGTAGCGTTACGACATTTGTAACCAATTCCATAGCGCTACATTCCCTCTAATTCTTTAAGCTGGTCGTGTGCTGAATGACCAATCGTGATTGCATCGCTCATCCACACTTTGAACATCCTCGCAACGTGTATGCGGTTCCTGATTGCTGTAGCTTCTTTGACATCGGTAGGGTCTACATCGATCAACTCTTCTATTGCTACCGCGATTTCATCATTTGCTTTTTTAAGCAAGAATTTTCCAAGTGGCGTACGCATAAACGATTCTGCATCTATGCCCATCCTGGCCATGCTTAGTAATTCGTCATCAGGCATCATCGTATAAACGCCATGCCATCAGGCGATCTTCCAACCGGCTCAGTCGGCGGAGTCATTGCCTGCTTGCTTGTATGTGCCAGCATCATGTGATCGGCTACTTTAGAGTCTCTATCGTGCATGAGTGCTTCACGTGACAATTGCATTTGAGTTTTTAATTTTAGCGATAGCTCGGCCATCTTGATTTTATGATTATCGAATGCTTGTTTCTCATCAGCAGATAGATTGAGTTTTTCCATCTCAATATCCATCTGCTTGATCATTTGGTCAAACTGCCGCTGCTTATCGTTTTCCTGTGCATCGGCCTGCATCTTCATTTGTGCGACCTGAATACGTGGATCAGGCGGCGGGGCTGGCGGTGCTTGTGGCTCGTCCATTTTCGGGAAGAACCGCTCGGCTGACTTGTACCCTAGCGCACCGAATACCTCGACAACCACCTCTTTGCCGTTCATTCCTGCCATCAATTGAGGTGCTACACCTGCTATAGCCTGTATCCCCGTCATTAATTTCTGTACGCGCTGGGTAGGATTGGTTGCACCGAACCCGACATTAACATTGACGTTGGCCATGCCACGCAATAGATCATCTGTGACCTGATTAATCCCGAATCGCTGCAACATCTTTGCACGTTGCCCAGCTATCGCCAGCACCATTTCGTCTGTTTCGTAAGCCACTTCCATTCTCGCGAGCTGCTTTAACGTTGGCGTTACCCATGTTTCACTGAATACCCTTAGCTGATATTCGGTAATGACGTTCGCATCGCCAGCAAGCAACTCCATGCCGCCTACAGTTTCATTCAACTTGCGGTTTGTCTGCACTGATCCTGGCGAGAATGTACCGGCCAGCTCATCATAGTCAGTATTGACACGATCCTGCTCTGCATAGCTTGATTGAGTAATGTCGATGGGCGAATCCCAGCGAATATCCCCATTAATATCATCCACGAGGGTTACTGACCCTGGGACATTGCGCGTCAGGCTCTTAAAATCGACATTTGCGCCACGTCTTGCAAAATAACGGCGATTCATCACCAGGGAAACGTTGTCCCGGCGCTGATTCTGTATTTCGTTTGTTTCTTCTTGCAGGTTGAATGTCAGTTCGTTTAAACCAGCTGGAATCGGCTTGTGTGTTTCGATCAAGCAACTGCCAATAACATATGGCCTTTCGCCCTTGCGTAAGTGGATGTACTCTTCGCGCAATGGCTTTGGCTCGCTTAATCTAAGGTGCGTGCCCAGCGTGTAGAAAATTACATCATCGCCGTCCTTGCGAATGATGTTTCGGTGTACAAATACAGTATCAAAGTCACTGGTAGCATAGGTAATATCTAGTCCGTCTTGGCGCTTAACGCCGTCCCTTGCTGCCCTAATACTATCGTACTGACTGGCTGCCGCTGTTTGTATTTCGCCAGACTCGTATTTAATCCACTTGCCGGACTCCATTTTTTCTTTGATGTCACCGATAAACATCGGGATCATCTCAATGACGTATGGGCTTGTACCTACTGGGTCAGTCCAATCTGACGCAGGGGAGATGCGGAAATTCTCGATTGCAACTAGATCAATTTTCGGCTTGTCGGTTACTACAGTCCTTGTTTCTGTTACAGACTGCTCGCCATCTTCGCCCATCATAGGGTTGCCCAGCTCATCCAGCTCCGGCTCCTCACTAACTTCCTCGTCGTACTCCCAGCTTTGATGGGATATGACCACGCCGACATTCAGGCAATTTTGATATGCGCCGATTAATGTTTGGAACCACGGGATTGAATCACTTAGCCGGTAATTAAGTAGCTCTGACTGTATTGCTGCTGATGCTACCTGCATCGGGTCAGACTGATTTTCCGCCGTGACTGATACCAGGTCCTGCGTCGAGAAAAATGCGACCGCTGCGGCTGCTTCATTTCTGCGAATAGATGCACGTGTCTTTGGCCTAAATCCTTTTGATCTGTACTTATATGACTCTGCATGATATTTAGATCCTGGAGCATGTCTGCCAGCAAAATGTGCCATCGCCTTTTCAACGGATGGCCTAACGCTTGCATCAAACCAATCCGTGGACTGAGTATGTGCATCCGCCGCCATTTTCAGCCATTCGTCATCCTCTGGCGATACTCTCTCGCCGTCAGTGTTAACCGCTGTATCATCCATTATCGAATACCGGCTCACCACGGAAATCTGTGGGCAGCGAAAACACACTATCAAACGTACATATTTTTGAGCGTGACAATCGGTATCTCTCTAGCAATTCACCGGCAGCACGGACCACTTTCCTACCTTCAGGATCAATTTTATTAATGTGCATCAAAAATCCATATCGACCAGACAGCATCATGTTTGTGACTTCGATGATCCCGCCTGGCTCATTGACTGTTACCCGCCAGAATCCGGTAAATGATGGGTAGTGAAGCTCAAGCCTTGCGATTAGATTACGCGCCAATGTGTCGGCGTACCCAGATATGGGCATGGAAATATCTGTGATTATTTGGCTCATTCTTCTGTTTCGTACACTCCGCTATTTTCTTGCTCACGAAATACTTTTTTGCCGCCGTTAAATTCATACGTGACCGGCTTCTTTTGTAATTTCTCGCCCTCAGTCTCTTGCACCAGGTCTTTCCAGCTGTAAGTTCTGGATGAGGTATCAGCCATTTTCAAAACTCCTGGACGTGAAAAAACCGGACTAATCCGGTGGTATCTTAGTATCAACCTCTTAATTTAAACAGCTTAGAACGCGTTTAAATCGATTAATAAATAGGCAGTTGCCTTAATTAAAGGCTTCCGGGTACAAATCAACCTCTCGCACAGTTACTTGTTCTTGATGTGCAACACACATTAATCCAAACGCGTCCGCCCCGTGAGTCGCCCAATCATGCTCAGGTCAAGCCCAATATTTCGTTCTCATCGTGCTTTTCGTGATACCAACCAAGTGCATCAATCCCGGCGCTGGTAGTAGACTCATTGAACCAGCACGAAGGGAACAAGCGTCTAGCCTCTTCTATCCGCGCCTTAGCTGCGCCTTTGCCTTGGTTTTTAATGACAGTGACTGTATATCCTGCTGCCCGAAGGGATGACTCATACGACACATCATACACTCTATCGTGTGTTGCGCCGTCATGTGGCAGCCATATCTGAGCGCGGCTTGTTGAATAATTGTTGCTGCATCCAGGGCTGTGCGTTGGCAAAGTCCCTGCCCGACCGCCTGGCGGTAATTAAGTACCCGGATTTCTTTGCCGATAAACTGCGCGGCCCATATTACAAACGCATCAGCTCTGGCACCAGTGCCGCCAATATCGCAAAATAACCGAATGGTCATTAGAGGATCTGGCGCAACTTTGGATATACGCCCCTCTTGCCTAGCCTTTGTTAGCGCACTGGCAAAATATGCGCCGGTCATGGCTTTAAGGAATTCTCCCTCCCAGACGTGCTCATAGCTATCTGGCCGCTCTTGCTGATCTTGCAACCGCACTCTATTGAGTCTGTCAGGGAACCAGGGGTTATCACGCCAATTGATCGTTACGCACTTTGTACGCGGGTCGGTAGTCTCTTTGAATCGCTTATTAGTCGCGCTTCCCGGCCTTCTTGGGTTCCACGTCACCCAAAGCTCACTCTCTTCTTCGCGAATTGTGGGAATGAGTACCTGCCATGACTCTTCGAGAACTTCCTCGGCTTCGTCAACCCAGCACAGCAAGATTCTTGCTTTAGATTTGATACTTGATATATTTCGGTCAAGTCCAGCGAATGAATACTTAATTCGCCCGCACTTTGTTTTGATGTACTTTTCGCCAATATCAAAGTAATCGAGTAGCCACGGCTCCGAACGGATTGCAGACTTTATCTCTTCGAGCGATGAGTCATCCAGGGAATT
>JADKHS010000027.1 GCA_016721605.1 Nitrosomonadales bacterium
GCGCCGCCGCCAATTATAATCAAAAATCACGGGGTCAGTTCTAACATTCCAACATCTCATGTTAGACTCCGCACATGGCTAGACCTCTCAGACTGGAATTTTCGGGTGCCCTTTATCACGTCACCTCGCGCGGGGATCGTCGGGAAGATATTTTCCTGAGCGACGATGATCGCGGTGATTGGCTAGAGGTATTAGGCATTGTTTGCGCTCGGTTTAACTGGGTGGTTCATGCTTTTTGCCAGATGACCAATCACTATCACCTGCTAGTGGAGACGGTGGACGGTAATCTATCCGGTGGGATGCGGCAATTGAACGGCCTGTATACCCAGCGCTTCAACCGTCGCCATGGCTTGGTTGGGCATCTTTTTCAGGGACGCTACAAGGCGATCCTGGTACAAAAGGAAGCCTATTTGCTGGAGTTGACGCGTTATGTGGTGCTAAACCCACTGCGCGCAAACATGGTGGAATCACTTGAGGACTGGCGCTGGAGCAGTTACCCTTTTATCACGGGGCAGGAGGCATCCCCTCCGTGGCTGGATACGGACTGGTTGCTTGGTCAGTTTGGTTCACAGCGGAGCAAAGCGCTCAGGGGCTATCGCCAGTTCGTGATGGCGGGCAGGGGTTTACCTAGTCCCATTCTGGATACTCGCCATCAATTGTTGCTGGGTGACAATGCTTTCGTAGAACGCCACTGGCAGTCAAAAAATCCTGAAGAGCTACGGGAAGTTTCAAGGCTATCGAAGATCGGTCGCCTTGTCGCTGGATGAGTACCGGATGCGCCACCCGGATAGAGATCAGGCGATAGCTCAGGCTTACCTATCCGGTGCTTATACGATGGCAGAGATCGGGGACCATTTCGGGGTACACTACATGACGGTAAGTCGCGCAGTGCGGAAGTTTGAAGAAGACCGAAAAAAATGTTGTAATGTTTGAACTGACCCCCGTCCTTCCCGTCAATTGACGCTTCCCTAGTCTAGAAGGGATGGAAGGTCACGACCGCCGTAGACGATGCGTTCAATGCGAACCACTTCACTAACGATGTGGAAGAGGATCGCATAGCGGCCAACTGTCACCATGCGGGCCTGGTCACCAATATCGGGCCGGAGTTGGTAGAGCAGTGGGTTGGCCGCAAGACTTTGCACCTTCACCTGTATCTCTTGGATGAAGGTAACAGCACGGGTGGGGTTGTCCTCGGCGATGCTGGCCGCGATGGCATCCAAGTCATCCTCAACGAACCGCGAGAACACTAGCTTCATCGAGCGCCTGAGGGGCCAGACTTTGCATCGGCGATGGCGCGGTACTTGCGCTCAAGACGCTCTAGGACTTATCGGCTGGAACACCGAGATTTGTTATTAGGGGCTTCCAGCCACAAAGACCGCAGCTCAGCCACGTCCTGTTGTCGCAGGCTTCGCTTATGCGTCCAGTCTCGGAGTGCATCGCGCACAACTTCACTAGTCGAGGCGTAGTCGCCGTGTTCGACGGCAGCCTTGACGATGGCAGCCATATCCGACGGCATGGTGATAGTGACGCGCTCGATGTTGGACATGACAAACCCCTTTCGCTAATAGTATGACTTAATCATACTTTATCACATCGTGTGCCGAATGGGAAGGTTCCTTATTACAGATAGGTTGATGTTCATTGTCAATATTGGGGCAGACTTTAAATTGCTGAGACCTTTACTCTGCCGCAAGATAACAATGCACGCGGTGCGTGGCGGTAATTATGGTCTCACCCGGATAAACTTCGCGACATTTCGCCATGGCTTGTGCGCAACGTGTGTGAAAGTGGCAGCCCTGCGGTGGATTAGAGGGAGAAGGCGTTTCCCCAGGCAGACGAATAGTTTTCATGCCCTGCCCATCTATTCTCGGCACTGCAGACAGCAAAGCCTGAGTATAAGGATGTTTAGGGGCGTGCAATACTTCCTTCACCGTTCCGCGCTCGACAATACGTCCCAAATACATCACATATACCTCGTGCGCGAGATATTCCACCACCGCTAGATTGTGCGAAATAAACAGGTAGCTTAATCCTAATTGCTGCTGCAATGATTTTAGCAAGTTTAAAATTTGCGCCTGCACCGAAACATCCAGCGCGCTGGTCGGTTCGTCGCAAATCAGCAAATTCGGATTAACCGCCAGCACCCGGGCGATAGCGATACGCTGCCGCTGCCCACCGGAAAACTCATGCGGATATCGCCACTTGGAGGCTTTCTCCAGCCCAACCTGTTCCAGCAATTCATCTATGCGGCGTTGCCGCTCATCGCTATTTTTAGCGATAGACAGCGCATCCATGCCCTCTTGTAAAATTTCCGCTATGCGCATTTTTGGGTTTAAAGATGCATAGGGATCCTGAAATATCATTTGCATCCCGGCGCGATGTTTGCGCAATTGCCTCGCAGTAATGCCAATAAGTTCATGACCCGCAAACGCACGCTGCCTGCGGTAGGTGTAATGAGTTGCAGCAGCGCCTTGCCTACCGTGGTTTTACCGCAACCGGATTCCCCTACCAGCGCCAGCGTACGCCCCGCTGGAATATTCATTGACACCCCATCTACCGCTTTAACGTGGCCTACCGTGCGCTGCAATATGCCTTTGCGGATGGGAAAGTGGACTTGCAGACTTTCCACTTGCAAAAGTGAAGTGTCCCTCCCATCGTCCCCAGTCCCTTCCCCACTTGCGGTAGATGGGCCGGGGGAGAGGGGTGTTCTTAAGTTTAATTTCTCATTCCCCATCTGCGATGTGTACAGATGGCATCTTACCCCCTGGCCGTTTTCCAACTGCGTCCACTCCGGCACTTGCTCGTGGCACAGCGCCCACGCTTTATCGCAGCGCGGAGCGAATCTACAAGCGGCAAGTGGCGCACCCAATGGGGGTACATTGCCCGGAATGGCCGCTAATGGTTGTCCACTGCGTCCCGCATCCGGCAATGCAGCAAATAATTTTTGCGTATAGGGATGAGCGGGTCGCGCGAACAATTGTTCACGCGGTGCCTGCTCAATAATTTGTCCGGCATACATCACCCCGACCTGATGCGCCATTTGAGCGACTACGCCCAGATCATGGGTTATCAGCAACAACGCCATACCGGTTTTCTGCTGTGTATCGCGCAACAGTTTAAGCACCTGTGCTTGTATGGTCACGTCGAGAGCGGTAGTGGGTTCGTCTGCGATCAACAACTTGGGTTGTCCGGCCATTGCCATTGCAATCATCACGCGTTGTTTCATGCCACCGGAAAGCTGAAATGGATATTCAGACGCACGACGAGACGCATCGGAAATACCCACTTGTTCAAGCAATTCAACACAACGCGGGCGAACTTCTTTGCCACGCAGTTGCTGATGCAATGCCAATACCTCGGCAATCTGATCGCCAACCGTAATCACTGGGTTCAAACTCAACCCCGGTTCCTGAAAAATCATTGCCATCTGACCACCACGCACCTTGCGCATGGCATATTCTGGCAGCGCCAAAATATCTTCTTCACCAAGTTTAATATCACCGCTGGCGACGCGTATTCCATCCGGCAGCAAACGCATTAGTGATAATGCCGTCATAGATTTGCCGCAGCCGGATTCGCCAAGCAGCGCAAAGGTCTCGCCCTGTTTAATGCTGAACGAAATATCGTCCACAATGCGCGCGCCATTGTTCAGGCGCGTCACCAAGCCATCTACATTGAGTATAAATTCCCCTCGTCCAATTTCTGGGGGAACGCTGAGAAGAGGGGAAAGCCGGTTAAGAGAGGAATCAGATTTCATGCGGCCACCTACGTCCGATTCAAGCGCGGATCAAACGCATCACGTACCGCATCAGCAAACAGATTGGCGGCCAACACCAGCACCAGCATAAATCCGAACGCAGCAGCCAGCGTCCACCACACCATCGGCTCGCGCCCCATCTCCATGCGCGCAGAGTTTATTAACGTACCAAAGCTCATCGTACTAGGATCAACCCCCACGCCGACATAAGATAGTACCGCTTCGGCCAGTACCAAGCTGCTGAAATCCATCACCACCGCAATCAGTACGATGTGCATCACATTCGGCACGATATGGCGAGTAAGGATGCGCGAAGATGAAACGCCAAATGCCTGTGCTGCCTGGATGTATTCCAGCTCTCGCAACTTGAGTGTCTCGCCACGTAGCAGGCGACATAGCCCGGTCCAACTGGTCACACCAAGAATCAGGCACAAAAACAATAAGCGTAAATCTGCGCGTGCAGCAGAAGTTTCAAACCAATCGGGATGCATCTCAATATAAACCTGCATCATTAACACTGCGGCCGCAATCAATAACACGCTGGGGATAGAGCTTAATACGGTATAAATATATTGGATTACATCATCCACCCAACCACGCAAGTATCCTGCCGCTATACCCAGCAGCAATGCAAACGGCAACATCACCAGCGTGGTGACAGTGCCGATCACAAGCCCGGTGCGTATACTTTTCAGTGCGAGATACAGTACATCCTGCCCCACTTTATCAGTACCCAGCACGTGGTAAACCGCGGCCAGATTGACAGTCGCGCCAAGCAGCATGGCTATTACCAAAGCCGTTATCAACAATGCTCTGCAAGGCTTGTTTTTCATCGCTCCCGTAAAGGTAGATATCCCATTATCTGTACTGATTTTTCCTCCTGTCGATGACGATACTGTCCTGAATTTGACGAAAAAATGGAATAACATATTACTGACCGCAATCAATAACACGCCGATTAGCAACCCCTCTAAAGCACCGATCCCTGTGCGTTTCAGCACATCGCCCAGAAGTTCGCGCTGTGGATCAACCAGATGGGCGCCACCGTAGCGTAAACGTGGATAATCCCGAATGATCTTGCCCTCCGACGTTTCCATACTTTCCTTGGCATACAGATACGCTGCCAGTGGTGCAGAATAGGTTTTCTCGCTACGACTTTTTATACCTTTGGCAAGTGCATCGAAGACACTCAACACCTCGGCCGAATACACTGTCTGGCCATTGCTCTTCTCCGGCAGCGCCGCGCGGTAGTGCATGGTGTCAAGTAACCCCACCAGCACGAATAACGACAACAGCAACAGCGACACCATGCCCACACTGCCCTCAGCCACGCGTTGCCAAGGTAGAACAAGATGAGGGCGTTTTCGTATCCACAATGCCGCAGCAAGAACTGTTGCGAGCAGCAGGTAGATCATCGCATCTGTCCAAAGAATAATGGGCATATTACTTACCCCGACATTGAGTACTGAAAATCGCTCGTTCTGAGCATAGAATGGAATTGAAACATGGGCAGCTTGCTTCACACATTAAGCTCGATCTGAGCATATCGAGTGACTCATTGCGGACGGGAAATATGTCTATCAAGGCACTCATTGCAACCTCACTCGCGGGTCAACGATGGTATATGAGATATCTGTCAAAACTAAACCGGCGATATACAACATCGAACCAAGAAATACCATGGCACGTACTACACTAAAATCCTGCGCATTAATTGCGTCTATTGTGTAGCTACCCAGACCGGGGATACCGAAGAATGATTCGGTCAACAAACTACCCATGAACAGCAGCGGAATGACTACCACCACACCGGTTAAAATCGGGATCATTGCATTCTTCAGCACGTGACGGAATAACACGCGTAATTCCGACAAGCCCTTGGCGCGGGCGGTCCGCACGTAGTCTTTACCAATTTCTTCCAAAAAATCGTTCGATACCAACGGCTACTGGCGCCGACACTACCCATTACGCCAATCAATACAGGCAGCAGCACAAACTTGATACTGTCCAACCCGCCCGCATAGCCCGAGATTGGCACCCAGTGCCACAATTTACTCGCCACGAACTGACCGCCAATGATGTAAAACAGACCGGAGATGGACATCAGCAAAACACATAGTGACACCCCCAGCATATCCAACGCGGTCGCCCTGAACAATGTCATCAACAGCGCAAAAGTAATGTAGATGAGCAGTCCAATAAGAAAAGTAGGTAACGCAATGGCGAGACTAGGCATCATGCGGGTCTGGATTTCACGCGCAACATTACGCCCGTCGTTGGATGAACCAAAATCAAATGCAAACATTCTGGCCGACTTCTGGAAAAAAATCGTATCGCTGATTTTGCTTACGCCCTCTGCTTGGGCATTAAATAGTAGCGGTTTGTCATACCCATGCTGCTGCTTCCATTTTTCGATCGCTTCAGGCGTAACGCGCTTCATACCCAATTGCATCCGCGCCATATCGTCCGCTGTATTCACCACAAAAAAAAGAGAAAAGGTGAGCAGGTTCACACCGACCAAAATCGGGATAGCATACAAAATGCGGCGAATAAGATAAGCGATCATTGAGAGAGCTGTAGGTTACACTTACCCACCATAATGAATGGGGGGCGATACATAAACGTATTTATGTTCGCCAGAGAAATCTTTCAAGTACTTTTTTAAGTACTTATTTTCAGTACTTTTTTTCAGCACTTCTTTTAAGTACTTCTTTTAAGTACAGGCTACCGCCTTGATCATCTGCCTTTGCTCCAATCAACTTGGTTGACCAGCCTGTTTATTGGGCAGCGCTGGCTCAGCATCGTCCAGCCCGGCTTCTGTTTTTCTTTATTTTTTAAATCGCTTTAGCTGGAACGTCATGCTCCAACAACAATTTTTGTCTTGCTACATCACGTGGGATACATACCATTTCCGAACCAATTTTCTGTTCAATCCCCTTAACTTTGGCACAGACCATTATAGGTCCTGTAGGCGTTGCTTTCGGGCCGCGGCACCAGCCATCAGAAGGCGTAGTTTTAAAATCTATCCATACTCCTTCAGCCGCTTTGCATTCCTCAGGATCGGTAGGATAAGCGTGACTAATCACGGGCATGATAGCCAAAATTGCGATCGATACGACCCTAAATATTGTTTTTCCAAAATGACTCAAAATGATTCCTTTCTTTAAAAATTACGGCAAAAAAGGTGTTGCCGCACACCTGCATGTTACTCTCGAACACTTAAAATTTTATCAGGCATTCTTACAAAATCACCTTACACTTTAACACTTAATCCGAAATTATCTTTCCCAAACCGAAGTTTTTTGTCCCGGCAAAAAATATAATCATCGCGCCTCTTCCCGCTGCCGCAACACACGCCACAGCCACCAGCCCAGTAAAACGAACGTAGACCCAATTAACCACAATGGCCATAGCTTAGGCTGATTCCAACCGCTACGCAGTTCATCACGCTGTGCTGCGTCTATGCGCAAATATTTAACATTGTTATTGGCCATTTTATTAGGCTTGCTGTTATGCAGCCAAGCATGGCGCAATACATAATCTTTAGGATGTTGCCCCCATATCCAGGGCGAATCGCGGCGCAAAATTTCCAGCATTTCATCAATTATTTCCTGGCGTGCTGGGCCGTTTTCCATATTTTTCATCTTCTCAAACAGGTGGTCATATTCCGGACTATTGTAATTCGAGGCGTTCTCGCCGCCCTTCACGGCCTTGCCTTGCGCACCATGCAGCAAAAACAAAAAATTCTCTGGGTCGGGATAATCAGCGTTCCAGCCGAAATAAAACATCTGCGTATCGCCTTTACGTAACTTATCCTGAAAACGGTTGTAGTCAGTGCTGCGCGCCACCAATTGCAGATTGAGTTTGTCGAGTTGCTTGCGTAACCAGTCCAGCCGCGATTTGCTGCCCACACCTGTGGCGGTCGTATCAAGATAAATAATCAGCGGTTGTTTTGTTTTTTCATCCAAGCCATCGGGATAGCCGGCTTCAGCCAGCAGTTTCTTCGCCTCATTAATTGATTTACGTTGAGGTGCGCCATTAACCCAGTCATACACGTAATGATTGATGCCTGCTTCGCCTTCGCGGTAGCCAAAAATACCCGGTGGAATAGGCGATTGCGCGCTAATGCCACGGCCATTGGCAAAAATGGAAATAAATTCCTCAAAATCCACCGCGATAGAAATGGCACGGCGCAACTTGGTCGCACGTTCACTCGGCCCTCCCACAACCGGATCGAGCCAGTTGAAACCCATATACGAAGTAGAGGTAGCTACCGAGGTAGAAAGCTTAATACCTTGCGCTTTCATCTCGTCTGTAACGTTAGTTTCGCCGCCAACATTCACCTGCACTGCTTGATCAAAACTATCAGAGCTGATGCCCGCCGCATCGTAATAACCTTGCAGAAATTTGTTCCAGTAAGGAATGGTTTCCTTCTCCAGACTAAACACGACTTTGCTGATGAGCGGCAGGGGTTTACCCGCGTCAGCCAGCAGCCCCGCTTCTTTATCCCCCACCTCACCTTCCGTCGGATAGACTTCGCCGGAAAAATGTGGATTGCGCGTTAGCACCATGCGCTGGTTGGGATCATTTTCCGATAGGTAATACGGTCCACTGCCCACCGGCCACCAATCCAGAACCAGGTTGCGTTCTGACATGCCATCCTGTGCATAAAAGCGCTCGGCTTCCACTGGCATGGGTGAAAAAAATGTCATCGCCAACCAATATGCAAACTGCGGATATTTACCGTAAATTTTGATACGGTAAGTGCGGTCATCCACTGTTTGCACCCCTTCCAGCGGATAGTCGTGAAGATCAAGAAAAGTATTGGGATTCTTTTTTTTAGCTTGCTGCAAAGTTGCGATGTATTCTTTAAGGCCAACGATGTAATCCACCATAAGCCCTGCAATTGGCGAATGTATGGTCGGATGGGCGAGCCGTTTAATTTGATAAACATAATCCGCCGCTTTCACTTCACGCGTACCGCTATGCGGGAAATCATTCAGTGAATGAACATTGCGTAAATCATTGCCTGTAAGAGCGTGATATTCCAACTGGCCTTTGGCATCCCGTGCAAAAGCCGGATGCGGCTGGTAATTCAAACCGGAACGCAAATGAATTTCGTAAACACTGAACGCCACCTTTTCGGCAGGCGCGTCATCTGGTAACAGCTGGTTATTTTTGTCCAGATAACGCACTGTCGGCATTTCACTGGCTGCCTGCGGCACCAGCGTGTATGGACGTTTCAGGAAATGATATTGCAGCGGCGGTTGATATATCTGCGCGAGGAAAACATATTCATTTTCGCTATACGCTGAAGCCGGATCGAGATGTTTAGGCCGTTCGGTAAAAGCAGAATAATAAATCGACTTACCTTTATCGCTGACCGGGTAAGGATTATTCCACAAACCACCATCACAAGCTGCAAGCGCCAGGAGCAGCGGTAAGTAATGTAAGTATTTCATGGCGCCAGAGTTTATCCGAAATATCGCTATTCGTGGTAAAGTTACGGCCATTTTTAACCTTATGAATGGGCAGTAAGATGAATCCGATTTGGCAAGATTATCTACGGGAACAAGGGGCTGAAATACAAGATGGCATCGTGCAATATTTTGGCGCTGGGCAAGGCGAACTCATTGCCGCACAAGACGGCATGGTACTGTGCTACTTAAGCCAGCTTGGGGTACTCAAGGTTTCTGGTGAAGATGCTGAAACCTTCCTGCAAAACCTGTGTAGTAGCGATGTGCGTGAAGTCACCCCATGGCATGCCCAATTCAGCAGCCTGAACAGTCCAAAAGGACGAATGCTGGCAAGCATCCTTATCTGGCGTAAAGGGGTGCTTGATGACGCAGACAAGGCTTTTTTCCTGCAACTGCCGCTTAGTTTGTGCGCCGACATCCAACAACGTCTATCCAAATACATCCTACGCTCCAAAGTAAAAATTGAAGACGTAACCGATCAACAGATCAGTTTTGGCTGGGCTGGGGAGGGTTCAGAGGAACAACTGCGTGAATACTTGGGTTCGGTTCCGGTAGAACCCTGGGGAGCGGAAGAAGTAGGCAACCGGGTATCAGACCACAATGATACTGGTGTCATACGCCTCGGTGAACAGCGCTTTCAAATCAACACAACGATCGAACACGCACCCGCCCTATGGCAAAAACTTATTGTGGCCGGACGTCCGGTTGGTTCACCTTGCTGGGACTGGCTCACGATTCATGATGGCATTCCAGTGATCCTACCGGCTACCCAAGAGCAATTTGTACCGCAAATGGCCAATATGGAATTAATCGGTGCCGTGAATTTCAAAAAAGGTTGCTATCCCGGCCAGGAAATTGTGGCGCGCATGCAATATCTCGGTAAACTCAAGCGCCGTATGTATTTAGCGCATATCGACAGTGATGGTCCACCGCAACCGGGTGACGAGCTTTACAGCGCGGACATGGAAGGTCAGGCCAGTGGCATGGTAGTCAACGCATCGCCCGCCCCAAACGGCGGCTATGACATGCTGGCGGTGGTGCAGATTAGTAGCCACAAAGACCAAACTATCCACTGGAAATCCCTGCAAGGCGCAACGCTTCAGTTCAAGAGGTTGCCTTATCCCATTTATTAGTCTGAATGAAGCCATTGTTGATGGATCAAGTGGGCTTGCTTAAATTCGAACCCCTTTGCGGTGAAAACGGGAAAGAAAACGCTATGCGACTTGCCTCAACTAATAAATACTTGAAACGTTTGCGCTTGATAACAACTTGGGTAATACCCAATATGTAAAAATATTCGACTTGAGCTAAAGATAACCGTCAGATTAATTACCAAACGCGCTGTTGCGATTGCTTCACAGTACACGCTACAGCAGTCAAATTAGCTTGCACAATCGCCGTAAGATTTCCCCTGATTTTTAAGAAGCTGCTTGCGTTTGCGCTGGGTTACCAGCGCTACACCGGCATTACACCCATAGCAATCGCCAATACTGAACTGCCCGAAATCACGCATGTCGATTTTTTTTACACCTTCCCGGTAATTGTCACTCCGCAACTTCCGCTTCTAACATTTACACCATTCAACCTCATGTTATAAAACATAATTTACACCGACTTTAATTTTTGGCACAATTTATGCTTTGGAAATGGCAGGGTTGCCATAAATATCTTTATATTTTTTAGTTAGCCAAAAAATATAAAAGATACGAACGGTTTGTATATTAATAATAAGGAATAATAATTATGAAAAAAAACATGATTGCTGCGCTACTGGCCGTTAGTGGCATTGCGGCAGCTGGCGGCGCGCAGGCTACTGTAATTACAGGCTCTTTCCTCAATCCTATGCTGACAACTGAAATCAACCAGAGTGGTTTGCTGCCGTTGTTCGACATCAGCCTTGGCACGTTGAATTCAGTCACATTGACGCTAGTAGGTAACTCTAGCAGTACAACCAGTCTGACTAATGCTGCTGCAAACCCTCAATTTTTTAGCTTTCAGTCGATTCTCAATTATTTCTTTACCTTTAGCAATGGTGTGTCAGTGGGAACACCGGCATTTACAACCACATTGGCAACAACGGGGGGCTTCACCACGCTTGCATCAGGTGCAACATTGAATCTTGGAACAACCACCGATTCTGGCAGCGCAGTAGTAACTGGCCCGCTCGCTAACTTTATCGGATCCGGAAATTTCACCGTCGGTTGTACAACCCTTTCAGGCTCTACCTTTAATGGTGGCGGCGCTAACATTCAGAATGTTCAGAATACAACAGCAAATTGTGGCGCGGATATTAGCTATGACTATACCCCTACAATCACGCGTGTGCCTGAACCAACCGCATTATGGTTGCTTGGTGTTGGCTTGCTAGGCCTTGTTGGTGTGCGCAGAAAATTTAGCTGATCACCAGCTTTAAGTTCTACTCACAAGTTAGTTGACAAAGCCACCTGCTGATATTCAGATATCAAGGTGGCTTTGTCGATTTTTTTACACTGTTTTAATCAAAAAAACTCAGCATAATTTTTTGGTCAAGCTCATAGCCAAAATCCTTTTAAGGGCACCTCTAAAAACTCAGATTTGCGGACATCCCCCTCGGGGATTGCCTGCTTAACCTGCCCCGTCACAATACGTTGTTGTCAACAACAAAATTTGTTACATATCAATAAATTACATACCACTTCAACATTTTTTATGCGCGCTTAGTCTTGTTTATAGCCCTTAATTTTTAAAGGTACCCTCAAGTTTGAATCCGCCAAACACACTAAACCGGTAATTTATCATGCAGTGGTGGTAACTCTTATACCACTCTAAAATCTGGTTACTGTATTATTGCAATATAATCTTAACCTTATGAAATAACAAATAGAATATGGCTACCAATAAACTTCGTGCCTTATTAGTGGAAACCTCACTGGATGATGCCCAGCGCACACTTGCCAAACTGGAACAGAGCGGTTACGAGGTGGAACACCGGCGAGTAGATAATGCGTCCGCCATGCAAGCTGCCTTAACTGAAGATGAGTGGGATGTGGTGCTATGTAGCTATGACCCATCCGGATTTTGTGGACTGGCCGCACTCGAGCTAATGCAATCACAAGGAGTCGACCTCCCTTTTCTATTCCTGTCGCATGATCTACATGAAGAAACAATCATTCATACCATGCAATCCGGTGCGAACGATTACATTTTTAAGGGAAGTTTAAATAGGCTCGCTCCCTCAATCGCACACAATTTACGCGAAGCGCGTATTCGTTACGAGCACCGTCAAGCACAAATTGCCTTACAAGAAAATCAAGCGCGCCTGAAAGCCTTCATCACTAACCTGCCAGGCATGGCTTATCAAATATTACTCAAGAATGATGGCGATATTTCCTTTCCCTATATCAGCGACGGCAGTAAAGCCCTTCTCGATTTGAACCCACAGGATTTAGAAAAAAATCCACACTTATTCATGAATATGTTGCACCCGGATGACCGTGGCTCATATGAACAATCCATGCGCACTTCAGCAAATAATCTTACTTTCTGGAACTGGGAAGGGCGTATCGTGATATTGCCGGAAGGCGAGATTAAATGGATCAATCTACGCTGTAGCCCCCGAAAAACATTGCATGGCGAAATTCAGTGGGAAGGCATTATGTCGAACATCAGCCAAAGCAAGCAGGCGGAAATCGAAATAAAACATTCACAGGAACAATTACGTGAACTATCCTCCCACGTCCAGCTTGTACGCGAACAAGAGCGCCTTAACATCGCACGCGAGGTTCATGACGACTTAGGAAGCACGCTTACCGCCATTAAGCTCAACATCGCTTGGCTGGGTGGACGGCTGAACAAGGAAACACCTGAACTGATTGCAAAAATTAAGGATGTTGAAAACCTGGTTGATAAGTGCACCGCCGCCGCCAACGACATTTCCCACTCCCTGCGCCCAAGCACACTAGACTGCTTCGGAATCACCACAGCAATGGAAATCGAGGTAGACGAATTTGAACAGCGTACCGGTATTTCTTGCGTATTTAACCACCCAGACGAAGATATCACTTTAGACCCGGATATCGCCATCGCGCTGTTCCGTATCCTGCAAGAAACGCTTACCAATATCATGAAACACGCACATGCCAGCAAAGTAAAGATAGATTTATATAACCAAGCGACCTGCGTCGAAATGATTGTTAGCGACAATGGTTGCGGCTTTACCGAATCTGACCGCATCAAACCGCGTTCTTTTGGTCTGCGCGGCATTAAGGAACGGGTCGCCTACTTTGGCGGCAATGTGCACGTCAAGGGCACACCCGGCTCAGGAACCACAATTAAAGCATGCATTCCGCATCAATCTGAACCATTAACTGCTGGTAACTTTTTTTTGTCACAGCCACAACAAAAACTACTGTAGGGCACCTCTAAAAATTAAGAATTCTAAACAAGACTAGGCGCGAATAAAAAATGTTGACACAACATATAATTGATATGTAAGGAAACATTTTTTGTTGGCAACAACGTATTGTGACGAAGTCTGAATTTTTAGAGATGCCCTGTAATGAATATTATTGAATATCAGGGCACCTCTAAAATTAAGAATTCTAAACAAGACTAGACGCGAATAAAAATGTGACGCAGCATAATTGATATGTAAGGAAACATTTTTATGGGCAACAACGTATTGTGACGAAGTCTGACTTTTAGAGATGCCCTGTAATGAAATTATTGAATATCAGGCACCCCTAAAAATTTAGAGTTCTAAACAAGACTAGGCGCGAATAAAAAATGTTGACACAACATATAATTGATATGTAAGGAAACATTTTTTGTGAGCAACAACGTATTGTGACGAAATCTGAATTTTTAGAGGTGCCCATCAATCATGATTAACATATTAGTAGCAGATGATCACGCACTGATCCGCAAAGGCATGAAGCAGATTCTCAATGACACCGAGGATATACGCGTAACCGGGGAAGCTGAAAATGGCATGCAAGCCATCAAGATGGCGCAAGCAAACGCTTATGATTTAGTACTGCTCGATATCAGCATGCCTGACAAAAATGGTATCGATGTACTTAAACAGCTTAAGCTCAACCAACCGCAATTACCAGTACTCATATTAAGCATGCATGAGGAAAATCAATATGCATTGCGTTCCATGAAAGCCGGGGCTGCAGGCTATCTCAGCAAGCAAAGCGCCCCGACACAATTGGTTACCGCCATACGCCAAGTCGCCTGCGGTAAAAAATACATTAGCAACGAACTGGCGGAAGAATTGGCCAATGGCCTGTCACAAGGATATCAGGAGCTGCTGCATCAAACCTTATCCAACCGCGAATACCAAACACTGTGCTTAATGGCATCGGGCAAAAGTTTGAGCGAAATGGCGGAGGCTTTATCACTTAGTGCCAAGACCGTCAGCGTTTATCGTGCGCGTTTACTGGAAAAAATGAAATTGAAAAACAATGCTGAAGCGGTTCGCTATGCGATCAAACATCATTTGATTGAATAATGTCTTGTTCATAGATATTCAAAATTCAATAAACTTAATCATTCAATTGTCAACAGGCGGGTGAAATAACATGCCCCTCAACAAAGCTTGAACCAAGCCACGAATGACATCTTCTTCGTCCGCAGCGATACGTAGCACGGGCTTAAAACCGGTAGCGTTGATTTGAATGCTGTTGGATTGGTTAGCTTCAACGTTCAGGGCCAAACCGAGAAAACCAAGTGGTCCGCAAATGCACTCCCGTACTTGTGGCGCGTTTTCGCCGATGCCGCCGCTAAACACCAACGCGTCAATGCCGCCCGCCTTGGCGGCCAATGCGCCAATAGCGGCACGCACTTGGCGGCAAAAATAGCTCACCGCAAAACAGGCGTTCTCGCTGCGGCTCTCCAGTAGGCGTTGCATTTCACTGCTTTCTCCGGCAGATAGTGCGAGCAGTCCCATGTGGTGATTGACCAGATCACTTAATCCCGCGCTATCGTAACGTTTTGCCAGCTCCAGCATCACGCCCGGATCCAGGTCGCCACTGCGCGTGCCCATCGGGATGCCACCGGCTGGCGTGTAACCCATGGTTGTGTCGATGGATTTCAGCCCTTCCATCAAGCACAGGCTGGCTCCCGCGCCCAAGTGCGCAACCACGATGCGGCCCTGTGCAGCCTCTCCCAGTAGTGACGGAAGTTTAGAGGCGATGTAAGCATAATTGAGACCGTGAAATCCGTAGCGCCGTATGCCAAGATCACACGGAATCGGCAAGCGCCGCGCCAATTCCGGCATGGTGTGGTGAAATGCGGTATCGAAACAGGCTATTTGCGGCGCGTCCAATCGCGCCCGGCACAGCTCCACCCCGAGCAGATTGCCCGGCATGTGCAGCGGCGCAAGATGTGTAATGGCATTCAGTCGCTTGACTTCTGCCGCATCGAGGAGTCGCGCTGAATCGATTGCTTCGCCGCCATGTACGAAGCGGTGGCCAATTGCGTCCGGCACTTCACCACCTAGATCATTCAGCAGTGCGTCAAAAAAATCAGCGTGATTATGCGGGAATTTTTTTCCGGCATAGGCGTAGCGCCAGTCCCGGCGCGTGCCGTCGACGCGAAACAGGCTTGCCTTAAGGCTGGATGAACCGCTGTTAATGGTGAGGATTGCATAGCTCATTGTGGCCATTTCCAGTCGCGTATTTCAGGCATATCTTGGCCGAACTGGTGAATGTATTGCGTGTGTTCGTTGAGTTTGTCGCGCATACGCTGTTTGATGTGTGCCGCTTGTGCCTGCAATTTCGGTACCCGGTTTGCCACATCCATTACCAAATGAAAACGGTCAAGGGTGTTGAGCACAACCATGTCAAATGGTGTGGTAGTGGTGCCTTCTTCTTTGTAGCCGCGCACGTGAAGATTGTCGTGGTTAGTACGGCGATAAGTCAGGCGATGAATCAACCACGGATAGCCGTGGTAGGCGAAAATGATCGGCTTGCCGGTGGTAAACAGGGAATCGAATTCCTTGCCGGACAAACCGTGTGGGTGTTCCTCCTGCGGTTGCAGGGTCATCAAGTCGACCACGTTGATAAAGCGGATTTTAGTTCCGGCGTCAGCTGGCGCAAGATGTCTATGGCCGCCAACATTTCCAGTGTGGGCACATCGCCCGCCGCCGCCAAAACCACATCCGGCTCGCTGGCCTGGTCGTTGCAGGCCCATTCCCAAAGGCCGATACCTGCGCTGGTGTGGTTAATGGCGGCTTTCATATCCAGCCATTGTTGCGCGGGTTGTTTACCGGCGACAATGACATTCACCAAATTGCGGCTGCGCAGGCATTGGTCGGTAACACAAAGTAGCGTATTGGCGTCTGGAGGCAGATAGACGCGGATAATATCCGCCTTCTTGTTCATGACATGGTCGATAAAGCCAGGATCCTGATGCGAGAAGCCGTTGTGATCCTGTTGCCAGACGTGCGAGGTGAGCAAGATATTTAACGAGGCAATGGGACGGCGCCAGGGAATTTCGCGGCACACCTTGAGCCATTTGGCATGCTGATTGAACATCGAATCCACGATGTGGATGAAGGCTTCATAACACGAGAACAGTCCGTGGCGGCCAGTGAGCAGATAACCTTCCAACCAACCCTGGCAAGCGTGTTCGGATAGGATTTCCATTACCCGGCCATCGGGCGCGAGATGATCGTCGAAATCATAGCGCAGCGCCATCCAGGCGCGGTCTGTCACTTCGAACAGCGCACCCAGCCGATTGGAAGCGGTCTCGTCCGGGCCGAACACGCGAAAATTATCGCGGTTCTTCTGCATTACATCGCGCAGAAAGTCCCCCATTACCCGAGTAGATTCAGCCATACTGCTGCCGGGTAAATCTACCGCCACCGCATAATCCTGAAAATCCGGCAGACGCAAGTCGCGCAGCAGCATACCACCGTTGGTATGGGGATTGGCGCCCATGCGGCGATCCCCAGCCGGGGCGAGCGCCGCCAACTCGGGTTTAAGCGTACCATTGTCATTGAACAGCTCTTCAGGCCGGTAGGATTTCATCCAGCTCTCCAGCAGCCGCACATGTTCCGGCTTCTCCATGTTGCCGAACGGCACCTGATGCGAGCGCCAATAGCCTTCGGTTTTCTTTCCGTCCACCTCTTTCAGGCCGGTCCATCCCTTGGGGCTGCACAACACGATCATGGGCCAGAGTGGGCGATCCATCAAGCTGCCCTCGCGCGCTTTGCGTTGGATATCGCGAATCTCGGCGATCACCGCATCGAGAGTAGCGGCCATGAGTGTGTGCATGACTTCAGGCTCGTCACCTTCCACGAAATAAGGCTTGTGGCCATAGCCCGCAAATAAATTCGCCAGTTCTTCCCGACTGATGCGGGCGAGTATGGCCGGACTGGCGATTTTGTAGCCGTTGAGATGCAGGATGGGCAATACAGCGCCGTCCGTGCGGGGATTGAGGAATTTGTTGGAATGCCAAGAAGTGGCCAGCGGCCCGGTTTCCGCTTCTCCATCCCCAACCACGCAGCAGGCGATGAGATCGGGGTTATCAAACACCGCGCCATACGCATGGAACAGCGAATAGCCCAGCTCTCCCCCCTCGTTGATGGAACCAGGTGTCTCCGGTGCGGCATGGCTAGGTATCCCGCCCGGGAAAGAAAATTGCCGGAACAGTTGCCGCATGCCTTCTTCGTCCCGGGAAATATTGGAATACAGTTCGCTATACGTGCCTTCGAGATATGTGTTGGCCACCACAGCTGGGCCGCCGTGGCCCGGCCAGCGACAAAAACATGTTGAGGCCATGCGCTTTGATAATTCTGTTCATATGCGCGTAGATAAAGTTGAGCCCCGGTGTAGTGCCCCAGTGGCCCAGCAAGCGTGGCTTGATGTGCGCCAGCTCCAGTGGCATTTTTAAAAGCGGATTGTCCAACAGGTAAATTTGTCCGACGGAAAGATAGTTAGCGGCGCGCCAGTAAGCGTCAATCAAGTGGAGTTCTTCTGGTGTCAAGGCAGCGGCAGATGGCAGCATTTCGTTTTCCTTAATGTCATACATTTGTAGGTACACGACCTCACGCCAAGCGTTTGAAGAGGTGATCGCTGAATCGTTGTTGCACGGATATTCAGAAGACGGGTTGAGGCGTCATTCTACTGGCCTTTATGCCGCTTTGCTTTTTTACACTTGATTTTCGGGTTGATTTGGAATTTGCTACGCGTTTTCCTGCATGCCTTATTTATGACAGCGATAGCCGCCCCTGCGTTGATGCATCTGCCAGCGGGCGCACACGGGCGTAGTTCAGCAACTCGCCCAGCCGTGCTCCCTTACTGCGCCATTCATGGAATATGGCCTCACCCAACAACACGTAGTGCCAGGGTATACCGCCACGCAATTCAGCATCCAAACTGTTGATGCGACCACACCAAGCTGTGGCGGCCTTCAGCTTTCTTTGTACGTTTGGATGAATGGTTTGTTGCTGGAACCTTGGTTTCCACCAAATAAACCGCGTCCCCGGTGCGCACCAGAAAATCGGGCGAGTAAAACGCGGGCAAGCCGTCTTCCTTCACGTAGCGCAGGCGCACGAAATTATGGCGTGTTTCGCTGACCTTGCAGAAGGCGAGTATTTGCGAGTCAGTTTGCGCCCATTCGATGAAGGCACGTTCCAGTCCACCGTTGCGTGCAGGGAATGGCAACCGCCCGTAGATGCATTTGGTGACTGGCAGCGAGTTGCTCTCGCGCATCATCAATTTTGGGACTTTTGATAAGTTGTGATAGTCCACTTCGGTTTCGCCCACCACGTCCTGATGTTGCGATTCGATCAACGCCACGGCCAATACCTTGCTGATGTGGTCGATCACTGGCTGCAATAACAGCACGCGCCAGTTTTCCCCTCCATCGGGTTGAATGTTTCACCGAACAGATAGCCCCGGATGTAGCCATCCAGCCAGCCAGTCAACTCGGCGGTATTGGCCTGCAAATACGGGCTCGCCAGATGCGTAGCTGTCTTGTTGCCTTTGGGCAGTGGCTGGCTTAATGCTTGACTGATACGGCGTGTCAGTCGTGCCAGAAAATCGTTATAGCCGCTGACATTCATCACCGCGCCCTCAACGCGATAATCACCAAACAGCGTACTGCTCTGCAAATCCTGCGAAATAAAAGTGTCGCCTTTGCCGAGTAACCCGGCGAGCTGCGCTAGCGTCATGGCAGTAAAAGTAGGCAATGCCGCCAAGTCCGGCGTGTGGTGTTCCAGAAAAGATTCCTCTTCACGAAAAATGTGCGGGATCGCGAAATCATATTGCTCAAATCCATCGCGCAACTCCGCCGCAATTACATCGCCCGTACTATTGGTATTGTCGCTGTCTTCGGTTGTCGTACCAGCTAACCCTTCAGCCATCAATTCGTTCAATTCGTTGTGAAACGATTGGAAGGCTGGATGCTCAACGATGGAAAGAATATCGATCAGGCTGCTCGGCTCAAGCCCGGTATTGATACGCTCGCGGTTCTCGCGTTTGAGGTCGGCATACTCTTCGTCGCGCCACATCAGCCGCAAGCCACGTCCGATAATTTGTTCCAGCAGAATCGGGGCTTGCGAGGAGCGCAGTGGCACGACCACGCAGATATTATTTACGTCGAATCCTTCGCGCAACATCAACACGCTGACGATCACACGCGGCGTAGCGTGCTGATCCACGCTGAATAGACGCTCGCGCACTGGAGCCCAGTCTTTCTCGCCCAGTTCGGCCTTTTGCCCGAATCAATGGACATCACTTCGTCCTCGGGCAGACCTTCATCGCACAGAAATTGCGCTACCAGCGGCGATACCGTGGTGTCCTCACATACCACCAACATTTTCGGATGGCGAACCGGATCAATGCGCGCAAAATCCACCTCCAGCTTTTTCAATTTCTGCAATCCGGCGCGCAACATCACCCGCTGGCCTTCGCTCAAGCTGGGGTTACCGTCCTCATCCCGTTCAGCCTTGAATTCCAGCGGTAGCGCGCCGATTTCCTTGCGCCTGTCCAGCACCAGCGATTTCACCAACCCGGCGCGCATTGCACTTTTCAAATCAAAGTCAGTGATGATGTGCGGAAAGTACAGTTTGCTTTTACGTTTGTTCTTGCCTGATCCGACATCGTTATAGGGTGTGGCGGAAAAATCCATCTGCACAAAGCGGCGGCCTTTACTCACGGCAATGCGGTTCAGGCTCTTCTGCCATTCCACCTCGCTCGTCTCACCTTCTTTCTTCAGCTCGTGGATATGATGCGCCTCATCGTTGAACACCATCAAATCCGGCAACCCGACCAGAAACTCCAGTACATTCCCGCGCGCGTAGCGACGGTCCAACATATCCAGGCTGTTGCCGGTAGCGCGCCCCGGTGTGAGCGGCAGCACGGCATTAATTATTTGTTGCGGCTCCAGTATTGCGCCCGGTGCCGCGATTTCCTCTTCATTTTCCGTTTCGTCCACATCAGCCAGCAAATGCCAGTTGGCGATGGCGATCATGCCGTTGCCCGTGGCCTTCAGGCCAATCTCTGATTTGCCGCACACATTGCCGCGTACAAAACCAAACACCCGTTCACGGTATGCTTCGGGAATAAACAACTCGGCAAACTGCGCCACATCCGACGTGGCAAAGTTGCGCACACCGTCAATTTGCTTGCCGCAAAACGCATCCAGCAAACGGTCATATACAATCAATCCCGGCGCAACGATTAAAAACTGGCGTGTGAATCGCGGGTCGTCGATTCCTTGCGCCTGGGCCGCCGTTTTATTGAGCAACTGCCAGATCAGCAAGGCTTGCAGCACCCAGGTTTTGCCCGTTCCGGTCGCCATTTTCAGGCAATATTTGGGATGCGCGTGTTTAGCTTGCGCTACTTCATTCAACCGGCCACCAGTTAACAGTGCATCTGGTGCAGCCTGTTGATAGAGATCGAGCAAACTATTGGATTTCAGAACCTCATGCGCGACGATTGCGTTGAGTATCGCCTGTCGTTGCCCCGCATGAAAATTCAACGTGCTACGCGCAGCGACCATGTCCTCGCCAAACCACCACTTCAGCAACTCTGCCGTGGCAGGCGTGACCAGTTCGTAAATATCCGCCACCCCATATTCCAAATCAAGGCAAAGTTGATTGGTTTTGGCGGTCAATCCTGCGGAGAGTGCCAGTTGCTCATCGACTTCAGGCATAGTTGCTTTCTATAAACAAATTGTTTATATTTAAATGTGATTAAAAATTTTGCCGACACCGAAACTGAGCGCCTGTTTGCCACAGGTAAATCGCGCCGCTTGCCGCCGGACATTTTGCGCCGTGTCGTCAAGCGCTTGACACAGCTCGATGCGGCGACAATGGTGGAAGACTTGCGCATACCACCGTCCAATCGGCTTGAACCCTTGGGCGGAAATCGCAGCGGTCAATGGAGCGTACGAATTAATGACCAGTGGCGGCTGTGCTTTCGTTTTGTAGGCGGCGATGCGCTGGATGTTGAAATTGTTGATTACCACTGACAATTTTTCATGCCGTTTGCCGCAGAGAAAATTACGTAATTTTGTTACCAAGGAGAAATGCACTTGAAAACCAAATCTGTTACGAACGGTATGCCCCCTATTCATCCCGGCGAGTTTCTGCGCGAAATTCTGGAAGATCTGGGGATGACGCAAACTTCCTTTGCTAAAGCCATCAGCGTTTCCCTATGCGTGTCTCGCACCTGCTTAATGGCAGTCGCCCTGTCACTGCTGAAATGGCCTTGCGTCTTGGCCGAGCCTTCGGGCAAACGCCCCAGTACTGGTTGAATTGCAGAACATATATGACTGAAAGTGGCGCAAGTGGAAATGGGAATGAGCCTGACGCCATCCCTGAATTGGCGATAGACGACGCCACACGCATTTCAAATTTCACGCGGCAACGCCACTGATACCACCACTTCCGCCTCGCGCCGTGTTTTGCGGGCAGCGTCAACACTGCCTTCGTCACCACGCGCAACGGGTCGCCGTCGTTGTCTGTGTTGCCGCGATAATCCTGCCACACCGAGCGGAACACCTTGCCGTCATAGTCGGGATCAACCGCCCAGTATTCAATCAACGCCAGCGGCTCCTGATTGATGACCGCCTGTAACTTGACGCGGTTGGACTCATCCAGATTGATCGCTTCGGGCGATAGCAACACGTAGTTATCCAGTTGCACGGTCAGGATTTCCTCCTCTTCGTCATTCCCGCGCAGGCGGGAATCCAGCTGGTTTATCAAACAGTCTTTGTGGTTTTGTTCCTCGCGTTGCGAGGAGATTTTTTCATTACCTGGATTCCCGCCTGCGCGGGAATGACGTACCCGCTCTACCGGCTTGATGGTCAAATACTGCAACGAAGAAAACCGCACCGAGCCTTTGAGCTTGTCCAACCCGCCTTTTTTCTTCAACCTGTCCATCAAGTCCGGCGGAATCACCAGCACTTCAAGACGGCTGTCATTCAGCGCAGTGATGGTCTCGCCTATCGAAGGCTCAAAGTTCCAACCCAGCACCACCACCCGATCCCAGCCGCCCATCAGGTTATCGCGCTGGGCGATGGCTTTTTTCAGTGTAGCCGCGCCGGTGAGCTTGTTGGGCGAATCGGCCAGCACCAGCGTCTTGCTGCCGCCAGCGGTAATGTGGCCGAGGTTGCGTTGCGGTGAATCTTCCGGTGGCAGCGGCAATGCGCCAAACAGCGACAGCACGATCTGCGACAAATCGCCCATGCGAAAGCCGCGCCCCAGTGTCGACTTGGCTGCCTCCACCTGATAGTCGCCGATGGCCTGGTATAAAAACGGCTGCGCGTTCTGGTCGATCAGCCGCTTGCGCATCACCATGCAGGCTGGTTTGCCAAGGTCGGAAGTGATCCAGCGACGACCAGTTTTTCCGACACAGCTGCGGTGGTGCCGGAGCCGCCGAAGAAGTCGGCGACAAGGCCATTTTCGGGACATGAGGCTTGGATGATCCGGTCGAGGAGTTTTTCAGGCTTTTGGGTGGCATACCCAACATATTCGTCGTATATCTCGTTTTCTCGAACTATAGCAATGTCATCCCAGATGTCCTTTAAAAGTCCACCCTTGCTGTAATCACGCGCTATGTCTGCATCGTTTGGGAAAGAGCCGTTCCGGCTAATGAACGCCTCAGTAGCCTTTTGCAACTCCAAAGCATCATTGCTGTTTCTGAGAGCCTCAAACGTAATTTGATGATTCTCATTCATGTACTTTCCAAATCGTTTTAGGACTGATTCAGATACCAGACCGGATCGTAAATTTAAATACGGAGCTGTGTTCTTCGAATACATGTAGATGTGCGCGTAGTTTCGCACGTAGTTTGATTTTGCATTGACCAATCCTTTGCCGCCATAAGTCCATACAATTTCATTTCTAAACTGATCCTTACCGAAAACCTCATCCATTACAATCTTCACGTAATGCCCCACATGCCAGTCCAGATGCACGTAAATCGAACCGCTGTCGCTCAACAGTTCACGCATCAGGATGAGGCGCGGAATAATCATGACGAGGTAAGACGCTGTACCGTCTGACCAAGTGTCCGAGTAAGCGAACTGCTCAATCACGGTGGGCTTTTGCTCCAATTCCATGCCGGGTAGCGTGACCTTAGTGCGGTAGTCAGCTTTGGAATCGAACGGCGGGTCGATGTAAATCAAATCCACCTTGCCGCGCAGGCTGGGTGTTTGCTCGTCACCCGCCAGCAACGCGGCCATTGCCAGCAAGTTATCGCCGTAGATCAGGCGGTTAGTCCATGCCGCATCAGCCGCATCTTGCAGGTGGCCTTGGCGTGTATTGCTGGTAATCCAATCTTGTTCGGTACTGTCTTTGGCAGGCAGTACCCATTCGCGGGTTTGCAGATTGATGCGGTGGCGGCCTTCGATGCTTTGCAGAATGCGTTCGGCCTCCTTGCGGCCATTGGCGACGATTTCGGGGAGTTGCTCCAACAGACTTTTGGCCATCGTGATTAGTTACGTTAATTACGTAACTAATAGTTTATATCATGGCTGAACTTTTATGTGGGTTACGTTGCTGCTGTTACAACTTAGTAACGTAACCATATGAAAACGTCACAACAAAAATTTGCCGAACGGTTACGTATAGCAATAGAGAAAGCAGGCTATAAAGCTGAAGCTGCCGTGTTGGAGCGGGAATTCAACCAACGTTATTACGGCAAGGGGGTTACGTTACACGGCGTGAACAAATGGTTAAAGGGACAATCCATTCCGCGTCTGGACAAGATTGAAGTTTTAGCAAAGTGGTTACATATTCCACCCGAAGAATTGACTTTTGGCTTGGAAATCAAGCAGCAAATCAAAGAATCGCGCGCCCGTTGGGACGATGGCATCGGCTACCAGGAACGTGAATTATTCGAGGCTTTCCTCGCGTTACCCGTTCCGCAACGCAAGGTGGTGCGCGAGGTAATCTTAACTTTCGCGCGGGTATATTTGGCAAAATCTACACGCAAACCACTCATTGGGGAGGAAAAATAACGTCCCTGCACTACACTTATCTTCGTTATAGATCATGCTTCAGCCGAACATGCCATGCATCAACTTGATGACAGCTATCGAAGCCGTTAATGCCAGCTCTCCGCTTTTCTTCCATTAAATATCAGCCAAATAATCGTCGTTTTTGATTCTGCACTGCTGGTAGTTGCCAAAAAGCGTTAACCGCGCTTGAAAGCCTTTTCAACGATCGCTCTTCCGCCATGAGTACCACGGGTGCCAGGCGACAAAACCTTATGGGGGGTATATACTGAACCGTATATTAACGTTTACTGGGAGGTCGACATGTTTCAAAAATTGATACTCGCCGTGCTGTTCACCTTGTTCGGAAATTTCGCTAATGCCGAAGCACAATTAATACACAACGCTGCACGTGGGGAGTTGTTGTATTCAACGCATTGCATTGCTTGCCACAGCACCCAAGTTCATTGGCGGGAAATGAAGCTCGTTACTGACTTAGCAAGTCTACAGTCGGAAGTACAGCGTTGGCAGGGAATTGCAAAACTTGGGTGGAATAATGAAGACGTTGAAGACGTTGCGCGACATCTGAATACTATCTATTACCGCTACCCCACGTCGGACTAACCGGAGCATTGTCACATCAGCAAACTTCCGCCAATATCTAAGGTGACATCACCGCGTACATTTATTTAGTGCAAGCATGGACTGCGTAGCGGCCATTACCCTCACAGTTTGCTGTGTCCTAAATTCCCATCAACACGAGAATCACTGATCAAAGCTTGTCCCAAAATGGCCGTCAATCACTACGAAAACTTTCCCGTCGCTTCCATTCTTCTGCCTAAACGTTTGCGGCGGGCAGTTGAAATAATTTACCATTTTGCCCGTCAGGCTGACGATTTTGCCGATGAGGGTGATCTCCAAAATGAAGAGCGTTTTACGGCACTTGATGGGTTTCGCGGTGAACTCAAGCGCATTGCGGCCAATGAAACACCGCTTACCCCTTTGTTTTGCGACTTGGCGGACATCATTGCGCGGCATCAGTTGCCGCTGCAATTATTCCACGATCTGCTTGACGCTTTTTCGCAGGATGTACTCAAAAAACGTTACGCCAATTTCGACGAATTGCTGGATTATTGCAGCCGTTCCGCTAATCCAGTTGGCAGGTTGTTGTTACATCTGTATGAAGAAGCTAGCCCCCCAAATCTGCAATATTCCGACGCTATCTGTACCAGTCTGCAACTCATCAATTTCTGGCAGGATGTAACAAAAGATTATGCCATCGACCGCATCTATTTGCCGCAGGATGAAATGGCGCACTTCGGCGTAATTGAAGCGCATATCGCGGATGGCCGCGTAGATAAGGAATGGCAACAACTTATGCAGTTTCAGGTTCAGCGCACACGTGACATGATGCGTAGCGGCGCCCCTCTTGGCAGTATATTGACTGGCCGTATCGGTATTGAGATGAGGCTCATCATTGCGGGCGGCAATCGCATACTCGACAAACTTGAAGCCGTGCAGTTCGACATGTTTCGCCAGCGTCCTGTGTTGCGTCCATTTGACTGGGTTATTATGCTGGGGAAAAGTGCGCCATTCAGCTTTTAAAGGGTGCCCTAAATAGATAGTTTGGCCAGTTACCGTTTGATTACTACTTAACATGACTCCAGATCAGTATTGCAAAGACAAGGCAGCCCAAAGCGGTTCGAGCTTTTATTACAGTTTTATGTTTCTGCCGTCAGACAAACGCCGCGCTATCACAGCGTTGTATGCTTTTTGTCGCGAAGTAGACGATGTTGTGGACGAAAATTCAGATGAGAACGTGGCACGCGCTACGCTGGCGTGGTGGCGCACCGAAGTGGCCGCTATTTACACGGGCACGCCGCAGCATCCGGTTGCACGGGCATTGGTGCCGGTGGTTAAACAGTACAGCCTGCCACAAGAACATTTCCACGAAATCATCGACGGCATGGAAATGGATTTGCAACAACACCAATATGCCGATTTCAAAGCCTTGCAACAGTATTGTTATCGTGTCGCCTCGGTAGTGGGGCTGCTCGCTGCGGAAATTTTTGGCTACACTGATCCTAATACGCTTAAATATGCGCACGATCTTGGCCTCGCTTTCCAGCTTACCAATATCATCCGTGACGTGGGTGAAGACGCCCGGCGCGGGCGCATCTACCTGCCACTTGGTGAGTTGGCGCTTTTGGCGTACACGTCAACGATATTCTTGATAACAAGAAAGCGAAGGTTTTCAAAAACTAATGCAGTTTCAGGTTGACCGCGCACAACGCATTACCAGCGGGCACTCGAGCAACTGCCCGCTGCAGACCGCAAATCGCAGCGCACTGGCCTGATCATGGCAGCAATTTATCGGACTACTCTGGAAGAAATCGTTGACAGTGGTTGTCATGTGTTAAAAGAACGCGTCTCGCTCACTCCGCTGCACAAACTATGGCTGGCATGGAAGACTTGGGTGAAAAATTAATTTCCTGTACTTCGCTACGCCCAAACCGAACAAAAATTGGTATTGTGAGCAATAATAAAAATCACCATGTCGCCATTATTGGCGGCGGCTACGCCGGCATGGCCGCCGCCGTTACGCTCGCTGCGGCAAATATTCCGGTTACGGTATTCGAAAGCGCCAAGCAACTCGGCGGCCGCGCGCGCGGCGTGTGGCATAACAATGTTCAACTCGATAACGGCCAGCACATCCTCCTTGGCTGCTATCGCCATACATTGCAGCTTATTGAACAAGTCGGCGGTAACGTCGAGCACGACTTCCTGCGTTTGCCGCTGCAACTCACCTTGCACAATCGCTTTGCATTAAAAGCACCCCATCTGCCTGCCCCACTCCATTTACTGGTTGGACTGCTCAGCGCAAAGGGATTGTCATTTGGCGAACGGCTGCGTGCCGCACGATTTATGCTGGCGCTGAGGCACATTAATTTCACCTTGCTACACGACATCAGTGTATTTGAATTGTTACGCATGCATGGACAAAGTGATGGACTAATACGATTACTATGGGAACCGCTCTGCATCTCTGCACTTAACACGCCGATGCATATTGCTTCCGCTCAGGTGTTACTGAACGTATTACGCGATAGCCTAAACGGTGTGCGCAACGATAGCGACATGCTGCTGCCACGCATAGATTTCACGGCACTATTTCCAGAGCGGGCGGCCGAATATGTCAAACAACATAGGGGCACGGTGCTTACCGCTTGCAGCGTAGAAGCCATCATTCCAAACGGCGACGAAATCAGGTTAACTACCCGCCAAACGCTACTGTCCGCTGCGCGCACTGAGCTATTCAGCCATGTCATTTGTGCAACTTCGCCCATTTCGGCTGCGCGGCTATTCCGTACCGTGCCGCAACTTGCATTGATAGCTGAACAGATTACAGCTATTCCGTATCAACCCATTTATACCGTGTATCTGCAATATCCCGAACATGTATGTTTGCCGCACCCAATGCTGGGTTTAGACCGCTGCTTTGCCCAATGGCTGTTTGATAAAGGACAAATCGCCGGACAGCGTGGCCTCATCGCCGCCGTTATTAGCGCACAAGGGAAACATCAGAATTTAAAGCATGAATTGCTGGCGCAGAAAGTGGCACAAGAATTGTGTGAGCAACTTGGAATAATGGAAGCGCCTGTGTGGCACAAAGTTATTGCAGAAAACGCGCCACCTTCTCCTGTGAAACAAACCTGCTTCGCCCTGCCCATACCACACAAATTGCCAATGTATTGTTAGCGGGCGATTATGTGGCGGGAGAGTATCCGGCTACGCTAGAAAGCGCGGTAATGAGTGGTATGTTGTGTGCGGGAACGATTCTCGCAGCATTCAATCACTAAATCTAAAAGTCAACAGGAGTTGGCGAGTCAAATATTCATAAATTGGCAGCTTGGGCAGGTCTATCGCCAATAGTCCCACA